>CAXNDW010000001.1:0-34646 GCA_964201405.1 Candidatus Planktophila sp.
ACCGGGTTATCCATCTTTTCAAGAAATGCAGTAACTCTTCCTTGTGCATCAGTTGGAACACATCCAAATGCCCGCGCATCTTCTACCTGCGTTAAGTGCAAAGTAACATCGGCATCATGTGCTTCATGTTGTCGAATCTGTTCTGATAATTCATGTGAGCTCAACACATCACCATTTAAAACTACAACAGACTCTTGGCTTTCCAGCAGTTGTGCTGCATTTCGAATGGCACCGCCTGTTCCAAGTGGCTCTTTTTCAACAGCATATTTAATGCTCATCCCCCACTGAGATCCATCTCCAAAGTATGGGGTGAATACATCGGAAAGATATGAGGTTGCTAAGACAATCTCCTTGATTCCGGCTGCTTTAGCCATCATTAACTGATGTTCAGTTACTGGAATACCTGCAACTGTGAGCATTGGCTTTGGAGTATTGCGTGTTAATGGCATTAGACGGGTGCCGAAGCCGCCTACCAACAGAATTGCGACAGCCATGGTTACGCCTTCAAACGTTGAACTGCATCTGAAATATGGGCATCTGATGCTGTCATTGCAATGCGAATATGGTTGTGACCCAATTGGCCATAAAAACTTCCGGGGGTTGCCAAGATCCCACGCTCTGCCAGCCATGCAACACTTGTCCAAGCATCCTCATTACGTGTGCACCACAGATATAAACCTGAATCGCTGAACTCGATGGTGAACCCTGCGGCTTCCAGCGCTGGACGCATTGCATCTTTACGAGCGTTGTAGCGAGCGCGTTGTTCTGCAACATGTACATCATCTGCAAGTGCCGCGGTCATCGCTTTCTGAACCGGCAGCGGAACCATCATTCCGCCATGCTTTCGAATCTCACGGATTCGAGCAATTAACGAAGTGTCTCCCACCATGAAAGCTGCGCGATAACCAGCCATAGAAGAGCGTTTCGATAAAGAGTGCACCGCTAAAATATTTGTGTTGTCTCCACCAGTCTGCGACAAGACAGAAACAGAGTGTGCGGTATGGTCAAACTCTAAGTAGCACTCATCTGAAATCAAGACAGATTTATTGTTGCGTGACCAATCGATGCACGCTTTAACTTCATCAACGCTATGAACTCTGCCGGTTGGATTGGATGGCGAGTTCAACCAGGCTAAATCAGCTGCCGGCCAGCCTTTGGCATCGATTGCAACTGGAACAGAATCTGCACCAGCAAGCAGTGCACCTACGTGATAGGTGGGATATGCAATTTCTGGGATGAGCACAGTTGATGATCCAAGATATGTCGGAAGCCAAGCGACTAACTCTTTTGATCCAATTAATGGCAAAACATCAAAGTCGCCGGTTGCTCCTAAACGTTCAATCGCCCATTTTTTTATTGCAGCTCGAAGCTCTGGAGTTCCAGCTGTGACTGGGTAACTTGGAGAGTTTGAAGCATCCCGAAAGGCCTGTTGAATAAATTCAGGTGTGGGATCTACAGGTGTTCCTTGAGATAGATCGATAATACCTTTGGGATGGGATCGAGCCTTCTCGCCATATGGCGCTAACGCATCCCATGGAAAATCTGGGAGCTGGGCACGCAATGGTTACTCGCTCTTTGGTGGGCGTGCGGTGATTGAGGCGTGATCAGTTCCCGTTGGGCCAACCTTGCTAGCTCCACCTGGAGAACCGATTTCAATGAAGAACTCTGTATTGACCTTGCCAAACTCTTTCCACACGCCAGGAACATCATCCTCGTAGTAAATAGCTTCTACTGGGCAGACCGGCTCGCATGCACCACAATCCACGCACTCATCTGGCTGGATGTAGAGCATTCGATCGCCCTCATAAATGCAATCCACCGGACATTCTTCGATGCAGGATTTATCTTTTACATCGACGCATGGGTCTGCGATCACATAGGTCACGAGCGGCCTCCAAAGTGTTGGACAGGTATCTAGTAAATAATTCTAATGGCAAGTTACGCCGCTGCGCGATATTTACAGGTAGTCGATATTTAAGGGTGGGTTTATCGTTGTCTCATGCCCACAGAGCTCGAGTCTCAATTTACAGAACTCATCGGCTCACGTGTCACGATCAGGCTTCATGACCCCGAAGGGGGCTTTCGTGACATCCTGGGCCATCTATTAACCCCTTACTCCTTGCGCAATAAGCGTGGAGAGATAATCGAGTTCTCTCATAGTGAGATTTTTGTCTGGAAGCAGGTGATTGAGAAGCTATGAAGTTATATGACACTCAATCGCGTGCTCTGAAAGAGATCGATGTAACTCAAGAGCAGACTCGTATGTACTGCTGTGGACCAACTGTGTACCGCGATGCGCATGTTGGAAATCTGCGAACTTTCTTGCTCTCAGATTTGATTGCTCGCGTGATTAGATTAAATGGCTCGAAGCCACATCTGATTCAAAACATCACAGATGTCGGGCATATGTCAGAAGATTTTGTCAATGATGACAAGATGTTGAGTCAGGCAAAGTTAGAAAAGATTGATCCCTTTGAAGTTGCACGAAAGTATGAAGCAGGATTTCATCGTGATTTGGCTGCATTAAATATTCAACCCGCCGCTGCATACCCACGTGCCAGCGAAAGTATCGAAATGATGCTTGACCTGATTAAGAAATTGATAGATGCAGATTTTGCTTATATTGGCTCTGATTCTTCGGTGTACTTCAGCGCTCAGAAGTTTTCTAGCTACGGTGCTATCAGCGGTAACAAACTTGATTCTCTTAAGCCAGGCCACCGTTATGAATACACCGAAGATGGTGCGAAAAGATTTCACGCAGATTGGGCTTTGTGGAAAGCGGCCGGCGATCGCACTGAGATGGTCTGGGATTCACCATGGGGTAAAGGGTTTCCGGGATGGCACATTGAATGTTCAGCCATGTCTTTAAAGCTTCTCGATGGCCATGTTGATATTCATGTTGGTGGTATTGACCTTCGTTTTCCTCATCACGAAAATGAAAGAGCTCAATCAAACGCCTTGATAAATAAGGAAGCGGTGGATCTTTGGGTCCATGGCGAGCACCTGCTTTTTGAGGGTAAGAAGATGTCAAAGAGCTCTGGAAATGTAGTTCTGCTCAGCGATGTCATCGAGCGTGGTATCGACCCTTTAGCGATTCGCTTATGTTTTCTTGAAAATAAGTACCGATCCCAAATGGATCTGACATGGAAATCTATTGAAGCTGCAGATGAAACCTTAAAGCGCTGGCGGATGAAGATGGTGCAATGGGGATCTGATGATTCCATTTCCTTAGATTCTGAAATCGAATTAGCTTTCAATACAGATCTAGATACCTCACGTGCCATCATGCGATTGCGAGAAGTTGAAAAAGCTGAATCTGAAAACAGAGCATCTATTTTTCGTTACGCCGATCAAGTTCTAGGCCTTGATTTAGATCGACCTATTGAAAAGAGGGTTTTAACTTCGCAGATGCAGGAGTTACTAGAAAAACGATCTACAGCCCGAAGCCAGAAACGGTGGTCAGATAGTGATCAACTTCGAGTTGAACTAGAAAAGCTAGGGCTAGAGATTAAAGACACTCCAGATGGACAGGTGTGGAGTTAAAGCGGCGTCACAATCCCAATAACAATTGCAATAAAGCCAAAGTTAATAAGTGAGACTCCTACTGTGTCACCTTGAACCAAATACTCATCATTTACCCCTGGAAAACCCGCTCTCAAAACAATTACAGCCCAAGCAATTGAAGCTATGAATTTGTAAGAGCGCTTTCCCCACAATCTGCCTGTCGCCCAAATACCCATAGTGGTTGCAAGAAGAGAAACAATTAAGCCGACTGGTGGATATAGGTTATGGATAAAGATTGCACTTGCCCCAAGAGCTGCGCCAAAAAAGAGAGAGTAAACAGGCTTTATCACAGGGTTATTCCAGAAGTTAAATCTGTTTCGCGGCCCTGTGCATCAAATGGACCGGTCTTATCTCCCTTTACTAATGTGTAGTACTCATCTCCCCAAATCTGTAAACCCAAATTATTAGAAAGAGCAAAGAAGGGTCCATCCAAAGAAATCTGTGTCTCATGTGCTTTCATCGCAGCCATCTTTGCATCTACATATTGGCCGCCATCAATCAATGTTGTTACAAACTCATCATCTTTAGCAAAAGGTAGATCATCTACTGTTTCAGCTCCAAAGAAATCTGAGCCAACTTCCTTCATCTTTGCAATTCCATCTGCCAATACTGATTTCGGCATGGTGTTCCAGTAAATCTTTTGTATCTGCCACTGTGATAACTCAGATGCTCTCATCGCTACTCGATGTGCCTGAATGTGATCAGGGTGGCCATATCCGCCGATTTCATCATAGGTAATTAAAATGTGAGGTTTTATCTCCTCAATAATCTCAACCAAGATTTGCGCGGCGGCATCAACATCTGCTTGCCAAAAAACTTCAGGATGATTATTGGGTTCTGTTCCCATCATTCCGCTATCTCGAAACTTTTTTGTAGGAGCCCCTAAGAAGCGATGATCAGTAATGCCCAGCGCCTTCATCGCATCAGCAAGTTCAATCTCACGATGCGCTCCCAGTTGATCCTGCTCCTGACTTGAAAGGTGAGAAAGAGCTGGAACCAAGATTTCGCCTTCTTCACCACGAGTACAGGTTACAAGCGTGACATGAGCCCCTCGATCTGCATATAAAGCCATGGTTGCCCCGTTATTGATGGTTTCATCATCAGGATGTGCATGCACCAGCAGGATACGGAAGCCTTCATAGGAGCGGTTCATGATTGGTAATTCTGCCGTACGATTAGACCAATGAGTAACGTAGACACAACCAACAAGGCTCGCCTGCCTCGAGACGAGCGACGAGCATTGTTGCTATCTGCCGCACTTGAAGTATTTACAGCCGCTGGATATCACTCAGCAGCGATGGATGAGATCGCAGATCGTGCAAATGTTTCAAAGCCTGTTTTATACCAGCACTTTCCATCAAAGTTAGAGCTGTACTTGGCTGTCTTGGATCTGCACATCGATTCATTGGTTTTTGAAATCCAAAAAGCAATTGCATCCACCCCCGATAACAAGGATCGTGTACTTGCAACGGTTGATGCCTATTTTGCTTTCATCGAGAGAGAAGGCGAAGCCTTCCGATTGCTCTTCGAAAGCGATATGAGCGTCGAACCTCAGGTCCGTGAGCGTCTAAATCGAATGACTTATGACTGTGCAGCTGCCGCCAGTGCGGTAATTGCAATTGATACAGGCCTACCAAAAGAGGCTTCAATGCTTTTGGGTGTTGGAATGATTGGTTATGCGCAAGTAACTGCTCGTCACTGGCTCGAACGAGATAGCAAGTTGAGTCGACAGGAAGCTGTGGCGTTAGTTCACAATCTCATGTGGCGAGGCATTTCAGGTTTTCCGCGCAATTAATATCGTTAGGATTAAATAAATTATGTCAGCAACATTTGCAGAGTTACCCCTGCGCAGTCAAACTATCGAAGCACTTCATGCACATGGCTTTCTTGCACCCTTCGCCATCCAAGAGATGGTTTTGCCAATTGCACTTGCCGATGGAGATGTTATTGGACAAGCAAAGACTGGAACCGGCAAAACCCTAGCTTTTGGTATCCCTGTAATAGAAAGAGTCATTGCTCCCAATGATGTTGAGTGGGCAGATTTTGCCAACAAAGGATTACCTCAAGTCTTAATCGTTGTTCCAACACGAGAGCTCTGTACTCAGGTAACTCGAGATATTGAAGAGCTTGCTTCTAACCGTGGAATTCGCACCCTTGCTGTTTATGGTGGTCGCGCATTTGAACCTCAAATTGAAGCTTTACATGCAGGTGTAGAAATAGTTGTTGGAACTCCTGGCCGCTTGCTCGATCTATCCCGTCAAGGCCAACTCAAACTGAAAGAAGTATCCCGATTAGTTTTAGATGAAGCAGATGAGATGTTGGATCTTGGTTTCTTGCCAGATGTAGAAAAGATCCTGTCTAGCACTCCTAATCGAGCTCAAACCATGTTGTTTTCAGCAACCATGCCTGGAGACATCATCGCTCTTGCCCGTCGCTTTATGAATCAGCCAATTCATATTCGTACACAAGATAGTGAAGATGAAGGCGCGGTTGTTACACGAATTAAGCAGCATGTTCTACGTGCACATGCTCTGGACAAGATTGAAATGTTGGCTCGCATCCTGCAGGCCGAAGGTCGTGGCCCAACAATGGTTTTCTGTCGTACAAAGCGAACAGCACAAAAGACCGCTGAAGATTTGATGGAACGTGGTTTCAAGGCAGCACCAATTCACGGAGATCTTGGACAGAGTGCACGTGAAAAAGCACTAGGTGATTTCAAGGCAGGAAAATCTGATGTACTCGTTGCAACAGATGTGGCTGCTCGAGGAATTGATATTGATGGAATTACTCACGTTATTAACTATCAGTGCCCAGAGGATGAAAAAACTTATGTGCACCGAATTGGTCGCACCGCTCGTGCAGGCGCACATGGAATTGCGGTCACCTTTGTTGATTGGGATGAACTTGCACGTTGGAAGATGATTGATCAAACCCTAGAACTTGGATTAGCAGAACCTGAAGAGACGTACTCTTCATCAGAGCATCTCTACGAGATGCTTGATATTCCTGCAGGCTCAACCGGACGAATGGTTAAAGCAAAGCCGGTAGCTAAGGTTGAAAAGAAAGAGTCGCGACCTGTAGCTGCCAAGCAAGAGGAAAGTAAGCCACGCACAGAGCGCACCCGGACCAGAACTAAGAAGTTTAAAGAGAGCTAAGCGGTAACAAAGACGCGTATTGCGTCAACAAGCATTTGTACCGCAATTGCCGCTAGAAGTAAGCCAGCTATTCGGGCAACCAAGGTTACGCCTGTCTCTTTTATTACCTTAAGGATGGTCGTAGATGCCATCAGTACTAATGCGATCGCAACATGAACCGCAATAACAGCAGCGATTAATGCCAATCCCATCTCACGGGAATCAACCTGCTGAACGAAGATCATCGTTGCAACAATTGCACCAGGCCCAGCGAGCAGTGGAGTACCTAGAGGTACCAAGGCGACATTTGCATTGCTGTCATCATTCATAGATTTTGCATTACCTGTTAGCAGTTCAAGGGCTACAAGCAGAAGCAGCAAAGCTCCGGCAGCCTGCAGAGCCTCTAATGAGATGTTGAGATACTCAAGAATTGCTCTTCCAAATAGCGCAAAAATAGAAATTACTAAGAATGAAACCGCCGCTGCTTGCATAGCCAAAATTCGGCGAACTCTTTGTGTCTTATCGGCAACTAAACCTAAAAAGATTGGTGCAGCACCGGGAGGATCCATGATTACAAATAAGGTCACAAATGACTGAATTGCAAAGGTAACCGCACCTACATCCTTCACGCTGATACCACCCTTCGAGCATTTGCTAGCGCCTCTAACTTCTCCCATTGTTCCCTATTGGTATGGTTTTCTGCTAATGAGTTTAATTTCCCCGTGCCGTGATAATCACTGCTTCCAGTAACAACTAAATCCAATTCTTGTGCAATTGTTCGCAACATCCCTCTTTCATCAGGGTTTTGGTCTCGATGATCTACTTCTATTCCATTTAAACCAGCGGCAACCAAATCTGCAAAGTTTTCTGCTTTCAAAACCTGGCCCCGTAAAGATGCAAAAGGGTGAGCAATTACCGCGACGCCTCCGGCACGCTTAATCAGCGAGATTGCCTCGACAGGGGTTGGCGCTGCATGTGAGACATAAAAACGGGATTCATTGTGCAAGAGGTCAACAAAGGCCTCATCACGGGATTTCACTATTTTCTTTGCAACTAATGCATCAGCTAAATGTGGCCTTCCCATGGTCGCACCGATCGGCATTACATTTTTTACATCCTCAATTGATATATCCATGCCTTCTGCCCGCATTTTTTCAATCATCTTGCGCATACGAGGCAACCGTCCATCACGCGTTTCTTCTAATACTTGCTGCATCTCTACATGGTTAGGATCAAATAACAAACCCAACATGTGCACACTAATTCCATCTGTTGTTAGACATGAAATTTCAGAGCCCAGTACTAATTTAAGAGAGCCGCGCAAGGAGTCGGTAGCTTCTAGCCAACCAGAGGTTGTGTCGTGATCTGTAATACCGAGAATTTCCAAGCCCTGAACAATGGCTTTGTTGACGAGCTCTCTTGGAGAATCTGTTCCATCGCTGCAATTGGTATGGGTATGTAAATCAATCACTCTTCGGCTCCCTGGTTCTGGTCACAACAAGAATGCATCCTGCAAGAATAAGCACGATACCGGGAATGATTCCAAGAGGCGGTCTTTGATCTAGCCACCATGCCGCAAGAACTGCGCTGACTGGAACCTCGAAAAATACAATCAAAGAAACTATTGCCGGAGAAACTCGCTTCAGTGCCGAGTTAAACATCGTATGGCCCAAGAGCTGAGCACCAAGGATTAGCCCCAGAAGAATGAGCCATTCATTTCTTTCAAAAGCAAAGATTTCATTTCCTGCAATCAGCGCCATTGGTAATGCGGTCATAGAGCAAACAAAGTAGCAGACCGTTGTATAGGTGCTTGTCTCTAATGTTCGCTGTGCTCGAGAACCTGCCATCATGTACGCCGCAGCTAAGGCCGCAGAGATAATTGCAGCGATATCACCAACAAATGATCTCAGCGAAATTGTTAGGTCAACGCCAGAGACTAGAGCAACTCCTACAAAGCTAACGATCATTCCTAGCCATGCAGTTGCAGGGATATGTCCCCCACTAAACTTTACAAATAAAGCAGCAAAAATAGGCTGTAGCGCAACAAGAGCGGTTCCTGCGGCAACAGTTGTCATTCTCATCGCCAAGAAGAAGCCAATAAAGTGAAGTGCAAGTAAAACTCCTGCAATAACCGCCCATTTAACTCCTGCGCGATCGCGTGAATGGCGAAGAGCAAATGGAAGGGTCACGAGGGCTCCACCCAAATTACGCCAAAAAATCAAAGTAAGGACAGGCATAGAGCTCATTGCAATCAATGGGCCAGATGTTCCAATACCGATGATTCCAACACCTAGGCGAATCAGATCTGGCTTTGCAGGGATCGCCGTATGTTCATTAATGCGTTCGCCTGAGTTCATAAGAGAAAGGTACCCTTATCTCATGAGCGGCAATCTCTTAAACCGAGTATTTCTCGCCCGTCTTGCAGGCACCGCTGTCTTTGACCCTAATGGTGATCCTGTAGGAAAGGTGCGAGATGCTGTCGCGACCCTTCGTTCTAACAATCAACAGCCACGAATCCTTGGCTTAGTAGTCGAAGTTCCATTGCGACGACGCGTCTTTGTTCCTATCACCCGTGTTACATCAATTGAAAGCGGTGCGGTTGTGATTACAGGATTATTGAATATGCGTCGATTTGAAACGCGACCTGGTGAAGTCTTGGTTTTGGGAGAAATGCTCGATCGCTCGATTACATTGTTGGAGACATCAGAAGAAATCATTGTTGAAGATATGGCAATGGAGCAAAACCGCAACGGTGATTGGTTAATCGCCAAAGTGCACATCATGCGCAAAGGCCGTGGATTACGTCGAAAAGGCGCAACATCAACTGTTGCGTGGGAAGAGGTAATCGGATTTGCCAATACCGAGCAAAATCAAGGTGTTGCCAATCTTCTTTCAACATTAGCTCACTTGCGTGCGGCAGATCTTGCCGCCGTTCTTCAGGATCTTGCACCTAAGCGACGGATTGAAGTTGCTAGCGCACTTGATGATGAGCGCCTTGCAGATGTTCTGGAAGAAATGGATGAGCAAAATCGAGTCGCACTTCTTGCCGAACTCGAAGGAGAACGTGCAGCAGATGTTTTGGGTGAGATGGATCCAGATGATGCCGCTGATCTCTTACGTGAAGTTGGTGAAGAAAGAGCAAATGCACTGCTTGATCTGATGGAGCCAGAGGATGCAGAAGATGTTTTGCGTCTTATGACATACGAGGATTACTCAGCTGGCGGAATGATGACAACAGAGCCAATTGTTCTTACCGCCGATTCCACAGTTGCAGATGCACTTGCCGCGGTTCGTCAAAAGCAGATCTCTCCAGCTCTTGCCTCACAGATTTATATCTGCCGCCAGCCGGTTGAAACACCAACAGGTCGCTTCATCGGTGTTGTCCACTATCAGCGATTGCTGCGCGAACCGCCTTCAACTTTGCTGGGCTCTATCGTTGATACAGACACAAAGGGAACAAACCCTGATGCAACTTTGCACGAGGTTTCCTCACATTTGGCCAGCTACAACTTACTTTCTTTGCCTGTAATTGATGCCAATGAACGGTTACTTGGTGCGGTAACGGTAGATGATGTGCTTGATCACTTGCTACCTGAAAATTGGCGCCATGCTCACCGTGAAAAATCACCAGTTGCATTTGAGTCGGAAGGTATTTAAGGGGGTAAGAAGATGGCACGTAACTTTGGCTTAGATACGCCACGTGAAACTCGGCGATCATTGCGCCCTAACTATGATCCTGAAGCTTTCGGCCGACTATCAGAACGTTTTGCACGCTTCTTGGGCACTGCACGCTTCTTGGTGTACATGACATTTTTTATCTCATTTTGGATTATCTGGAACTTTGCCGCACCATCTTCTTTACGGTTTGATGATTATCCATTTATCTTTCTTACTCTGATTCTCTCGATGCAGGCATCGTATGCAGCGCCTTTGATTCTCCTTGCGCAAAATCGTCAAGCAGATCGTGATCGCATTCAGCTCAATGAAGACCGTGCTCAAAATGAAAGATCTATGGCAGATACTGAGTACTTAACCCGTGAACTTGCCGCCTTGCGAAATACATTGGGTGAGGTTGCTACACGTGATTTCATCCGAACCGAGCTTGCTGATGTTGTTGAAGAATTAGCGAAAGAGCTACGTCGAGACACCCAATCGGACGCCGACTAGGGATTTACTTCGCTTCATCAGTTTTTCTGCGATATCAGAAATTGCAACCGCTGCAGGTGAGTTTGGATCAGCATCCACAATTGGTGCGCCTTCATCTCCACCAGTCCGTAGCGCTGGACTAAAGGGAATCTTTCCAAGAAGCGGAACCTCGATGCCTACAAGTTGTGACAATCTGCGAGAGGTTTCATCTCCACCACCCTCGCCAAAGAGTGAAATTGTTTCGCTGCAGGTAGGACATGGGAATGCAGACATGTTTTCAATTACGCCAATAACATGTTGATGAATTTGGTGTGCAATCCGACCTGCGCGTTCTGCAACCTCAGCAGCAGCGATTTGTGGTGTTGTAACAACCACTATCTCTGAAGTTGGAATCAATTGACCTAGTGAGATTGCTAAATCGCCGGTTCCTGGTGGTAAATCGATCAATAAAACATCGAGATCTCCCCAATAGGCATCTGAGAGCAACTGCTCTAAAACTCTGTGTAGCAGTGGGCCTCTATAAGCAACGGGATCGGAGCGTTCAGGCTTAAACATCTCCATAGAAACGGTCTTAACCCCATAAGACTCAAGCGGGATAAACATCTGATCGATTGCTGTTGGCCTCTGGCCCATCAAACCCATTAAACGTGGGATTGAGTGTCCATAAACATCTGCATCAAGGATTCCAACGCTCAAACCATTCTTGGCAATAGCAACTGCAAGATTAGCTGTCACTGAGGACTTTCCTACGCCGCCTTTTCCAGATGCAATTCCAATAACACGAGTCAATGAATCAGGTTGAGCAAATGGAATGAACTTTTCGCGTCCGCCTCGCACAACCTTTTTAACAAAGTTGCGTTGCTCCTCATTCATGACGCCGAAAGTAAGATCGACTCCCTTAACACCTTCAACACTTGTAACTGCATTAGAAATATCAGTGCGCAGACGATCTTGCATGGGGCAAGCTGCAATAGTTAGCAGGACCTTTAAGGTGACGGAGCCTTTACTTTCGGAGAGATCTTCAATCATTCCAAGCTCTGTGATGGGATGACGTAATTCAGGATCATTAACCTGAGAAAGAGCATGTGTTACTTGATCAAGTAGGCTCATAGTAAATCTGGATCAATCACAGCAGTCGGTCTCTTTACCTTAGGTTTGGGAGCCTCATCTTCTAGAAGTTCAGAGATCTGCTTTTTTACAAATGTTCTAGGGTTGAGATCCTTTGGCTGCAAATCTTCAAAGCCCGGTCCTAAATTTTCACGAAGCTCTGAGGTTGCCTTGGTTGCTAATCCCCGGGCCTTCTTGACCCATTGAGCCGCTTCAACAGCAATCTTTGGTAACCGCTCTGGTCCTACGAGAATCATTCCGAGGATTGCAAGTCCGAGAATTTCACCGGCACCGATATCAAAGAACATAGCTTTAGCCTACGCCACTTGTTACTTTGCCGCGATCAGTGTCAGCGAGACAGTTCTTTCACTGCCATCACGCACATAAGTGATTCGAACAAGATCGCCTACATTTCTAGATCGGACCGCAACAATTAACTCTTCTGGGCCATTAATAGGCTTTCCATCCAGGGCGATGACAACATCTCCTCCGCGCAATCCAGCTTTTTCTGCAGGGCTACCAGGCAGGATTCCACGAGAAGTCTTTGCAACCTGTGCTCCTTCTCCTGGGTAATTCATATCAAGAGAGATACCAATTACTGGATAGGTTGCAACACCATTCTTGATTAATTGATCAGCTGTTTTTCGGGCTTGATTTATTGGGATAGCAAAGCCAAGTCCAATTGAACCGGTGCGAAGATCAGATCCCAAAGATGCAATCGCAGAGTTGACTCCAATTACAGCACCAGTTGAATCAACTAAGGGGCCACCAGAGTTTCCGGGGTTAATCGCAGCATCTGTTTGCAGAGCGTTTATAAAGGAGCTTTCACTTGCAGAGTCTCCTGCTGTAACCGGACGGTTCTTAGCGCTGATAATTCCCGTTGTAACCGTTCCTGATAAACCAAGTGGAGAGCCGATCGCAATTACTGAATCACCCACAGCGACTTGATCACTATCTCCAAATTGCAACGCCTTTAATCCCGAAGCCGCAATCTTTAATACCGCCAAATCATAGGAAGCATCTCGCCCAATAACTTTCGCAGAAAACTTGCGGCCATCGTTGAGCATTACTTGGATTCTTCCGCCAGATTGTGCCGCTGAACTAATGACATGGTTGTTGGTCAAGATATATCCATCGCTATCGATGAAAAATCCAGAACCTGTTCCAGCACCTGTTAGTGATCGAGTCTGAATTGAAACTACAGAAGGCAGAACTCGCTGTGCGGTCCCTGCTACTGAATCAGGTGCGCGTTCGATTGTGCTTGTTGATGAAACAAGATTGACACGATTAAAGAGTGAAGCACCAGATGCGTTGACACCTAAAATTCCACCTACTGCACCAGCTAACACCGCGATAAGTGCAAGGCTTCCTTTAGAACTTTTCGCTGGCGCATTTCCTTGCCACCACGGTGCAGGAACGGGTGCGATTTTCTTACGAGGAAAGATCATGGTCGTAGTTTGCTATAACTTCGTTGCGATCAATAATCCATCGCCGACTGGGATCAAAGAACTCACCCAATGGTCTGTGTCGTTCTTAATGATTTTCCCAGCATCGCGAAGAGCAACTGTTCGGGGGTCCCGTTGAGCGGCATCACACACCTTGCCTCCGCCGTAATAGTTGTCGATGACCAAGGCTCCACCGCTACGCAGAATTCTCTGTGCCTCATTGATGATGTAGCTCAAATCCTCAGGGTTGTGGCGGATAACAACCATGTCATATGCCCGATCGGTCAGCTTTGAAATCACATCTAAGACGGAGTTAGTAATCAATCGATATCTACTTTGCGGAATATCTGCATCTGAAAATGCGAGCTTTGCGATCTGCGAATGCTCCATCTCATCATCTATTGAGGTCAAAGTCCCGCTGGGCAACATTCCATCAAACAACCAAAGACTTCCGACACCGGATCCAGTTCCTACTTCAACTACAGACTGGGCTTTCAAGGTTGAGGCTAGGTACTTGAGAAATGCTCCCGATCCGGGGGTTGTATCAACCGTTCCCAACTCGACACCGCGGGCGCGAGCTAGGGATTTAAAGTGATCTTCAGGAATAAAGTTTTCAGCAAAGGTGTGCGGATCGACTCTCATGACAATGAGGTAATCCATTCAGTGAGAAGGCGTACTCCAAACCCTGTTCCACCCTTTGAATTCTCACCTGCATCAACTTCGCTACGTGCAGTTCCTGCAATATCAAGGTGAACCCAACGTCGATTTGATGTGAAGTTTTCTAAGAATAATGCTGCCGTTACCGAGCCAGCTGAAAACTTTCCTTTATCTGCGGTGTGATTGAGATCGGCGATATCACTTCGCAACGCTTCTTTGTAATCATCTACTAATGGCATATGCCAAACTCGATCGCCCGATACTTCTCCGGCCTTTGAAAGTTGAGCCGCTAGTGCGTTGTCACGTGTGTACATCGCTGCATACTGACGACCTAATCCAAGGGTTGCAGCTCCAGTTAGTGTTGCAATATCAATTAAGTAGTCTGGATCTAGATGTGCATCTGCATATGCCAAACCATCGGCGAGAACCAAGCGACCTTCGGCATCGGTATTGATTACCTCGACCGTTGTTCCACCGTAGTGCTTAATTACATCACTTGGTCGTTGAGCTGTTGCAGAAATAGCGTTTTCAGCCATCATCATCAGCGCGGTTACTCGAACATTAGGTTGTAACTCTTCAAGTGCGGTTAGGGTTCCTAGAATTGCTGCAGAACCAGCCATATCGCTCTTCATCGCCATCATGGTGTCGTATGGACGTTTCAGAGAAACACCACCTGTATCAAAGGTGATTCCCTTGCCTACTAAAACAATGTGTGGCAAAGCCTTTGCAGACTTCTTCTTTGATTTTGGCTGATAAGAAACTTCAATCATGCGAGGACCAGGTTTTGGTGATGAACCACCAACTGCTCGCAAACCACCAAACTCTTTAAGAGCTGCTCCTGCAAGGATTTTTACCGTCAATCCTGTGCCCTTTGCAAAATCTTCGGCCTGCTTACCCATCCATGCTGGTGTCTTAATATTTGCTGGCGTGTGAATCAAATCGCGAGTGCGGCAGATTGCTTTTGCAATTGTTGCTGCATCCTTGATGAGTTGTGAATCTTTGCTCGCAACTAAAATTGTTGGCTCTTCTTTTTTCTTATCGGTCTTGAGATTCCAAACCCACGCACCCAATGCAATTGAGATTGCATGTGGCTTAACTTCGGATACAACACATGCTGAAAAAACAGTTGTATCTTTGCCACGAACCTTGCGACCAACCGCAGCTCCCGCAGCCCTTGCAGCAGAACCGCTTTGATCACCAATTCCTACAAGAAAAATACGATCGGTTTGAGCCTCTGATGCGCTCACAGGAATTTCAAAGAGTTCTCCTGCTTTTCCAGTTGGCGAGAAGAAAGTTAACTCATCAACAAGATTGAGCCCGAAGAACTTTTCAAGCTCTGGTGCGAGCGCGCCAACAAACTCAAAACCACCATCTGCATTCTTAATGAATCCCAAAGCGATTGAATGCGCGCTTATCGCCTTTGAGATCTCAAGGGGCGCATACTGTGGCAAAGCTGACATGATTGGTAAGGCTAGTGCCTGCACCCAAAAATTACTTCTTAACGAGAGCTACAGCTGCGTGAAGAGCTGCGCTGAGATTGTTTGCCTCTTCGGCGTTCATTTCGACGACTAAGCGTCCGCCACCCTCGAGAGGAATACGCATCACGAGAGAACGAGCTTCCTTTGTGACCTCCATTGGACCATCACCAGTGCGGGGTTTCATGGCTGCCATATGGGGACTCCTCTAAATCGTTGGTACTGCAAGGTGTAAAGCAAGGAGGAAAGTATCTCGCACAATGAGCATTAGTGCGAAATCGGGTTTGGGCTTATAAGCCCAGAATTGCGCTCAGTCTGGAGCTTCCTTGGCGAATAATCGCCTCAACCGAGCGCTCAGGAACGGTAAGAATGGAGGCGATATCGGAGGCGCTCATAGCCTTCACATAATGCATGGTCAAGATGATTCGCTCTTCTTCAGGCAAAGAGGCAAGAAGTTGCGCCAGTGTTTCCGGTTGCTTGCCCATGCCACAACTTTACTTCCTTTGGTGCAATAGACGTCGTAAGGCCATTAGCGAGATGCGCACACCTACATATAAGCCCGGAGCGATAAGTAGGAAAAGCACTCGTGGTGCGAGAATCTCCTCAGACCAATCAAATCGTGTTTTTTGCGGTGTCAAGGCGGTTAACTCAAAACGTCCTGTGCCCTTGATGATTCTTCCAGTGTGAATAACATCGCACACAGTTGGTGGATTCCATGATGTCACCGTCATGTGATCCATGATTCCAAATCTTGCGATTCCGGTAAATGCTGCGATTGATGTTCCGATGCCTTCGCGAATTTCTGAGGTTACTTCGACTTTAGTTTGAAGCATCCAATCACTTTGAGACTCCCAATCTGCAAGCGCCGCCCATACTTTTTCAATGGGAACATCCATCACAAGACTCATTGCGATGTGATTACTTTTCATGCTCCACACGCCTTCAGAGCTTCATCCACTGTTGTAGTCCATTGAACAATTTCACGCATCCCCGGTTTGATGAACTTCTCATCCTCTAAGTGAATAATCAATTCATGCAATGGCGCATATATTCCGAAGGGATCTAAAATTACTACAGGCTTTGTATGAAACTTTAAGTAATGTCCAACCCAGATTTCAAAAAACTCTTCAAGAGTTCCTGCTCCCCCGGGTAAAGTAACAAAGGCATCTGAAATATCTGTAATCATGTGTTTTCGCTGGCCCATTGTTTCGACAACATGTAGTTCATCATTGTCATGATCGGCAAACTCAATATCAACAAGGGCCTGAGGAATAACTCCGACCGTTCTTCCATGTGCGTCACGGGCACCTCGGGAAACCGCACCCATCATCGAAATATGGCCACCACCCGTGACTAACTCATGTGAAGTAGTGGCAATCCCCTTGCCCAATTCGTAAGCAAGATCTACATACTTACTATCGATCGTGGGTGAGGATGAGCAAAAGACGGCAATACGCATGCGGCTAACAATAGAGGCTAGGCTTAGGACATGACGACCATCGCATCTGGCCACGGAATCGCAACTATTTCCAAGGGAACAACCTTGGATGTGTGGTTCCCTGCTCCCGCGCTATCAGCGCTTACCGGATCGGCACCTGCAGAGTTAGTTGCACTTGTTGGAGAGGACAAAGCTCGTGCGGTAACACGCGAACTTGTGTCAATTGAAATTGATATTTCAAAGGCTCCTTCCAATGCTGCCGATGCATACCTACGTTTACATTTGCTTTCGCACCGTCTCGTTAAGCCACACGGGCTAGTACTTGATGGAGTCTTTGGAATCTTGAGCAATGTTGTCTGGACATCTGTAGGACCTTGCGCAGTGGATGGATTTGAAATGACTCGTGCACGCTTGAAGGCAGCCCACGGACATGTCAGTGTTTACGGCGTCGACAAGTTTCCACGAATGGTTGATTACGTAATTCCATCCGGAGTTCGAATTGCTGATGCAGATCGTGTTCGTCTTGGTGCACACCTTGCTTCTGGTACAACAGTGATGCATGAAGGCTTTGTGAACTTCAATGCAGGAACACTTGGAACCTCAATGGTTGAAGGAAGAATTTCTGCGGGTGTCATTGTTGGAGATGGAACAGATGTTGGTGGTGGCGCATCAATCATGGGAACGCTCAGTGGTGGTGGAAAAGAAGTTATCTCAATCGGAGAAAAGTGTTTGCTTGGTGCAAATTCAGGTTTAGGAATTTCTCTAGGTGACAACTGTGTGATTGAAGCTGGAACTTATATAACCGCTGCGGCAAAGGTTAAGTTGCCCGATGGCGAAATTGTTAAAGCTGGAACTCTTTCTGGCGCAAGCAACTTACTTTTCCGCAGAAACTCTTTAGATGGATCTCTTGAAGTTGTTTTACGGACTGGGAGTTGGGGTGGGCTCAACAGCGTCTTGCACGCTAACTAAGTCAAAGTACGCAGAAGGAATTCTTGTTCGACTTCTAAAGGTTTCACCACGTAAGTTTTTTTGCACACCCGTGCTTGAGGTTGCACGAATCATGGCAACGGTGCCGCTTAAATTCTTCGAGACAACCTCCAAACTGACTACATCTGGTAAGCCAAAGGCAAGAGCTACAACACTCTGTTGTACGGTGCGACTCCACTTATAAAAGTTAGGGTTTAGCTTGGGATCCTGGCTACCAGGATCAGGGACAATCTGCGTATAACTTCTCTCGCTCCCCCACGCATTGAACGCAGTTTCAGTTAATCCGCCTGTTGAACTTCCAAAGTAAGTAGCTATTGGAAGATTATTTTGAGTTAGAACCAATCCGCTTGTATTAGTAACGGCAGCCTTCCAAAACTTTCCCCAACCCTTTTCAGACTCTTTGGCAAAACCAAGAAACTTTTGATCAGATATCTCTCCATAAAGATCACAATCACATGAGCTTCTATAGATCCCAGCTTTACTCATTGCATAGCTTCTAGAAGCGATGGCTTGAGCTTCTAGTGCGGCAGCCGGCCATGAGGATGGGACCTCGCTTACACCCCACAAGTACTCATCAGCCAATCTCACAGAGTTTGTTATCTCAATTCTGTATCCCAATGTAGATGCCTTAACCGCTCGCACCTGCATTTGACCATGGCGATAACGTGTAGTTGCAGATGAATGATTGAGCGATACAACTCCTTCTACACCTGGTAAATATCTAGTTCCACTCCAACGCACCGTGAAGATTCTATTTCTGGGCAAGGTAGATATCTTTTTGCCGAGAGAAATACTTGGGACAACAGTAGAACCTAAAATAGTAAAGTTGAGAGCGCTCTTAGCAGGAATAACTGCAAGTGGTACAGCATCTTGCGCATCGCCTATGTCGCCACTATAAATCTGCACAACCGCATCTGGAGTAGCGGTAGTTATCCGTGCCGTGCTCAATAAATGTCCGACATTTACACGCAGAATCTTTGAATCATCAAGTGGTTGAATAATTATATCTTTGTAGTAGTAATTCAAGATCGCCGTTGCGGTTTCTCCAGCTAGAGCTTTGGAACGTGCACCTATTTGACTTAATCCAACACCGTGACCATACCCAGAACCTGTGATTTCAAATGTAGATGGTGCAGTAGTGGCATTTACAGGAGCCGGAATGAGGAGGGCAAATACCAACACAACAAGAAGTTTTTTATACATCCTCATCGATTGCTGCACTCTTTCCGAGATTCAAGAACTTTTGATAGGCATCAATAACAGTATTGGGTTCGCCACGTTGTACAACTTTTCCTTTGTGAAGCCAAACAACATCATTGCATGTCTCTCGCAATGTTTTCATGGCATGGCTAACCAGAATTAGCGCTCGGTCATCACTTCGTAATTCCTTAATTCTGTTAAGGCTTTTTTCCTTGAACTTTGCATCTCCTGTACTGAGCGCCTCATCAATTATCAAGATATCCGGACGAACTGTTGCTGCCACAGAAAATGCTAAGCGTGCATACATGCCAGATGAATATGTACGCATCGGTGCATCAATAGCATCACCTAGCTCTGAAAATTCAGCGATCTCATCAAAATGACCTTCTATCTCTTCGCGAGACATTCCTGCAGCTAGTCCACCCAAATAAACATTGTCCCGCCCAGACATTGAGGGGTTGAAGCCGACGCCTAATGCAAGAAGGGTGCTCACTGAACCATTCACTTCGATGCGACCCTGACTCGGAGGCAAAATGCCGGCAATACATCTCATTAAGGAGGATTTGCCAGCGCCATTTGTTCCAATGACACCTAATACTTGGCCATACTCAACATCAAGATTTACTTCATCGAGGGCGCGAACAACTCGAGTCTGCTTTGAACCGCGACCAAGTGCTTTAGCGCGGGCTTTCAAAGTTGGTCGACTATCAATCGCAGTTGTATAAGTCAGACCAAGATCGCGAACTGAAACCGCGATCTCGTGAGTAGTGTGCTTATTAGAGACGGACAGCGAACTCACGCTCCCTCGACAAGAAGAAATAAGTTCCAATGAAAAAGACTCCGACAGCCCAGGCTAGGCCCTGCAACATACTTGAAATTTGAGGCATCTCTCCATGCACGAGCGCTGATGACCAAGAGTCAAGGATTGGGAACAAGGGATTCACAATTTCAAGTACTCGAAGTTTTGGGTCTAGCTCTGAAGCCTCGTAGAGAACTGGTGAAAGATATAAGAATGTTCTAGTCAAATAAGGCAAGAAGCTAGCGATATCTCTGAAATAAACATTTATACATGAGATGGTTATGGCCAGCCCTAAAGCCAAAAACATAGTGATGAATAAAACTGGAATTGCCCACAACATTTCAACTTCAAACTTAGATCCAAGCACCGCTTTAATGATCAAAAATACAAAAATAGTGGGTAGGAATTTAAATATTGCGATTACTACCGCTGATATTGGAAGCATCACACGAGGAAAGGCTGTGTTAAGAATCAATCTTTGCCCTGCGGTAATTGATTTCACTCCTCCGGTGAGGGAATTCGAAATCAAATAGAAGAGAAACAGTGTCGCTGTTAAGTGCAAATATCGAGTGCCATCGCTGCCACCACGGATAATTACGATCAAAATAAAGTAAACCCCAGATAGCAGTAAGGGATTAATAACTAGCCACAGCTGTCCAAAGACTGAATCAAAGTGCTGTTCGCGAAGCTCTGATTTGGAGTACTCGGATATAAATGTCCGCCTTGACCAGAGCGATTTCCAGTACTTTCCGAGCTTAGGTAGACCAGCCTTAAATGGCTCGTATACCTGCAGTGGGGTGCTCACGGATGCAAGGTTACCGCAGGGGCTAGAGACTTCGGCGATGTAAGAAAACCAAGCCCCCATGAAATATGCATTGTGAGCAAAATTGTTGGCAAACACAGAAATTCGCCCACGCTCTTACCAATCATTATTGAAGCTCCCAGGATAAATAGCGCATATACAAGTGCTGGGAGCAAGAAGAGTGGCGCAATTACGGCACCTAAGAGTATGGATAGAGAGCAGGTAATAACTGTGAATGGAGGTGCAAGGTATCGGTAGTTAATAGTCCCTTGATGTCTACGTGAAACAACGCGTCTCCAACGTCCATATTGAAAATACTGTTTAGCAAGGGATGTCACAGTAGAGCGCGGGCGGTAGGTAACAATCAACCGTGGATCAAAGTAAACAACTCCACCATTCTCGCGCAAACGAAAGTTCAACTCCCAATCCTGTGCGCGAGTAAATCTCTCATCAAATCCACCCACTGCTAGTAGCGCCTCTTTTCTAAAGCACCCTAAATACACGGTGTCAGATTCTCCTGCACCTCCACCAGTGTGAAAACGAGAAGCTCCTACTCCTAATGGACTACGCATCGCTCGTGCGACAGCGGTTTCAAAGAGTGAAACCCCTTCTGCAGCCATAACTCCACCTACATTTACCGCACCGGTTTCAGCAAGAATCTGAAAAGCTGTTTCACAGTAATCACTCGGAATCTGTGAATGTCCATCAACTCTTACGATGATGGAGTATCGAGATGCAGCTATTGCACGGTTTAAACCTGGCGCCGTTCTTCCAGTTGGATTGTCAACGACGACAACTCGTGAATCTTTCGCCTGCAACCTTTGAGCGATTTCCATGGTTGCATCATGAGATGGTCCAACGGCCAGAATAACCTCGAGCGCCCCGGCAAAGTTCTGAGACAAGATTGAATTCACAGAATCCTCTAAATACTTCGCCTCGTTGAGGACTGGGAGGATGACTGAGATTTCTCTCTTTGGTGAGCCATATAACGTGTTCGCTGATGTCGACATAACGCGTACACGCTATCGCTCAAGTACTCTCTGATAGTGAAATCAACGCGGGCAATTCGGATTATTACCTCACTATCTGTGGGAGTAGTACTTATTTCCGCCTTTTCCTGGCTGGGACTCGGACAAGTCAGCGGTGCAATCGACCGCATCGATGCCTTTGGTTCAGTTAGCTCCCGACCCGATAAGCCCAATAAAGCCCTTAACTACTTGTTAGTGGGTTCAGATACGCGCGCAGGATTAACTAAGGAGCAGTTGAAGTTGCTTCGTGTAGGAAGCGCAAAGACCGCCGCAGGTTCACGATCTGACACCATGCTTTTAGTTCACATCTCAAAGGCTCGGGATAAAGCCACAATTATTTCTATTCCTCGTGATTCTTTAGTGACTATTCCCGAACATCCATCATCTTTAGATAAAAACAAGATTATCCCTGCAGCAAAGGGAAAGATTAACGCCGCATTTGCATTTGGTGGTGCTCCACTCCTGATTCAAACCATCGAAGATGAAACTGGTATTCGAATTGACCATTACATTGAAATTGGTTTTGCAGGTTTTGCCGGAATGGTTGATGCATTAGGCGGAATCGAAGTATGCACAAAGCGAGACATCGATGACCCAGGTAGTCACTTGGTTCTTGCTGCCGGAGTGCACACACTTAATGGAGTCGAAGCTTTGAAGTATGTGCGAACACGTGACTTTGATGGAATGGGTGACTTGGGTCGAATGCAACGCCAGCAGCAATTCATGAGCGCTGTGCTTCGCAAGGTGACAAGTACTGGAGTACTGCTTAATCCAATCAAACTCGTCAACTTCTTTAATGCTGCTATTGCAACTGTAAAGACTGATTCAGAGCTCAATAAGAGTGATCTGCTCACTCTTGCAAAGCAGATGAAAAATCTTGCATCAAGTAATGTTCGCACCCTCACAATTCCTTTGGGCAATGTCAATGCACGCGTCCCCGGAGTCGGATCGGTTGTTACGTGGGATTCAGAGCTTGCACCTGAGTTATTTAATCGAATTCGTGAGGATTTACCCCTTACAGATGAGGTAACCCCTACCCCATCGGCTTCTTCGACAACCACAGCAAAGCCAATTGTGATCGATAAATTTAAGACTCGTACCGCTGATGAAAACCCTTGCGGGGCTCTGAAGTAAACTCTCCCGCATGACTTTAACTCTCTCGGTAGTTGGCTGCGGTTATCTCGGAGCCACCCACGCTGCATGCATGTCCTCATTAGGTTTTACCGTTGTTGGAGTCGATACAGATCCCGAAAAGGTTGCGCTTCTGCAAAGCGGGAAGCTGCCATTTTATGAACCAGGTTTAGACACCTTGCTTGCGCAGGAGATGAAGACAGGGCGGCTCTCATTTACAACAGATTTTTCTGCAGTCAAAGATGCCGATGTTCACTTTGTTTGCGTTGGAACTCCACAAAGCAAAGATGGACTTGCAGCTGACCTGACATATGTGAAAGCTGCTGTTGCAGCCATTGCACCACACCTAAAAGATGGGTCACTTGTCGTCGGTAAATCAACTGTTCCGGTTGGAACCGCTCAAGGATTGCGAGCAGAGTTAGCAAAAAGTGCTCCCCAAGCAGATCTAGCGTGGAACCCAGAGTTTCTACGTGAAGGGTTTGCTGTTGAAGATACTTTGACGCCAAACCGATTAGTTGTCGGAGTTGCAAATGATCGTGCAGAGGAAATTCTCAAAGAGGTTTACGAGCCGGTTATTGCTCTTGGGACTCCATGGATTCGTGCAGATCTACCAACATCTGAACTTGTTAAGGTAGCTGCAAACTCTTTCCTTGCAACAAAGATCTCATTTATTAATGCGATGGCAGAGGTGTGTGAGGCAGCGGGTGGCGATGTCACCGTTTTAGCTAAAGCAATTGGGTACGACCCACGTATTGGAAATCGTTTCTTGCAGGCTGGTATTGGATTTGGCGGCGGATGTCTTCCTAAAGATATTCGCGCATTTATGGCTCGTGCAGAAGAGCTTGGAGCCAAGCAGGCACTTGAGTTCCTACGCGAAATTGATGCAATTAACCTTCGAGCGCGTCAGCGCGTTATCGATGTCGTGCGCGGTGAGCTATCTGATGATTTAACCCAGTACAAGATTGCAGTATTGGGTGCAACATTTAAGCCCGACAGCGATGATGTGCGCGACTCCCCAGCACTTGATATTGCTGCACAACTGCAAGCTGCCGGTGCGATCGTTGTTGTACATGATCCTCAAGGTATTGAGCCTGCTCGCAAGCGTTTTCCAAATCTTCAGTACCAAGAAGTTGTTACAGATGCGCTCAAAGATGCTGATTTGATTCTGCACCTTACAGAGTGGAAGGAGTACCGACAGATAGATCCTGCCGCTATTGCTTCACTAGTTAAGTCAAAGATAATTATTGATGGTCGCAACATGCTAGATCGCACCTTGTGGCGTAAGGCGGGGTGGAAGTTCCACGCTTTAGGGCGAACCGATTAATACTCAAGAAACAATTGATGCTGTCCTGGCTCTAAAGACCTGGGCCGTTGTAGGACTTGGTAACAATCCCGAGCGGGCAGCTTTTGGTGTTGCCAAATTACTGCAAGATAAAGGTCACCGAATAATTCCTGTCTATCCCCGCGCCGAAATAGTTCATGGAGAAGTTGGGTATAAAACCCTTGCAGAAATTCCTGAAGCGGTTGATGTTGTTGATTGTTTTGTGAATTCTCAACTAGTGGGCAAGGTTGTTGATGAAGCAATTGCAATTGGTGCAAAAGCGGTGTGGTTGCAATTAGATGTTATTGATGATGCAGCGATTGCACGAGCACAGGCAGCTGGTTTACTAACTGTTACGAATCGATGCCCGGCGATTGAGTACCGAGCTCGCGCTTAAAAACCAGTTTTGTGATTGCGGCGAGAGTTTAGACTCTCGCCCTTTTCCTTTGCGACTCTATTGATCTCTTGTAATCCTTGTGAAACCTTTGCAGATATCGCCGAATCCGATACTCCCAAGATGCGTGCAGCAAGCAGTGCGGCGTTCTTGGCATTTCCAACACCGACTGTTGCAACTGGCACACCTGCAGGCATTTGAACGATAGACAGAAGTGAATCCATTCCATCCAGATTCTTTAATGCAACTGGAACTCCGATGACTGGCAATGAAGTCAATGATGCGACCATTCCTGGAAGATGCGCAGCACCACCAGCCCCAGCGATAATTACTTTGTAACCCTTTGACTGTGCGGTTTGAGAAAACTCAACCATTTCAAGTGGCATGCGATGTGCTGAAATAACATCTGCCGTATATGAAATTCCAAGTTCGTCAAGGATCTTTGCCGCATCCTCCATGGTTGGCCAATCAGAGTCTGACCCCATGATGATCGCTACATCACTCATCAACTTCTCCGCTCATGTAATCCAAGGCATGCTGGACTTCCTTGGTTAATTCTACGAGGTTCTCGCCCACCATAGTTACATGGCCAATCTTGCGGCCAGGACGAACCTCTTTCTTGTAATGATGAAACTTCAGCATGGGTGTCCTTGCCATGAGATGAAGGTATGGGCGATACATATCTGATTTGTCTCCACCGAGGAGATTGCCCATGACAGCTAGTGGTGCGGTCATTGAAGGATCTCCTAATGGAAGATCTAAAACCGCACGTAGATGCTGTTCAAATTGACTTGTGTGTGAACCTTCAATTGTCCAATGTCCTGAATTATGTGGACGCATAGCGAGCTCATTAATGAAAAGCTCTTCTGCCTTTACAAACATCTCAACAGCCATGACACCAACGACACCAACAGTTGCTGCAACTTCTAACGCTAACTTCTGAGCCTTTTCACTGAGTGCTACAGATAAATCTGGTGCGGGAGTAATAGTCATGGTACAGATACCGGCTTTTTGAATAGTTTGGGTCGGAGCCCATGTTGTCGCCTGTCCATGAGGAGAGCGAGCAACCATGACGGCGATCTCAAAATCAAAATCAATGAGATCTTCAATCAATAGCTTTCCATTGTGTTGCAAAAGTGAAGATAACTCTTGAAGATCGGAAACTTTCCAGACTCCGCGACCGTCATATCCACCTGAAATCGCCTTAGCAATAACTGGAAACTCTTTTACTTCATCCGCTGAAGAAATAATGTGCCATCGTGGAGAAGGAAAGGAGCTGAGCTTTTCCCGCATCGCAGCTTTATCCTGTGAGTAAAGAAATGAAGTTGATGATGGGCGAACAACAACGCCATCGGCTTCTAGAGCTTTGATGATGCTTAAAGGAATTAACTCATGCTCAAATGTGACAACATCACATTTTTTTGCAAAGGAACGAACCGTCTCTAGATCTTTATAGTCACCAACAATGTGGTTGGTTATCTGAGCGCCAGAATCCAGCGAATCCGAGGCAAGAAGAAGGAGATCAACACCTAACGCTGTCGCCGGCGCGATACTCATACGTGCAAGCTGGCCAGCGCCAATGACGCCGACGATAGGAAAGGCTTTGCTCACCCTCCTATCGTAGATGTATTACATCGGCTGATTGAACATGGGTTCCATCATCCAAGATAAGCGCGCCGGTATCTGAAACTCCTTCTGCAATCCCATCCTGTGAAGCTCCACCTGGGTACTCAACACGTACATGTGTACCAATCGTTGCACTTAACGAGCTATACAGGGGTTGAATCTCATCGATTCCTTGATCCCACTGAATAAAGTTCTTCTCGAACTCTTCAAGAATTTCACAAATCAGTTGATCACGGGTGATGTCTTCTCCGCCTTCAACAAGTAATGAGGTTGCAGTATCTACAGGAAGTTGATTCTCTTCCATGCCAACATTAACTCCAATACCTATAACAACTCCTTCACCAACTACTTCTGCAATCAAACCAGAAACCTTTTTACCATTTATCAAAATGTCATTAGGCCACTTAACAACCGCATGAAAAGCATGCAAAGATTTGGCAACGCTATAGCCAGCCAATAATGGAATCCAACCCCAATCATCTCGATTGCGTTGTGGTTGTATATAAAAGGAAAAGAGCAAGGCTGTACCTCTGTCAGCTTCGAAACTTCTATCTAATCTTCCACGGCCAGCGGTTTGATACTCGGCAACAATTACATCTCCAACTTTTGCTTTACCTTGTTGAACGAGCAACACAAGATCACCTTGTGTTGTACCCGTGAGTTCAACCACCTTTACTCGCCAGTACGGCGTGATTAATCTGCCGATCTCTGCCTGATCTAGCGGTGCTCTTAACAATTCTTTGCTCACGGCTAGTACCGTACGCCTATGAGTCGTGATCTGCATACAACAGCTGGAAAATTAGAGGACCTTCGCGATCGTGTCGAGGAGGCTATTCACGCCGGTTCTGAGCGCGCAGTTGAAAAGCAGCATGCAAAGGGCAAGAAGACAGCACGTGAGCGTATTGAAATGTTGGTCGATGCTGATTCATTTACTGAAATTGATGATTTCGCCCGCCACCGATCAACCCAGTTTGGAATGGAGAAGAGCCGTCCCTATGGAGATGGTGTCGTTATCGGAACCGCAACAGTTGATGGTCGCCCCATAGCTTTGTATTCGCAGGACTTCACAGTTATGGGTGGATCTTTAGGAGAAGTACACGCAGACAAGATTGTGAAAATCGCTGAGTTTGCTTTGAAATCCGGAATTCCTTTAATTGGAATCAATGACTCCGGTGGAGCGCGCATTCAAGAGGGCGTTGCATCGCTCAATGGTTATGGAAAGATTTTCCGACTTAACACCCGCTCATCAGGAGTAATCCCCCAAATCTCATTGATTCTTGGTCCATGCGCTGGTGGCTCTGCTTACTCCCCTGCACTTACCGATTTCACAGTCATGGTCAATGAGACCTCTCATATGTTTATCACCGGTCCCGATGTGATCAAAACTGTGACCGGCGAAGAAGTAGGAATGGAAGAGCTAGGTGGTGCTCGTACACATAACACCCGCACCGGCAACTCTCACTACTTAGCTGAAAATGAAGATGATGCTATCGATTATGTAAAGGCGCTGCTTTCATATCTGCCTTCAAACAATATGGATGCCACACCTCATCTTCCACCAACAGAAACTTTGGAGAAGAAGGCATCTGACATTGCGTTGGATACTTTGATTCCAGATAGTCCTAATCAACCGTATGACATGAAGGTGCTTATCCAAGCACTAGTAGATGAGGGCGAATTCCTAGAGGTTCACGCTTTGTACGCCCCAAACATTGTTGTTGGTTTTGCCCGTATCGAGGGTGAATCAATTGGAATTATTGCCAACCAACCTAATCAATTGGCCGGTACATTAGATATTAATTCGAGTGAAAAAGCAGCGCGCTTCTTGCGTTTTTGTGATGCCTTTAATATTCCGATTTTGACCTTAGTGGATGTTCCTGGTTTCTTGCCTGGTACTGAACAGGAATGGAATGGAATCATTCGACGCGGAGCAAAGTTGCTCTACGCATATGCAGAAGCTTCAGTTCCATTAGTAACACTTATTACCCGCAAGGCTTATGGCGGTGCATTTATTGTTATGGGTTCAAAGTATCTAGGCAGCGATATTAACTTTGCATGGCCGACCGCTGAGATCGCGGTTATGGGTGCGCAAGGCGCGGTAAATATCCTGTATCGCAACGAACTCGCTGAGGCCACAGATCCTGTTGCCAAGCGGGCCGAGCTAGCCAATGATTACAACGAATCACTTGCAAATCCTTACCTTGCTGCCGAACGCGGAACGATCGATACCGTTATCGAGCCAAGTCAATCTCGGGCCTACATCACAAAGGCATTTAGAACCCTAAAAACTAAGCGAGATGTTCTTCCCGCTCGCAAACATGGAAACATGCCGCTGTAATGAAATTTGAGATAACTAATGGAGTTCCGACTCCAGATGAACTTGCGGCAATTGAGGCAGCAATGGCTGCTCATAAACGTGAAGAGTTAAGACCCGTAATTCGCCGAAGCGTTTATGGCTTGCCACAGTTGCGCCAACCGCTTCCACAACAGATTACTTTCGGTGCCAGAAGGTTTGATTCATAATGCCAACTATTGTTCTTGCATCCCAATCGACCAGCCGCAGACGTTTGTTGGAGTCTGCAGGGCTCTCACCCAAGATAATCGTAAGCCATGTCGATGAAGAGACTGAGTTTTTCAACTCTTTGGCTCCAGCAGACATGGTTATCGCTCTGGCAATTACCAAGGCACATACCGTTCGTGAACAAATAGATTTTCCAGCGATCATTATTGGGTGCGATTCAACATTTGAGTTTGATGGAGTTTCTCTGGGTAAACCAGGAACCCCTGATGTGGCAACGGAACGTGCCAAACGAGTACGAGGAAATTCAGGGTTGCTTCATACAGGACATTGCATCATCGATACCGCTAAGGATATTGAGATATCAGATCGAGTCACAACTAAAGTGAGCTTTGATCACATGAGTGATGAAGAGATTGCAGATTATGTTGCAACTGAAGAGCCCTTACATGTCGCAGGTGGATTTACTTTGGATGGATTTAGTTCTCCATTTATTCCTTCAATCGAAGGTGATTACACAAATGTCGTCGGCATATCAATGCCATTTGTGCGAAAGGCTTTTGCTCAATTGGGCTACACATGGCCTGAAGCCAAGGTGATGAAATGAAGCGCGTTTTAGTTGCAAACCGTGGTGAAATTGCTGTACGTGTTATTCGCGCCTGCAAGGATCACGGAATCGAAAGTGTCGCGGTGTACTCCGATGAAGACCGCACATCACTTCATGCACAAATGGCAGATGCTGCTTATTCATTACACGGCACAACTGCGACACAAACATACTTAGATATTGAAAAGTTGATTACAGTTGCACATGAATCCGGAGCAGATGCTGTTCATCCTGGTTATGGTTTTCTCTCTGAAAACGCTAACTTCGCGCAGGCGGTAATCGATGCAGGTTTAACGTGGATCGGCCCTCCTCCCCAAGCGATTCGCGCTTTAGGTGACAAGGTCTCGGCTCGCAAGATTGCTGCCAAAGCTGGTGCGCCATTAGTTGCAGGTACACAGGATCCAGTTGCCGGGCATGAAGAGGTAACCGCCTTTGCCAAGGAGCATGGTTTACCTGTCGCTATCAAAGCAGCACATGGTGGTGGTGGTCGTGGACTGAAGGTTGCACGCACAATGGAAGAGATTCCAGAGTTGTTTGCATCTGCGGTGCGCGAAGCTATTTCAGGTTTTGGACGCGGAGAATGTTTTGTTGAGCGCTACTTAGATAAGCCGCGACATGTTGAAACACAAGTGTTGGTCGATAAGCATGGACATGCGGTTGTTGTAAGCACCAGAGACTGTTCTCTACAACGACGCCATCAAAAGTTAGTTGAAGAAGCCCCCGCACCATTCTTGACAGTTGAACAAAATGAAGAGCTCTACCGTTCTAGCAAGGCGATTATGAAGGAGGCCGGTTACGTTGGTGCCGGAACGTGTGAATTCTTAATTGGCGTTGATGGAACAATCTCATTTCTAGAAGTAAATACCCGTTTGCAAGTTGAACACCCCGTCAGCGAAGAGGTGACTGGGCTTGATCTAGTGCGTGAGCAATTTAGAATTGCAGATGGTGAATCACTTGGCTTTGATGATCCCGAGATTCGTGGGCATTCAATTGAGTTTAGAATAAATGGAGAAGATCCGGGTCGATCATTTCTTCCAGCACCTGGTCGAATAACTGATTGGGCGATACCGACAGGTCCTGGTGTGCGAGTAGATGCCGGATTCCAAGGCGGAGACACCATTGGCGGTAACTTCGATTCCTTACTTGCAAAGTTAATCGTTACAGGAGCAACTCGGCAGCAGGCGATTGAAAGAGCCCGACGCGCATTATCTGAGTTTGTTGTTGGTGGTTTAGCAACAGCTATTCCATTCCACAGAGCAATTCTTGAAGATCCAGCCTTCACACATGAGTTCAAGGTGTACACCAGCTACATCGAAAATGAGTTCAACAACCAGATTCCAGCATTTGTTTTGACTGAACCACCACTTGAAACTCACATGGCCCCTGAAAATCTCATAGCCGAGGTCAATGGAAAACGATTTGAAATCCTTGTTCATGCCGCTAAGCCAGTCATTAAGCGCCACCGCGCAAAACAAACCATGGTGGGCGGTTCCAGTGGGGCGGGATTAATAAGCCCCATGCAAGGAACAGTTGTAAAGATCGCTGTTGAAGAAGGAGCACAGGTAGAAGTTGGCGATCTCATCATCGTCCTAGAAGCGATGAAGATGGAGCAACCGCTCAACGCACATAAAGCTGGAACAATCTCTAATCTCACAGCGGTAATTGGTACCACGGTTTCAAGTGGTACCAACCTTTGTGACATTATTGATGCATGACCCAGACTGAACTGCTCTATAAAGACCCGCTAGCTGCCGCAGAACAAGCAGCTCAAGAAATTGCTGCAAAGACCGGATTTGCCCAACATGATGTTGCACTGGTCATGGGATCGGGTTGGGTCAGCGCAGTTGATGCCCTTGGTGCACCAGTATTTGAATGTAATGCAGAAGATTTCACTGGATTTTTTCCACCGGCGGTTGAAGGCCATTCTGGCAAGGTGCGCTCTTATGAAATTGAGAGCAATGGAAAGAAGTTGCGTGCATTAGTTTTCTTAGGAAGAACACATCTGTACGAGGGTAAAGGTATTGAGCCTGTCGTACACAGTGTTCGCACTGCAGTAAAGGCTGGCTGCAAAGTTGTTATCTTGACCAACGCTTGCGGAGGAATCAATACCGCTTATTCAGTTGGTCAACCTGTATTGATTCGTGATCACATCTCATTAACCGCTGTATCTCCACTGTCAGGTGCAACTTTTATTGATTTAACAGATCTATACAGCAAGAGAATTCGAGAGATAGTGAAGCAAGAGGATTCAACTCTTCAAGAAGGTGTTTATGTACATTGGCGCGGACCAACATATGAAACTCCAGCTGAAATTTTGATGATGCGCACTATGGGTGCAGATCTTGTTGGTATGTCTACAGTTCCGGAGGCAATTGCAGCGCATGCATTAGGGGCTGAGGTTCTAGGTATCTCATTGGTCACAAATGCAGCTGCTGGTGTCACTGGTGAGAAACTTAACCATGAAGAGGTAATCGCTGCCGGTAAAGCTGCCGCAGACAGAATGGGCGCACTTCTCAAAGGGGTTATTCCGAAGTTACTCTAAGCACATGGATCACTCATTAGAGCAGGAAGTACATGCCTGGATCGCCGATGATCCAGATCCATTAACCGCTGCGCAGTTGCAACAATGGCTTGACTCTGGCAATGAAGCTGAACTTCGTGCATCCTTTAATGGTTTTCTACAGTTTGGTACCGCGGGTTTGCGTGGACCAATCAGACCTGGTCCATCTGGAATGAATCGCGCAGTTGTAGGTCGCGCAGCTTCAGGAATCGTTGCCTATATGAAGGAGCGCAACTTAACCTCTGTCGTTATTGGTCGCGATGCACGGTACGGCTCTGAAGATTTCACCTTTGAAACCGCTGAAATTATGAGCGGTGCGGGCATGAAGGTTTATGTACTTCCTCGCCCACTACCTACCCCCGTCTTAGCCTTTGCAACAAATGAGTTGATGTGCGATGTAGGCATCATGGTCACCGCCAGCCATAACCCACCACAAGATAATGGCTACAAGGTTTATCTTGGTGGCACGGTCGATGGTATTTACTACAGAGGTTCTCAAATTGTTTCTCCAACTGATGAAGCGATCGCCGCCAAGATTGATGCGGTTACTTCTCTAAAGTCACAACCGCGTGGAAAAGTTTGGGAAGTTTTGGGCGAAGAGATTGTTGAAAGGTACATTAATCAAACCGCCTCATTGGTAAGCAATCCAGGAGCATTAAGGATTGTCTACACAGCGATGCATGGTGTTGGTACTGAAACTATTCAAAGGGTCTTTCATAAAGCTGGTTTTCAATCTCCGATACTTGTTGAGGCACAAGCTGCACCAGATCCTGATTTTCCAACTGTGGCCTTTCCTAATCCCGAGGAGCCAGGCGCAATCGATCTTGCATTACAAACTGCAAAGGCCTTTGATGCTCACTTAGTGATCGCCAATGATCCAGATGCTGATAGATGTGCAGCTGCGGTAAAGGATCCAATAACTGGGTGGCGAATGCTGCGTGGAGATGAATTAGGAGCGATTTTCGCTGAATCTATCGCACGAAGGATTGATACAGGGATCTTTGCTAACTCCATTGTTTCTTCATCAATTGTGAAGAAAATCGCCGACCATTACAACCTTGATTTTAAGGAGACTTTAACTGGATTCAAATGGTTGGCAAAGATTGAGAACTTAACCTTTGGCTACGAAGAAGCACTTGGCTACTCAGTTGATTCTGCAACAGTTAATGATAAGGATGGAATCTCAGCTGCAATAACTTTGGCGCAAATCGCCACTGATCTAGCGGCACAGGGAAAGACTCTTCTGGATTTACTGGATGAGATTTGGCAGCGACATGGTTTTCATGCAACTGAACAAATCTCCATCCGATTAAGTGATCTTTCAAAGGTTGGCATAATTCTTGGGAACTTACGCAGCAATCCTCCTCAAGAGATTGCTGGCCGATCAGTAACTTCTATCGATGATTTAGCAACACCAACAGATGGCCTGCCTCCTACCGATGGAATTCGAATCTGGCTTGATGGCGGTGTGCGTATCATCATTCGTCCTAGCGGTACCGAGGCAAAGATGAAGTGTTACATTGAGGCAATTGAAAGGGATTCAAAGACCGCTCAGGTGGTTTTAGATCAACTACGACCACCGCTTAAGGAATTGTTATCGTGAGTTTTTACGGTTTAGTCGATGGCAGCGATGCCTCGCTAAAGAGCTACCTCAACAATCTTTCTGGTGTTGACCAGGTTGGTGCCGAAGCTCGTGCAGCGATGCTTGCAACTCGGAGCATTAAGACAACTTCAAAGCGTTGGGCGATAGAAACCGCAATCACTATGGTGGATTTAACAACTCTGGAGGGTGCAGATACGCCAGGCAAGGTAAAGGCCTTATGCACAAAAGCTGTTCGCCCAGATCCAACTGATTCCACTGTTCCAAGTGTTGGCGCGGTCTGTGTCTATAACGACATGGTTTCGGTAGCTCGTACCCACTTAGATTTGATTGGCGGGCAGCATGTTCCGGTAGCTGCGGTATCGACCGCATTTCCTTCGGGACGAGCATCTATGCCGGTAAAGATTCAAGATACACAAGATGCAATTAATGCAGGGGCTGCTGAAATCGATATGGTGATCGATCGCGGAGCATTTCTTGCCGGTCGTTACATCGATGTATTCAATGAGATTGTTCAGATTAAAGAGGTTTGTGGGGATAAAGCCCATCTAAAAGTAATCTTTGAAACTGGCGAACTTGTTACCTATGACAATGTTCGAAAGGCATCTTTCTTGGCGATGGCAGCTGGTGCTGATTTCATTAAGACTTCAACAGGCAAGGTAGCACCGGCTGCGACTCCCCCAGTTGTATTAGTGATGCTCGAAGCTGTACGAGATTTTTACGAGATGACTAACACCCGAATCGGTGTAAAGCCTGCAGGTGGAATTAGAACAACAAAGGATGCAATCAAGCAGTTAGTTTTGGTCAATGAAACCGTTGGACCAGATTGGCTCAATCCGAAGTTATTTCGTATTGGCGCTAGTGCTTTGCTCAATGATCTATTGATGCAACGTATGAAGTTAGATGAAGGTTATTACTCAAGCCCTCAGTATGTGACGATGGATTAGTGGAGAAAACTATGAGTTTTGAATACGCACCAGCACCTGAATCACGAGCGGTGGTTTCCATTAAGCCAAAGTATGGCCACTTTATCGGTGGGAAGTTTGTTGCAGGAAGCAAACACTTCCCAACAATTAATCCAGCCACTGAAGAGGTGCTCAGTCAGAT
>CAXNDW010000002.1:0-26897 GCA_964201405.1 Candidatus Planktophila sp.
TTACATACAAATGATGAGTTTGTTAAGACTGACGATATTTGGGTGCCGTTTCTCGAAAGCTCAATATCAAAAATAGGGTAGAAAGAGTTGCGGCAATGGCTGCTCCAAGAATTATTCCCTTAGAGTCGGAACCCAGGAAGATTTGAGCAAGTCCGGGAACCATAACACCACCAAATGAGCCGATAAGAACAAAAAATGCAGCACTCTTTATTGCAAGTGACTGCTCATAAATACTTACTGCAAATCCAATGATAAAACCATAACAAGGCCCAGCAAAGAAAATTGCTGTAACCAAAGTTAGTAGAAAAGCTGCCTGAGAAGCTTCTTGAGTAACGCGGGATAAAAACAGCAAAGATATGGATAGACCAAGTGACCATAGAGTTGCGGTGGCTTTGGCAGTGAAATTCTTTGAACTTACAAAAGTTCCCACAACGCGCCCCAGAGTCATTCCCGCCCAAAATATTGATGTACCCAAAGGTGCGCTCACAAGATTATCGCTAATGTTTTCTGAGAATAAAACCGCTGACCACCCGGCAAGAATTGTTTCAGCACCAACATAGAATGTAATTGCCAAAACGAGTAAGTAAACTTTTACATTTGCAAGTTTAAGAACTAGAAGATTCTTGCTCTCAGTGTAAATCTGTCCAGTCTTAAAAGAGATTACAAGGTAAAGGGATACAGAGGCAATCATTAAGTAAATGACTTTAGAAGCTCCTATTAAATCTAATCCAATTATTGCGATAGGTGTAAGAAAAGCAGCAGAGGCAAGGTAGATACCAAGCCTGGTGAGTAAATTTCCAACATGTTCTGTCTGAACTCTTGCAATAGAAGTTATAAGAACCTCTAGTTGACCAAACCCAAAACCAATTATTAAAGCGGAAGCGATAAAGAGTTGCTGTGAATCTAAAAAGCCGATCCCCAATACTCCGATAGTTTGCAGAGCGATACTGCTGCGTACGTGATTGGAGGTACTGAGCACCTTGCTAATCAGTGGTGTGAAAGCTATACCTAACGCCAAACCGAAGAAGAGGGTCGGTATAGATGGCATCAACTGAGTTAGGGGAATTCCTAGTTGGTTTGCACGCATAGGAATAGTCGCTGGAAGAGCTGCTGAGGCACCACCCATAACGGCAAAGACGGCACCTAACTGAGCTTGTTGCCTCATTGCGGAAGGTTAATCTAATTGCTCTCCTGTTGCCCTTGACTCACAGTGGATTTGGCATTATTTTTCATCAAGAATCTAGTCCGCTGAAGGTTTTTTTCGTAGAGGAGGTTAGGTGTCAATGAAAAAAGCCGCCAACTCCCCGCATAACGATAACTTTAGTGATCTCATTGGTGAGATTAGAAATAGTTTTAATTCATTTCATGCCAGTGAGGCTCTTATCGCTAGCTGCGTAATTGCTGATCCAGTGCAAGTTTCCAAGATGAACATTTCGCAGATAGCTACTTTCTCAAATACTTCTGTCGCCTCTGTTGTTAGATTTAGTAAAGCAATTGGATATAAAGGTTATCCAGAGTTTCGGATGGCTTTAGTAAGCGAAGTCAGCCGATTAGGCATTAGCGAATCATCAATTGCAGAGCTTGATAGCGGAATAACTACAGATGATTCGATTGAAGAGATCATCAAAAAGATTGCATTAGCTGATTCACGAGCTATTCAAACCACAGCTGAACGGTTAGATGTAAAGAGTTTTAAGAAGGTTGTTGATGCCTGGGATCGAGCATCAAATATAGGAATTTTTGGTTTAGCTTCTAGTGGATATGTTGCGATGGATTTACAGTTGAAACTAAATCGTCAAGCTAAGAATGCTGTTGCATGGCGAGATGCTCATACGGCGTTGACTTCAGTCTCGCTCTTGAAGCCAGGTGATTGTTTAGTCGCCATAAGTCATAGCGGAACCACCCTAGATGTTGTAGAAGTTATAGAAGAGTTTAAGGCCCGCGGAATAACCATTATCTTAATTACAAATGCAATTCGCAGCACTGCAACCGCACTTGCCGACATTGTTTTACACACATCTGCTCGGGAAACAACCTTCCGAAGCGGAGCTACATCGAGTCGAATCGCTCAATTAACGGTAGTTGACTGTCTTTGCGTTGCATTGGCGCAGAGAAACTGGAGTGGAACTAAATCTGCTCTGGATCAATCCAGAACCGCGGTAGGTAGCCGTTCCGGAAAAAAGATTGATGATTCTGTGAACTCATCTTTGACGCCAACCAAGTCCCGCTCAAGAGGACAGGGATAAAGAGTTACATCGGTATTTTTTTACCAGGATTCAAAATTCCTGAAGGATCAAATAAAGCCTTAACCCCTCGTTGAAGCTCTAAAACCTGTGATGAGGTCTCATTCACAACCAAATCTCTTTTGATTGATCCAATTCCATGTTCACCGCTTGCTGTTCCGCCAAGGGATTGGGCGATCTCAATAATGTGTGTGAAAGCTTGTCGGGCTTTTCTTTCTCCCTCGGCATCACCGTGATCATGAACAATTGTTGGGTGCATGTTTCCATCGCCAGCATGGCCAAAGATTCCTATTGTTAAATCCTGCTCTTGTGCCAATTTTTCAACCTGTGCAACAAACTCTGCGATCCTTGTAACTGGCAAAGCGACATCATCAAGAAGTGTTGCCCCCAGGCGCTCTAACGCGGGATAAGCGAGTTTACGTACACGAATCAAGTCAGCAGCATCTGCAGCATCGGTTGAAAAGACCCCATCAATCATTCCGTGGGCCTCACAGCTTTTTACCGCTGCATCGCCTAACTCAAAGTTTTCATCTAATTGCATCAGCAAAATTGAGCCAGCGACTTCAAAACCAAGTGGATGCCAACTCTCGACCGCCTTGAGTGTTGTCTGATCAATAATCTTTAACATGGATGGCCGATACTTCAGTAGCTCAGTTGATGCCGCCGCTGCTTGAACAATACTTGGAAATGTTGCAATTAATGTAGCTGGTGATTTAGGACGAGGGACAAGATTGAGAGTAATCTCGGTGACAACTCCCAAAGTTCCCTCTGAACCGATAAATAGATGCATCAAATCAAGAGTCGTTACAAACTTTTTAGTTGCCTTGCCGAGCTCGATCACTTCACCTGTTGAGAGAACTACCTTGAGTGCACGCACATGATGAGAAGTAACTCCATACTTAACGCAACACATGCCACCAGCATTGGTTGCCACATTTCCGCCCAATGTTGACCAATCTCGACTAGCTGGATCCGGTAAGTAAGCCAAGCCAAACTCTTTAACCGCGGTATCTAAATCTAAATTAATAACGCCTGCTTGAACACGGGCAAATTGATTTGCTGGATCAATCTCAATAATCGAGTTCATCTTTTCTAAGGAAATAACTAATGATTGTGAATCTGCGTTAGCGCCCCCTGATAGACCGCTACCCGCACCACGAGTTACTACCGGGATGTTTCTTTCAGAGCAGAAGGCCAAGGCTTTAGAGATCTCCTCGGTTGATCTAGCTAATAGGACAGCCTTAGCTGGGGATGAGGGTGCAAATGGAGCTTGATCTTTGGAGTAAGAGGCTGTGATGTCGGGATCGGTTATTAAGGAAACCCCGAGTAGCTTCTCAAGTTCTGGAATGAAACTCATTGGGGCAGTCTATAGCGGTTACGGGGGAGCTTCTGAATGAGTTGATCTTCAAGCAGAGTTAATAGAGCTTTTTCAACCTGAGATTCATCGGGCCACAACTTCTTTATGCCAGATTCTGTTAATGATTCATTGTCGCGAAGTGCTTGGACAACTGTTCCCCGACATTTGCGATCGGTGCCATGCCAATCTTGAGATTTCCTAACCAATTCTGTTTTTGGATAACCATTTTTGCGCCATTGGCATTGACCGATAATGGGGCAGAGTTCACACCTTGGATTTTTTGATGTGCACACAAGTGCGCCGAGCTCCATTGTTGCCGCCGCCCACAGATGTGCATTCTTTTCTGGAAGTACCGCCAATCGACGAGCTTTTTCGCGGGAGGTTGCTGCTGGCTTTGGATGCTCTTGCCCATCTATTGCGCGGACAAGTAAGCGTCTGATGTTTACATCCATAACTAAAGAACGTTGTTCAAATGCGAAGGCTGCGATTGCTGCTGCCGTGTACTCACCAATTCCTGGCAGTAGTTGAAGAGTCTCTTGATCCTCTGGAACTTGATTGTTGAAATCTTCAGCGATGATTTGTGCTGCAGCATGTAAACGAAGTGCACGCCGCGGATAACCTAGACGACCCCAAGCGGTAATAACTTGTGCGGGTGTTGCCTTTGCTAAATCTTTTGGTGTTGGCCAACGCTCCATCCACTCATGCCATTTAGGTAGAACGCGATTAACTGGTGTTTGCTGCAACATGTACTCACTGACCATGACACCCCATGGTGTTGTGTCACGCCATGGAAGATCTCTTTTGTTTTTCTTAAACCAGGCAAGGATTGGTTTTTCTAACGAGCTCATTCGCTAGTGATTTTTACCCGTTTTAGTGCGGCATCTAACCGTGAAACCTCAACGATCTCCATGCCATCGATCTTTGTATCTGAACCTGTTGGAACTAATGCACGCTTAAAGCCAAGGCGATACGCCTCTTGAAGTCTGCGGGTTACACCACTTACCTTGCGGATTTCTCCAGCTAATCCAACCTCGCCAATGGCAACTAAATCTGCTGGCAGAGCAAGGCCCTTTGCAGCAGATGCCACAGCTAAAGCCAGGGCTAAATCAGCGGCGGGCTCAGTCATTTTCATGCCACCCACAGTTGCTGCGTACACATCTCTTCCGCCAACACGAACATTTGCGCGAAGTTCGAGAACAGCAAGGGTCATTGATGTGCGTGCTGAATCCAAACCAGAGACAACTCGACGAGCATTTCCATAATCATTTTCACGTCCGGCTGAAACCAAAGCTTGAATCTCGGCAAGAAGTGGGCGACGACCTTCAAGGGTAACTGTCACACATGTTCCAGGAACTGGTTCGGCGTGACGTGATGTAAATAAACCAGTTGGATCTAGTACAGATTCAATTCCGGTATCACTTAAATCAAAGCAACCAACCTCATCTGATGCACCGAAACGGTTTTTGATTGCACGGATCAAACGAAGACGTGAGTGACGCTCACCTTCGAACTGCAAAACAACATCAACAATATGTTCTAACAATCGCGGACCTGCAATTGATCCATCCTTAGTCACATGTCCGACAAGCAGCAAAGTGATATCGCGATCCTTACAAATACGAATTAATGCACCGGCAACTTCACGTACCTGAGTAACACCGCCAGGTGCGCCATCTGCTGCAGAGCTTCCAATTGTTTGAACAGAGTCGATGATGACAAGTAGTGGTTTAACCGCATCGATATGTGCGATAACCGCTCCGAGATCTGTTTCAGAGGCAAGAAATAATTGAGGATCAATAGCTTTGATTCGTTCTGCGCGAAGTCGTACCTGTGATGCAGACTCTTCACCACTGATGTAGAGCGCAGGAATTCCCTTTGCTGCGGTTTGTGCAGCAACTGAAAGCAAGAGCGTTGATTTACCAACTCCAGGTTCGCCAGCGAGCAAAATCGCAGCACCTGGTACTAATCCGCCGCCTAGAACGCGATCTAATTCAGAGACTCCAGTTGCGCGCGCATGTGCTGCGGAAAGATCTACATCCCCTATAGGGGTTGCCTTTGCAGTTACATTTCCGGCAACGAGTGAGAGTTTCTTAGGTGCAGCTATCTCTTCAACTGCGCCCCATGCCTGACATTCGCCACAGCGACCAACCCATTTTTGGGATGTCCATCCGCACTCGGTGCAGCGGAATGGATCTTTTTCAACCTTGGCCATGAGGTAACCCTATGACAAGGGGCTGACTATTTCTTCTGGGCGGCCAAAGTTGCTGGATGCTGAATGATAAATAGCGGAAGTGAGCGTGCCGCGGCATCGCGGATGTGTTCCATTCGGACATCGCACAAGCGTGCTAATTCGGCGTAAGCATCCTTACCCATCAAGAGTTGAAGTTCATACTTATTTGAAATGTAGACAGGCTCTGTACCAACATGAGCATCACTATTGCTGGTGCAGTACCAATCAAAGTCATCGCCACCATCGCCCCATGCAAGGCGCTCATACTCGCCAATCACAGTGACTGAGTATTCGCGCTCGCCGTATTCGCGAGTTTCAAAGCTACGACGCAATGGCAACTGCCAGCACACATCAGGCTTTGTATCTGCAAAGTGTTTTCCGTCGCGCTGAGCAACATGGTGTAGCACGCAACCAAATGAACCTGTGAAACCTTCTGCTTCATATCCCTTGCGATTTAAAAAGATACAACCATCATCAACACGACGTGTTTTACGTTCGCCATCCTCATCTTTTTCAGAAATTCGTAGATCTCCACCAGGCTTCTTTGGTCGAGCTTCGCTGTAGTACTGCCACATCTCTGGAGTTAGATAGGCGGCTGCCTTCATTGTGCGTTCTTCATCATCCTTATCGGTGTACATCGCACCCTCTGTGCAACACCCCGAGTTAGGCTGATTCTTAAAGACACCTTGGCAACCATCGCCATAAATACAAGTCCAATAGGAAGTCAACCAAGTGAGATCGCACTTAAAGATTGTCTCTGCATCATTGGGGTCAAAGAACTCAACCCAATCACGCGCAAATCCTGCTTTAACTTCTGACATAGTCGCAGAGCCTACAGGCTTAAAGGATAGACTTCATACATGAATCAGCAATCAAAGGTTGCCGTTATCGGTGCCGGTGTAATGGGCGAGGCCCTTATCGCCGCTTTGATTTCATCTGGTGTTAACCCCGAGCACATCACAATCTCCGAAAAGCGAGAAGAACGGGCACAAGAGCTGGTTTCTAGATATTCAATAAAGGAAGCACCATTGGCTGACAATGTTGCTCATGCAGAGGCTCTGTTATTGGTAGTTAAGCCACAAGATATGGCATCAGTACTACAGGACATAAAAGGTTCAATCAATTCAACTGCGGTCGTAATAACCTTTGCTGCCGGAAAGACAATCTCTTTCATCAGTAATGCTCTTGGAACAGGCAACCCAGTTGTTCGAGTAATGCCAAATACACCAACATTGGTTGGAGAAGGCATGGCCGCAGCATCAATGGGTGCAGGTGTTTCCGATAGTCAGCGTGATTTTGTACTTGGCTTCCTGGGTGCAACAGGCAAAGTGATCGAAGTAAATGAAGAGTTACAGGATGCGGTCACCGCAACTAGTGGTTCTGGACCTGCGTATTTCTTTGCATTTGTCGAAGCAATGGTGGCTGGAGCTCGAGAGCTTGGCCTTTCTGAACAAGATGCAACCACGCTAACAACTCAAACAATTGTTGGTGCTGCGAAGTTACTGATTGAATCAGGAAAGAGTGCAACTACTCTGCGGGAAAATGTCACAAGCCCTAATGGAACAACTGCTGCAGCTCTTGCCTCATTTGGAAATGATAATTTGAATTCAATGGTTGCAAAGGCGATGAAGGCGGCCCGCGATCGTTCGCAGGAATTAGCGTGAAACGCTTACTTTCCTTTGCTGTAATTGCCTCCCTGCTTATTTCTCCAACAGTTCACGCTGCTCCAAAAAAGATTTCTGTAAAGCCCATGCAGTTGTTAACAACTGTTGGAACCCCCGATGAGGTTAGCGGGGTAGTGGTTTCAGGTAAGTCCTTGATTGTCTTTGGAAGTAAGGCCTCGAAGGCATATGCACGCGCTATCGATATCACCGGTAAAGAGTTATGGAATCTTTCATTAGATCAATCACCAGCATCGATTGCTACCGCAGCCGCAGTTGATTCGGCTGGCGATATCTGGATTACGGGTGCAACTCCCTTGGCAACCGGTTTGATTGAACCTACCCCTACCTCAACTCCAGTCAACCCTGACAACGCTTCCATTCCGCCCACTACAACATTCGGTGATTTACAGGCGATAAGTATGTGGAAGGTAACAGCTGCGGGTGTGCTTGCTCTGACAAATACTTTCCCAACAAGTTCAGTGCTTTTTCCAACATCAATCTCTGTTGATCGAAATGGAGCTTCTATAGTTGGAATTATAGGTAATGAAAAAGGCAGTTCAGGATTTTTAGTAAATATCGATAGCGCAGGGTCATTTAGCAAGCTTCTTCCATTGGGCTCAGCCGCAACAACTGCTGATGCTGTAGTACGACATGGAGATGGAACATTTACCGTAACTGGATCCAGCAGTGAAACCTTGGCCGGTAAGAAAGTTGCTGGGATTACAGATGGGGTCATAATCAAAGTTTCAAAGGCATTAAAGATTACAAATGTGGTTAGAAGCTCTGCAGCTAAAGGAAAGCGAATTTGGAATAGCGCATCATCGACCTTGTTATTGGGTGGAGAAGTTGTTTCGGGTGGAAAGATTGAATCTGCAGTTACAAAGTTTTCATCCAGCTATGTCCCAACATGGACTTATCGTTTTCCATCAACCGGTCCAACTATGACCGCAGGATCGATATATGCACTATTTATCTCCACGGCTGCAACCCTCCAACTGAGTTGGAGCCCTAAGCTCCCAACTCCATTGCTTCTGAACTTTGATGCAAAGGGCGGTATTGCAGCTGCCTATAGCGGGCCAGTAGGGCAGAAAGAAGTACTTGGAGTGCTTATAACCAAGGAGTTAGGGGTATTAGCGCTCACTTCAAGCGCAGAACTGACTTCGATTTTTACCCTCATTCCGCGGTAACCTAAACCCCCGCACACACAGTGCGTACATTAGAAATGAGAGCGTGACATATGGGTTCCGTAATTAAAAAGCGACGCAAGCGCATGGCGAAGAAGAAGCACAAGAAGCTTCTGAAAAAGACTCGCATTCAGCGCCGTAACGCTAAGTAAAAAATTACGGTTTAAGTAGAGATAGCTTTCCATTAATAGTGGCAAGCAAGTATTTAACTTTATTTACAGTCACCCAAGCGCTCTGAATTGGTTCAGAGCCTTGGGTGCTGCTAACTAAACGTATTGCAGATTGGCCAAGATCTTTCTTGCTGGTATCTAAAGCACAAAGTCTTTCTTGGCAGTTAAAAACAATTATCTTTCCATCAGTTGCTAAAAACTCTCCAGGAACTCCAAAAGTATCTGTAGCTGTCTTACTAATTTTTGTTGGATTTTTTAATGATGTCCATCTGACTTGATTTGGCTTCGGTGTTGTTGCCGCCGATGCAGCAAGCCATGAAAGGAAAACTCCTGATGAAGTTCGAGCGATGGCGACATCAAAGCCAAAAATCAATGCATCATCTGTAGAGATATCTAATGTTTGGTACCGCCATGCCCCTGGATCAAGAGTTGTTCGCGAAGCTACGCGAACGGCACCTGATGTAATTTCATTCTTTTGATTTATGGATAGGACAGAGTCATATGCAACATATGTCACTGAACCATCAATAATCGCTCGCACATGAAATCCGACATCTCCAGTTGTTCGACCATCAGCTTTGCGATCCCCATCGACTAGTTCGTAACGCCACGCAGAGCCCTTTACCTTTACCGCACCCAATAAAACACCTTGAGTCTCATCACGGTAAAAGATTTGCAAGGAGTTTGCTGAAGCTACACAAGCATGCGAGCCGCTGACATCACTGGCGGTGCGAACGCGGATTGGATCTTCATAGTCATTGACTGAGATGCCATTTCCATCGACAGTTTCAAATGAAAAAATCTTTCCGTTGTACGTGGCATACCGCAGATCTTTCTCGATTGAGTCGGTATAGAAAATATGCAATCTTTGATTGTTTCCACTGCCATTTACACAGAGACTGATATCCCCTTCAATGGTGTTTGTAGTTCGACCAGCAGATCGACTAGCGCCATCAACCGTGATCTTCTTCCATGACTTTCCATCAAAAGTAGCTAATTTGAGATCACCATTTTTGGTATCGGTATATGCGACCACAGGCTTTCCATTGAATACGGAGCTAGCTACAGTTTTTCCATCCGCGGAGCTATCCAATACCGAGCTCTTCCACGCAGCTTGAGGTATTACAGCTTTAGTGGTGACGGGATCTGACACACCTAGTGCGTTCTTAGCTGTAACCGTAAAGGTGTACGCGGTGCCATTTTTTAAGCCAGTCATCAGCAAAGGGCTTGTTGTTGTCTTTCGCTCAGTACCTGTTTTCAAATTCTTAACGATGTACTCAGTAATTTGAGCGGTTCGCAAATTAGCAGGAGGATCAAAGGCGATGAGTGCTGCGGAGTCTGAGATGTATGCCTGTGCATTCCGTGGAGAAAGCGGTAAATCAGTAGCAATTCCTACTGGTGGTTTATTTCGCATATCTTCCATCATCGCTAATAACAATGGACCTGGTTCTTTAAAAACTTCACCAGGGTCAAGGCTGGGCGTCATCAAAGAGTCCACGCCCGAGTTAGAAAAGGTTGCCTCATCAAGGTGTGATGTTGAAGAGCCTGATTCATACCGAGCAGGTGTGTACATTCTTGGTTTAACGCCACCATTTGCATTGATACCAAGGGGTCCAGACCACACTAAATATGATGTTAAAACAGTGGCAAGCTCCTTCGATGGAGTAGGTAGATCAGCTAAACGTCGCCCATCTGATGTTTGCAAGTACGCATCAAATGGAGTTGGTTGATCAAGGCTGCCAACACCAAAGTATGGGTCGTAGACATCATTTGATAAAAAACCCAATCCATGTCCAAGTTCATGCAAGAAAACCGATTGCAGGTCATACTCATTTGAAGTTGGAACGCCATCTCCCCTTAAATTCCAAGGAGCTGAAGAGTTCACTTGTATGACGATTTCCGGGTTTGCTTTATCTAAATCCTTACCAGCCAGAGCATTTGCAAGCGCTGATGGGTACCACAAGGAAGGATCAGGTGCTCCCGCAAATGCTGAAAAGAAACTTCCGGGACGCGCACTTCCTAAAACTCCCCACGAGCTGGAACGCCCCCAGGATGCATTTACCGAGATAACAACTGAAGATTTAAAGTTTGCCGACCACACATCGATTGAAGCTTGCACCTCTTTTTTAGCCCACTCTGGAAAATTGTTGTACTTCACATCAAACTTGGAATTAATTTCAAGATTTTTACTTTTCGTGGGTGATGATTGCGGTGTTGCTGGTTCAGTGCCTGCATAGATGTGTGCCCATGTAGTTGCTGGAATTTGTTTAAAGGAGAGCGCTGGGGCAGAGGGTGTAGTTAACAGCGCAACAACAAGCGCACCAACAAGGGCAAAAGACCCCATTCTCTTGATGCGCATCATGGCTAAACGCTATCAGGGCTCTCAGCGTGGTTTAAGGTCAGGGGTAGGAAATACCAATTCTCTATGCAAATTAACAGGCAGAAGGGGCGAATAGATGACCATCGTGACTGTTTATAGCCGAACCGGTTGCCACCTTTGCGAAGATGCTTTAAAGGTTTTGGAATCGATGAAGGATGAGTTGAGATTCGAAATCAAAGAGGTGCTAATTGATGGTGATGAAGAGCTGCAACGACTATATGGCGAGCAAATCCCAGTCACTCATATTGATGGTGTTCACCATGACTATTGGCGAGTAGATCCTGAACGGTTTAGATCTTCCCTTGAAAAACATCGTCAGCGTCAATGATTTTGTAGGAGTAACCCTGTTCAGCTAGAAAGCGTTGGCGGTTTTGTGCAAAATCTTGATCGATAGTGTCACGAGAAATTACAGAGTAAAACTTTGCGCCTCGACCATCAGATTTTGGACGAAGGATTCGACCAAGTCGTTGAGCCTCCTCTTGACGGCTTCCAAATGCACCTGAAACCTGAATTGCAATTGTTGCATCAGGTAAATCAATTGAAAAGTTTGCAACCTTTGAAACCACTAGACACTTAATTTCACCTGTTCTAAATTTGTTAAACAAAATTTCGCGCTCTTTTACCGGAGTCTCACCCTTAATTAAGGGTGCTCCTAGTACCTCTGATAGCTCATCTAATTGATCGATGTACTGACCAATAACCAATACTTGGTCATCTACATGCTTTTCTACCAATGCTTCGACAACATCTCGCTTGGTTCGAGTAGTTGCGCAGTTTCGATATCGGTTTTCTGGCTCTGCAGTTGCATATGCCAGACGCTCAGTCTCGGTCAGATTAACTCGAACCTCAATACATTCAGCGGGAGCGATGTATCCCTGAGCTTCAATCTCTTTCCATGGAACATCAAAACGTTTTGGCCCGATAAGCGAGAAGACCTCACCCTCCATTCCATCTTCTCTAACCAAGGTTGCTGTTAGCCCTAAGCGTCGGCGAGATTGGATATCTGCGGTGAAACGGAAGATTGGCGCAGGTAAAAGGTGTACTTCATCATAAATAATCAAGCCCCAGTCATATGAATCAAAGAGATCAAGGTGGGCATAGACACCATTCTTTTTCTTTGTCATTACTTGGTATGTCGCGATAGTTACAGGGCGAATCTCTTTTTTCGCGCCTGAATACTCACCAATCTCATCCTCATTCAGAGTAGTTCGCTTTAGAAGCTCATCACGCCATTGACGTGCTGCAACTGTGTTTGTTACCAAAATAAGTGTTGTCGCTTTGGCATGTGCCATGGCTGCAGCACCAACAATTGTTTTACCAGCACCGCAGGGAAGAACAACCACACCAGAACCACCGTGCCAAAAACCTTCTGCAGCTAACTCTTGGTATGGACGAATCTTCCAATCCTTTTGAACCAGGCTAATTTCATGTGCTTGCCCATCTACATAACCCGCAAAATCTTCTGCAGGCCAACCTAAACGTAAAAGAGATTGCTTAATCTGTCCGCGCTGGCTTGGCAGAACTGTGATTGTTTCGGCATCAATTCGTGCGCCCAACAATGGCGCAATCTTCTTTGCGCGGATTACCTCTTCAAGCACCGCGGTATCGGTTGTTACCAAAATCAATCCATGCACTGGATCCATTTCAAGTCGCAAGCGCCCATAACGTGACATTGTTTCTGCAACATCAATCAGAATTGAATGTGGAACCGCGTACCGCGAATACTTAATTAGGGTATCGATGACTTGTTCGGCATCATGTCCTGCGGCACGGGCGTTCCATAACCCAAGTGGGGTTAAACGATATGTATGAATATGTTCAGGGGAGCGCTCTAATTCAGCAAATGGTGCGATTGCTCGACGACATTCAACGGACATTGGATGGTCGATATCGAGCAGAAGCGTCTTATCGCTCTGAACAATTAGTGGACCATCACTCATTAAGTAAATCCTTTATTAGCGCGTTTAATAACTTGCTGCGATCTTCAAGGGTACTGATGTCTACCCATTCATGCGCGGCGTGAGCACCATCTCCAACGGCTCCAAGGCCATCTAATACCTGAGCTCCTGCTGCAGCTGCAAAGTTTCCATCACTTGCTCCACCAACAGAGGCGTGACCTAGTGGTGGCATTCCTAGCTCTTTAGCTACCTTTTCTGCACGTTCATATAAAGCCATGGTTGATCTTGTTTCTAGCGGAGGTCGATTAAAGCCTCCGGTGATCTCATATCTAGTAGCTGCATTAACTGGCTTCAAACCTTTAATCGCAGCATCAACTCGTTGCAAATCAGCCATGGAGTATGAACGGATATCAATATCTAGAACAGCCAAATCTGGAACTGTGTTTGTTGTATTTCCTGCACGCAGTGTCGTTGGTACAACAGTTGTGCCATGCTCTGGATTTTCCATCGCGGTGATTGCTAAGACAGCATGAGCAATCTCCGTCGTTGCATTGACTCCCTTTTCAGGTTCAAGTCCAGCATGTGAAGCCTTGCCATGAATCTTTACTTGGTACATCGCAGTACCTTTTCGCCCGGTCTTAACCATTCCATTTAATGTTGCTTCCAACACTAAAACAGCTTTGGCTTTAGCGGAAATTTCTTTTATGAACTCTTTACTGGTTGCACTTCCGGTTTCTTCGTCGGTAGTGGCAACCAGTGCAGCACTTCCGGTGATTCCCTTCATCGCGTACAAAGCTTGAATAAAGCCAGCTTTCATATCGAAAATTCCTGGACCACGAGCTGCAGTACCTTCTACCTGCCATAGTGGTTGAAAAGATCCCTTGGGCCAAACGGTATCTAAATGTGCAAGCACGATAACTTCTGGAGTTGCTGAACCCCACCAGAAAACTGGGCGACCATTTACTTCGCGGATATCAGCAGGCTTTCCCAAAACTCGAGTAGCTATCTCATTTGCAAGTGCGATGACATCGCGGCATGACTGAAGATCTTCAGTTGGAGATTCCAACTTCACCAATGCTTCAAGGTCAGCCAACATGGGATAAGTCTATAGCGGCGCTACGCCTGTGATGCGGGGGATTCTGAAGGATTGAACCTCGCCCGTTGCATGATCCTTGGCAATTAAGGCTCCAGCGCTAATTCGGATGGGATCAATTATTCGATGAGTTACTCCACCATTGTTATCTGCATAGCCAATTGAGAGGGTTTTCTCCTCAATTATGAATTGGTTGAGAATTTCCATTGTTTCATTTGCAGTGGTTCGAGGCAGCTGACCTAATGCTTCACTTGCTACTTGGCGCAGTTTTGATTGCCTGTGAGTAGATTTTTCACCTGTTCTCAAAACTCTTATTGCGGCACTTATAACTTCAGGTGTTGGAGTCTCGATCTCACCAATGATGCGCGGAGGCCTTGGCTTTGCGATTGAACGGTTTGATTTTGGACCGGTAAGAATCAAGCCATTGGTAGATTCTCCAGCGGGTAGGTAACCCGCCTCTCTCAATACACGCATCGCATCAGTTGCATCCATGTCGCAGATAACAACTTCAGGAGCAATCCTTCGCAATGAAAGTATCTCGAGCTTTTTATCATTCATGATTTGAGAGATTAAAGCTGTGTCTTCGCAGCGAACAAATGAAGATGTGTTTCCAACACGAAGTTTTCCATGCTTCTTTGCAACATCTGCAATCAAGTACTCCAAAGGTTGTGGCATCGGAGTCTTTGAGGTCTTGGTGAGAAAAACCTTAATCTCATCACCAGTCTTACCGTGGTCCAAAGCTCTGCGAATTGTCGCCTCAGTGAAGCGATAAACAGTTGCACCACCTCGACTTTCAATCTCAGCCATCATTGCAAGGGCCTGAGAGATTTCATGTTCCAGCGGCCCCGGAGCAATTGCAGTGTTGTCGCTCTGAATCAGAATGTGATCAACAGTTTTTGGCAGATCTTCATTGATTGAATTCAGATCATCACCATTGAGAAATTCAAGACCAAACTTGGAGATTGCCCCTTGCCCAGTTATTCCCAGCCACTCCGCTTCGCGCAGAGTCCACTCCGCTAACTCCTCTTGCAGAGATGAGTTTCGGCGTACAGGCGCGCGCCACAATAGAAGCTCTTTGAAGCTATTCCATTCTGGTGCCAATCCTGGATTTTCACGCAAAAGCTCAAGGGTTAAGCCGCGGACGCGGGCTGCATTGACGCGATCAAGCTCTGGTCCAAGGGCAGCGACATTCTTTGCTTCGGCTCGACCAACTAATCCGCTTACTCGGGATGTAATCAACCACTGAGATGCAAGCATCTGCCATCTATCCGCGGGGGTTTGCATTAACCAGATATCAAACTTATTGCTTGGCAGAATTCTTTCATCTGCATCGATGCTAACAAGTGAAGCAAGGTATGCAAGTTCAGCAATAAATGCGGTACATGACTCATCGACACCTAAGTGATTTGAGATCACCTTGAGATCCCTAACTCCTAAACCACCAGCACGTAATGCATCAGCTGGCTCATCAGCCCAAAAGTTAAGCAACTCTTCGACCCAACGAAGCACAGTTGAGACATTTGCAATTGCTGCAAGATTGATTTGTCGCTCATCACGCTTGCTGCCTGACAATTTTGGTTGTGCAATGAACTGTTCTTTATGAACTTTTCCGTCACGAAGATGAATCGCTACTTCGCGAGTCAAGATTACAGTTCGTTGATCAAGTGGAACCAGGAACTTCTTTTCCAAAAGCCAAGCAACTCCAGGTCCTGGATTCTTAATATCTCCAACACTTCCACGGGGAGGTCCCCACGTAAGTCTTTCCAACACTTTCTTCGCATCAGCAGGTGCCGCATCTAAATCACTCAACTTTAACTTTGCCAATGAAGCTGGTCCAAGGCCTGCTGGCTCTGCTCCAATTACTTCGCGCAACTGAGTTGGCAATCGCATTCCATCATCAGATGGATAAATCAAACCAATCATTACTAAGTGCCCAAGAGCTGATTTTGCTTCCTTGTCGGTAAGAGCCACAACTTGTTTCTCTGAAAATGGCTCATTAACCGATGCTGCCGCCTCTAGAACCTGAAACTGCCATTGATTAAGTGAGTCAATTGCACGGGCAAGGCTCGGCGCAGAGCATGCACGAACTGCAAGAGATGCAATGTCGGAAGGAACTGGAGCGATGAGATCAGGGCGTGCGTTAAAGAGATTTAAAAAAGCAGCATCATCAATACTACGTAGGTAGTCGGAGAAGGAGCGCATTTCCATAACTTGCCTACATTACTGGCATATCCGAACTTCCTGTTAATCAGCCTCTTCGCTTGCGGGGAGTTAGCCAGGTTCCAAGGGCGGCTAGGCGAACAACGATGGGGGAGATCGCCTTGCCGAAAAATCGTGCTTTACGGAAATCATGAATAGGCCAACCTTCAGCCATCGCACGCAAACTTAAGAGAGCATCTGGATTGATCGCCGATGGATATCCAACGCACTGCAACAGTGGCAAATCATTATTACTATCTGAGAAAGCTAAACACTCTTTGAGATCAAAACCTTTAGCAGCAGCAAGTTCTGTAACCGCTACCGCTTTTTCCTTTCCATGTAGTAAAGCTCCATTCATGCGACCCGTGTAGGTTCCATTTTCGATTTCAGCCTTACTACCAAGAGCTCCAGTCAGACCAAGTCGCTTTGCAATCAGCACCGCCATATCCTCGGGCGCTGCAGTTACTAAATAAACTTCAACACCTTCAGCAACAAGTGCTTGAGCGATATCAATTGTTCCTTGCCACATGGCTGGCGAAACATACTCATCATAAATTTCCTGCGCGATCGCTTCTATATCTTTTACATTGTGGCCACCAATAAAATCAGTAGCGGCATCTTGAAATCTTTGAATCTCTTCCTTGTTTTCTTTACCTGTTAAGCGAAATCTCAGGTTGGCCAATACAAAACGGGAGATATCCTTCTTGGTGAAGTATCCGCGCTGGTACATACCTCGGCCCAGGAAGTAAATCGTTGAGCCGCGGATAAGCGTGTTATCGACATCAAAGAAGGCAGCCCGTTTGCTCGTGAGTGCCATGTCACTACCCTAGCGATAGACGGCCATGAGAGACGCTTTATGCTTTGCCAATGAGTTCAACGGTGCATGTAGTTCGCCATGGAGAAGTCCACAATCCAGAGAAGATTTTGTATGGACGCCAGCCTGGTTGGAGATTGTCTGAGCGTGGGCAAGAGATGGCAAAAACAATTGGCGAATGGTCCAAGACATTAGATCTAGGAGCACTCCATGTCTCACCCCTTCAGAGGGCTCAAGAAACCGCAGCACCTATTGCAGCTGCACACAACATTTCAATTACAACTGATGAACGCTTAATTGAAGCGGCAAATATTTTTGAAGGAAAGCCCTTTGGTGTTGGTGATGGAGTATTGCGCCATCCAGCAGCATGGAAACACTTATGGAATCCATGGAAGCCTTCCTGGGGCGAGCCATATGAGGAGCAGATCACTCGCATGCTTGCTGCGATCTTTGCGGCACGTGAAGCTGCTAATGGTAAAGATGCACTATGTGTTTCGCACCAGTTACCAATTTGGATTTTAAGAAGTGCTATCGAAAATCGTCGGCTGTTACACGATCCTCGCAAACGCGAATGTTCACTTGCCTCGGTTACCAGTGTTCATTTTGATGATGAAGGAATGATTTCAGGCCTTACATACTCTGAACCTGCTCGTCACTTATTACCAGAGAAAAAGTAATGAAGAAATTCGCCGCATTAATAGTGCTTGCGCTGTTCTTAACAGCATGCGGTGGCGGGGGTAGTTCTTCTTCTGAGGAAAGTTTTGTATCAGGTGATGGATCAACTACTTACATCAAGATTTCAGATAGAAAGATTGCACCTGCAATCACCGGCATGACTTTGAAAGGCGTGAACTACACTTACGAGAAGGACAGAGTTGCAGTTGTTAATGTCTGGGCTTCGTGGTGTTCTCCTTGTCGTGCCGAAGCACCAACATTGGTTGCCTTGGCGAACAAGTACACAGATGTCGCCTTTATTGGAATCTTGACCCGTGATAATCCTGCAAATGCAGAGGCATTTGAGCGTCGTTTCAAGATTCCATATCCAACAATCATCGATGACTCAATTCTTATTGGTTTTAAAGGATCCTTGCCTGCCAATGCAATTCCAACCACTGTAATTTTGGACAGGACAGGACGTGTGGCTGCACGTATATCAGGTGTAGTTACGGTCGCCTCATTGTCGGAGTTAATTGAAAAGGTGTCAGCGGAATGAAAGAGTTCTTTGTAGAACAGATATTTTCAGGGTTCCTAGTCACAGCTTTTCCCTTTGCTTTTATTGCTGGCGTAGTTTCATTTCTCTCGCCTTGTGTGCTCCCACTGGTTCCAGGATATTTATCTTTTGCTGCTGGTTTTTCAGTAAGCCGCGGAAAAGTCTTATTGGGATCCATCTTGTTTGTAATGGGCTTTAGCTTAGTTTTTATCTCTTACGGCGCGATTTTTGGTGGTTTAGGAAATCAGCTCGCCGCTAATGAAGAAATCATCTCGAGAGTTTTAGGAATCCTTACTATTTTTCTTGGCTTTATCTTTTACGGTCGCTTTCCATTTTCTCCGACTATTCGTCCAAAGATGCGAACAACTGGAGGCCTGTTGGGTGCGCCAATGCTGGGCATTCTCTTCGGAATTGGCTGGACGCCATGTATCGGACCAGCACTTGCTGCGGTTCAAACTTTAGCTTTTCAAGAGTCAAGTGCAGTGCGCGGAGCGGTGCTCTCATTCGGTTATTGCTTAGGTCTTGGTTTGCCATTCATCCTTTCAGGGTTGTCATTAGATAAATCGGCAAAACTTCGATCACTTATTTATCGTCGCGGAGATGTAATCTCAAAAATAGGTGGAATCTTTTTAATTACACTTGGTTTATTGCAAGTTCTAGGTTTCTGGAGTCAGATAATGAACTCTATGCGCTCTCTCATCTCTGACTTTATTCCGGTGATTTAATGAGCCAAGAGACACAGCTCCCCGAATTAGATAGCGCTGGAATGTTTCGTTACGCATGGAGACAGCTAACAAGCATGAGAACAGCTCTAGTACTGCTGCTCTTAGTAGGGGTCGCTGCTATTCCAGGGTCGTTAGTTCCACAGAGAACTCAAAACCCGCTGCAAGTTAGCCAATACTTTAAGGATTCCCCAGATCAGGCTCGCTGGATGGATCGCTTTTATCTCTTTGATGTTTATGGATCGCCATGGTTTAGCGCAATTTACATTCTGCTTTTCATCTCTCTTATTGGGTGTGTTCTTCCCCGCACAGTAGAACACTTCAAAGCAGCACGAGCATTGCCTCCTGCAACACCTAAGAATCTTTCGCGATTGGAACACCATCAAAGTTGGACAGCGCAAGGCGGAGAACTAGAGATTGCACGGGACTGGTTTAAATCCAAGCGTTTTAGGGTTCTTGAAGTAAATGGTTCGATCTCAGCTGAAAAGGGTTTTACTCGAGAAACCGGAAACCTATTTTTTCACTTAGCGCTGATTTTGATTTTGCTAGGTATCAGTTTTAGCTCCTTGTTTGGAATGCGCGGTGAGGCGATCATCAATGTTGGGGAACGATTTGTGAACACGCCAACTAGTTATGACACCTTGTCCTACGGAAAGCTTTACCGGGATTCAAACATTCCAGCATTTATGTTGACGGTTGATAAGTTTGAAGCAAAATACAATTTAGCAACAAGTGCACCCGAGGATTACACACTTGCAGTTTCTTTGCTTCGGGATGGCTCCACAACCATTGAAAAGAAAATCATTAAAGTAAATAGTCCAATGACAATAGGAACAACTCGCATTTACTTACAAGCCAATGGTTATGCCCCGGTGGTGACGGTGAGAGATTCAAAGGGAGATGTCGCTTTTCAGGGCCCAGTGACATTCTTGCCGCAAGATGCAAACCTTCGTTCAATAGGTGCAATCAAGGTTCCTGATGCAGATCCACAAATCGGTTTCTTAGGATCATTCCTTCCTACATATGTTCGCGATGGAGCAAATGGTGGATTAAGTGCTTTTCCAAAGGCGCTTAATCCACGTTTACTTCTATCGGTATGGAGCGGTGATCTAGGTCTTGATTCAGGAATTCCTCAATCTGTCTATCGAATGGATACAACAGATATGGTGCAGATCGGATTAAAGGGATTAAAGCCTGGCGAAAGCTATCTATATGAGGGCGGATCAATAACATTTGAAGGATATGTTCAATGGGTCAACCTTAACTTTGTGGCAGATCCCGGAAAGCATCTTGCATTGCTTGGAGGTATTGTTGCGATCCTAGGATTGCTTGCCTCATTGTTTACTCGCAGAAGAAGAATCTGGGTGCGGGTAGGCACTGAAGTTGAAGTCGCAGGATTAGCAAAGAATGCCGCACCAGGATTAGAGATTGAAATGCAGGGTTTTGTGAAGATGTTAAAGGGAGAAAAGTAGATGTCACGTTCATGGGCTTTTGCATCAAATTACTTGGTGTATTCAGCTATGGCTGTCTATGCAATCTCTTTTCTCGCACACTTAATTGAAACAGCCTGGGCGGTAAAGGTTCCAACAGCTACAACTAAAACCTTGGACTATAAGCGCACCGAAAAGGTTGCTCGAATAGCAACAGCGATGATGATTTTAGGATTTGCACTGCTATTTGCAGGTGTCATTGCTCGTGGCATTTCAGCGGGAAGAGTTCCTTGGGGAAACATGTACGAGTTCTCAATTACCGGTGCATTGACATTTTCAGGTGCTTATTTACTTGCTCTTCGTAAATATGATCTGCGCTGGCTTGGTCTATTAGTTTCAGTTTCAGTTCTTTTGACATTAGGAACAGCGATTACGGTTTTGTATGTCCCTAGTGCACCGTTGGTTCCTGCCCTTAAGTCAGAGTGGCTAGTAATTCACGTATCAACAGCGATTATTTCTGGTGGAGTATTTTTGCTTTCAAATGTGATCGCTTCTGCGTACCTGTATCTAGATCGCATGGAAGCTAAAGGTGAACGAACCGCTTGGGCTAAACGTTTACCGGATCTAGAGTCGCTCGATCAACTCTCCTACCGACTCGTAGCATTTGTATTTCCGCTATGGACCTTTTCCGTTATCGCGGGTGCTATCTGGGCAGAGAGTGCTTGGGGTCGTTATTGGGGTTGGGATCCAAAGGAGACCTGGGCCTTCATTACATGGGTCGCATACGCTGCATACCTTCATGCCCGCGTAACTATCGGTTGGCGCGGTCGCCGTGCAGCATGGTTATGCCTATTTGCAGGCTCAACATTTTTATTTAACTATGTTTATGTAAATATTTGGGGAACTGGAAAGCACACCTATTCGGGGCTTTAAAGTCTCTTTAGAAAATCAGGATCATCATCTGGTGGAAGTATGCGGCGCTTAGGCGCTTTACCTCTCTTTGGTTTATTTCTACCAGCGATTAAATAAGAAATAGGACCGATAGCAAATAGTGCTGGTCCCAAAAGAATAATAAGCAGGAGCCATCCCCACTTTGGCAGGTTCTTAATCTGTGATTCATCAGCGCGCGCACAATCAATCAGCGCATAGAGTGTTATTCCAAAGACCAGGATTATTGGGATTACTCTCGACATGCTCTTATTGTATCCATAACCCAATAGCAAACAAGATGGCAAAAACCATTTGTAACTTCCCAGTTTTACCCAAAACGGGAATTAGCTCTTTACCTGAAATACCACTTAGAACTTGCCTTGAAATCGAGATACTAAGTGGCAGTGCAAGCAAAGTTATAAGGGTCGTTGGAATCAAAGTGGCAATAGCTGCGAAGTGGGCAAGAGCCAAGAGCGCAACATACATACGGCGAGCCTTTAGATCACCGATTCGTACAGCAACAGTCAGTTTGCCAACCAACTCATCCTTTGGTCTATCGCGAAGATTGTTGATTGCAAGAATCGCGCAGGAAAGTGCTCCCATTGGAATCGAGATGATAAAACTTAAGAGAGTTACCTCTTCAGTCTGGGCATAGTAGGTACCCATTGTTGCAATTACACCGAAGAAGAGAAAAACAGATAGCTCGCCCAGACCTCTGTACCCATACGGATTTTTGCCGCCTGTGTATCCCCAAGCAGCTGCGATAGAGGCAACTCCTACGACAATTAAAACTGGTGAAGTGAGGATGGCTAACCAAGTACCCGCAACACTTGCAATTGCAAATGAAACAAATGCTGCAGCCTTTACAGATGCAGCTGATGCGAGACCGCTAGCGACTAAACGGATTGGACCAACGCGATCGGTATCGGTTCCCCTAACCCCATCGCTGTAATCATTAGCAAAGTTCACGCCTATCTGAAGCCATACCGCAACCTTTAATGCCAGGGCGGCACGAAACCAATTGAAATCTGCACCGACTAACGCAGTGGCCACAACAACCGGTGCAACAGCTGCAGGCAGAGTGCGAGGTCGTGCACCAAGTATCCACTTATTCATTAGGTATTTCTTGCGCCAATCTCTTGCGATCTACTTTTCCAATACCTAGCAATGGTAGCGAGTTAATCGTGTGAACACCTTTTGGTTTTGCAAAGGCACCAATTTTACTTTCCAACAATGAGGCGATACTGCCGCTTTCAACTTCACCAACAACTGCAATATGTAGGGTTTGACCCCACTGAGGGTCATCAGCTGAGAATGCTGCAATCTGAAGAGCAGGGAAGTGCTCATTCAAGATACTTTCCACCTTGTCGAGGGAAAGGTTTTCGCCTCCCGAAATGATCACATCATCTGATCTACCGATTACAACAAGTTTCTCATCAACAAACTCACCTAAATCATTACTTTCAAACCAACCATCAACCAAATCTAGATCAAGGGCAAGAACACTTCCTCGAATAAAGATAGATCCGCCACGAATCTCAACATCGACACCATCTAAAGTTTCACCGTTGTAAACACATCCACCGCAGGTTTCACTCATTCCATATGTAGTAACAACATTTATTCCAGCAGCGGTTGCTTGATTTCGAACTCCGATAGAAAGCCTTGCGCCACCCACCAGAACCTTTTGGGCAGATTGCAAATGCTTCAGTAGATAGTTGTCTCCATTTAAGGCCCGGAAAAGTTGGGTGGGAACAATTGCAGTGAAATCTACTCGAGGATATTCACCGACATGATTGCGAAGATCGACAGGAATAGTTCCTAATTCAAAGGCTCTGACAAAAACATTGACAGCGGCAACATGTGTTAATGGCAAGAGCAGAGACCAGGTATCACCAGGCTTTGCTCCAATAAATTTGTTTGAGGCGCGTGCAGAAGAGACCAAGGCGTGCGCCGATAAAGAGATTTCCTTAGGAGCCCCTGTTGTACCTGAGGTGCCGATGATGATTGCGGCCTTTGCAGGGCCAGACTCTGAACTCACCTCGCCAAATCCAAGGGTGGGGCCATTACCTGCGAGAGCTGCTGTGATGTCCCTCGCTAATTGAGGAAGTTCGCATGCAGGGCTCACCCGCAGAATTTTTCGTTGTGACGAGTTATCCATTGCCGTCGTAGGCTATCGCTAGCAACGACGATGGAGGAAATGTGAGCAAGCCGATCAAGCGCGAATTTGGTAGCCGAGAGATTCCACAATGGGTGAGCGCACCCGGTGGAGAAGATTTCGTAGATATCAAATATCAAATGGGCGATGGAATCGCCAAGATCACTATTAACCGACCACAGATACGCAACGCATTCCGCCCCCAAACAATTCTTGAGCTCATCGAAGCTTTCAACTTGGCGCGTGACAATGATGAGGTTGGCGTCATTATCTTCACAGGCGAGGGCACAGAAGCCTTTTGCTCTGGTGGTGACATCAGCGTTCGCGGTGATGACGGCTACTTGGGCGATGACAAGTTGGCAAAAAAAGGAATTGGTCGCCTGAATGTTTTAGATTTACAGGTTCAGATTCGTCGTACACCGAAACCAATTGTTGCAATGGTTGCAGGGTGGGCAATTGGTGGTGGACATGTGCTTCATGTTGTTTGCGATTTAACAATTGCAGCTGACAACGCAAAATTTGGCCAGACAGGTCCAATGGTTGGTTCATTTGATGGTGGATATGGTGCTGGATTATTAGCTGCACATGTCGGCCAAAAGAAGGCCCGCGAGATTTGGTTTATGACACGCGAGTACAACGCGCAAGAGGCATTAGATATGGGATTGGTAAACACAGTTGTGCCTCTTGCAGAGCTTGAAGCAGAAACAGTTTCTTGGTGTCGCGAAATGCTTCGCAACTCACCAATGGCTTTGCGATTACTAAAGGCGAGTTTGAATGCAGCAACTGATGGTTTAGCTGGTGTTCAACAACTAGCAGGCGATGCAACGCTTTTGTTTTACTTGACTGAAGAAGGTCAAGAAGGTCGCGATGCATACCAACAAAAGCGCAAGCCTGACTTCGGAAAATTCCCTAAGCGCCCATAATTTATGGATCAACAACTTCTCGACACACTGCGCGTAATCGCGCTGCCAATGAAAACTAATTTTCGTGGCATAACAGTTCGTGAAGTTGCATTATTTAAAGGTGAATATGGGTGGGGGGAGTTCTCTCCATTTCTGGAGTACGAGGATGCAGAAGCGGCTCATTGGCTAGCAAGTGCGGTGGAGGCGGCAACTACCCCTAGACCTCAGCTTTTTCGCACATCGGTTGCGGTTAATGGAACCATTCCAGCGCTAAATGATGCGGCACAACTACAAAGTATTGTGGAATCTTTTCCCGGAGTTAAGAGCTTTAAAGTCAAGGTCGGAGTTAACCTTGCCGAAGATTTAGAACGTGTAAATGTCATTCGTCATTTGCGGCCAGAGGCGAAGATCAGAGTTGATGTCAATGGCCTTTGGAGCGTGAGGCAAGCAGAGGATTTCTTAAGCTCTGTAGGTGAGGTTGAGTATGTTGAGCAACCGTGTGCATCCCTTGAAGAGTTACGTGAATTAAAGAAGAGAGTTTCAGTCAAGATTGTTGGCGATGAAATTCTGCGCAAAGCTAGCAATCCATTTGATATTAATTTAGATGGGGCGATCGATTACTTGATGCTTAAGGTTCAACCCTTGGGTGGAATCCAGAGAGCCCATGCATTGGCTGAACACCACAAAGTTCCAGTTATTGTTTCAAGTGCTTTAGAAAGTGCGGTTGGAATTAATTACGGCTTAACGCTTGCTGCTTCCTTTGAGGAGATGAGCTTTGATTGCGGCCTTGGTACAGGATCTTTGTTAGCTCAAGATGTCGCTCATTTACCAATTACTGATGGAATGCTGCAGATTTCAGAGTTCGAACCACAGTTAGATGGTTTAGATGTGGCAGCAGATCGCTTCGAATGGTGGAAGAATCGGATTATGAGAACCGCGGAGCTACTGCAGTGAATAACTCAACCTCTTTAGCGCGGGTTGTCGTACGACAGATCATCGAATCTGGAGTCACCGATGTAGTTATCTCACCAGGATCACGCAATGCACCTTTATCGCTTGCATTTTTTGCAGCAGCTGAACGCAAATTGATCACAGTTCATGTTCGTATTGATGAACGAACTGCAGCATTTTTTGCCTTAGGAATTATCAAGGCAACTGGAAGAGCTGTAGCGGTTGTCTGTACAAGCGGTACCGCGGTAGCTAACTATCACCCCGCAGTTTTAGAGGCTCACCACACCAACGCCCCATTACTTGTATTAACCGCCGATCGCCCAGCGATGCTGCGCAAGACAGGTGCAAATCAAACAACTGAGCAGGCCCGCATCTTTGGAAAGGCTGTTCGTTACTTTGCCGATGTTGATGGACCCGTATATCCCATGGAACTACCACTGGATAGCTTGCGAATGGGTCCAGTCCATTTAAACCTTCAATTTGATGAACCCTTGTTGCCTGATGATTCTGCAGATTGGATTTCAGAGATTGTTGTTTCGCCAAAGGGTTTTGTAAATCGTTCTAAATCAGGCACCTTGCGTTTAGTTGGCGCACGAGGTGTTGTTGTTATTGGTCATGATCGCGGTGGATTATCTGTTGAGGAAATTACTGAATTTACAAAGTTACTAGGTTGGCCCGTTATCGCAGAAGATCCCTTGTCCTTTCCAGATGCAGTGGCGCATGCATCTATCTTCTTAACCTCACAAGAGATTAGAAGTACCTTAATTCCTCAATCTGTTTTGGTCATTGGTCGAACAACCCTTTCACGTTCCATTAATGCCTTTATCAAATCTAGCCCGATTCAATATGTTGTAGATCCACGAACCGCAACTGTTGATACCGATCGACATGCTGATCGTATTTTCACATCGCTTCCTGATCTACAAGGTGTCATCCAATCTGATGATTGGATCGCAACCTGGAACAAGGTCGCTGAAAGAACTAAAAAAATAATTGCATCTCTGGATGGCTGGAATGAAGCGGTTATCGCACGAACAATTGCTGCGGCAATTCCCAATGAAACCGCATTATTTGTTTCATCTTCTCGACCAATACGTGATCTAGAAGGTTTTGCGGTACCTCGTGGAGGAGTTATCACTTATGCCAACCGAGGTTTAGCTGGCATCGATGGAAATATTTCTACAGCTCTGGGAATTGCTTACTCTCATAAAGCAACGATTGCGGTTTTGGGGGATCTTTCATTCTTGTACGACCTCACAGGATTAATAAATAAAGAGGCGATTAACTGCCGATTCATAGTTATCAACAATGATGGTGGCGGAATCTTTTCGACTCTGCCGCAACGTGGATCACAGGGATTTG
>CAXNDW010000003.1:0-26704 GCA_964201405.1 Candidatus Planktophila sp.
GTCATTGCCTCACCATGTGCAGGAAGATCTTCAGAGTTTGCCAAGGTCACTACGGTGTCAACAATCTCGGTAAAGGCCTTCTGGCCATACTCAATAAAGTGCAATCCGCGCAGAAATGTTTGAACTGAAAGTCCACTTGAGTGGCATGCGCATCCACCAGTTGGTAAAACGTGATTTGAGCCAGCAGAGTAATCGCCCAATGAAACCGGTGAGAAACGTCCGATAAATACCGCTCCAGCGTTGCGAATCTTTTCAGCATCGCTGCGCGAGTTACGAGTTTGAATCTCTAAGTGCTCTGCTGCATAAGCGTTAACAACATCTAAGCCTTGCGCGATGTCATCTACTAGTGCGATCGCCGATTGAACGCCAGACAGCGCGCATTTAATTCGTTCAGAGTGTTTAGTTGCCGCAACACGTACCTTAAGCTCTGCTTCAACCGCCTGAGCTAATTCAATTGAATCAGTTACCAGCACCGCTGCTGCAATAACATCATGCTCTGCCTGGCTAATTAAATCAGCGGCCACATCTGCTGCAATCGCTGATGAGTCTGCTAGAACCGCGATCTCAGTTGGGCCAGCTTCGGAATCGATTCCAATAACTCCGCGTAGAGCTCGTTTTGCTGCCGCTACATAAATATTTCCAGGGCCTGTAACAAGATCAGCCTTTTCGCACACACCCTCCATGCCGTATGCGAAGAGTGCGATGGCTTGCGCTCCCCCGACGGCATATACCTCTGTTATTCCCAGTAGTGCACATGTTGCAAGAATTGTTGGGTGTGGAAGACCACCAAAATCTTTTTGCGGAGGTGAAGCAACGGCGATTGATTGAACCCGTGCAATCTGCGCAGGAATCACATTCATCATCACACTGCTTGGATAAACAGCGCGACCACCAGGAACATAAAGACCTACGCGATCAACAGGAATCCATTTTTCTGTAACGGTTCCACCATCTACAACGGTAGTTGTCTTATCACTTCGCAGTTGATCATTATGAACCTTGGTAATTCGTGAGATAGAAAGTTCTAGTGCGGCTCTAATTGCAGGATCTAGATGAGAGAGCGCGGTATCTAGTGCGCTTTGGGGAACCCGAATACTTGCTGGCGTAACACCATCAAACTCTTGAGCCAAGGAGATCAAATCCTCTTGAGTTCCATTCTTGACTCTTTCAAGAATAGGTTGGATGAGCAACATTGCCTCGGCCACATTAAGGGTTGCACGAGGAAGTTCGGCGTTGTACTGGGCCTTAGATAGGGATCGCCCGCGCAGGTCTACGGTACGAATCATTGGGCAATTGTATCGGCAAGGCGCTAGCCCTTGCCCTTTGATTTAAACCAGGCAGTTAGGGCCCAAAATAGATTTCAAATCAGCGCTCAGACTTGGCGATGATGTGATCAATGCATCTACCTTCATCATTGTGCTGCTTCCATTATCGAGAAGCTGTAAGTGAACCTCTCGCTTTCCAGGATGTGAGCGCAAAATCTCTTTTATACGGTCTACAACTGGTGGCGTGCACTGTTGAATCGGTAAGGAAATAATCAGTGGCCCTGTAGGTCCCGCGCTGATATCTGGCATCGACATTTCAAGTGCGGTAAAACGCAAAGCATCCTCGCGACGATCAATGCGACCTCGAATCGTGACAATTCGATCTTCGGTCAATGACATCGAGTACTGGTTATAGGTATTAGCGAAGAAAAGAACTTCGAGTGCACCTTCAAGATCTTCGACTGTGACAACCGCCCACGACGCACCTTGGCGAGAAACTTTGCGGGTAACACTGGTAATTAATCCACCAATAGTGACGATGGATTCATGTTGAGCACCATCATCAACTAGTTCGCTGATCGACATATCAGTATTGGAACGCAGCACATGCTCAACGCCTAACAATGGGTGATCTGATACATACAGCCCTAACATCTCACGCTCGTAGGAAAGCAGCATCGCTTTATCCCATTCGCCTGTAGGAACTTCAATATCTAATCCCGAGAAAGCGGTAACCGCTTCTCCGCCAAAGAGATCAAATTGACCAATCGCCTCTGCCCGCTTTGATTCGATGACAGAATCAATCGCCTCAAGGTGAACCGCAATTAAACCTTTTCGGGTAGAACCTAGCGAACCAAATGCACCGGCCTTAATAAGAGATTCGATTGTCTTCTTGTTGCACACCTGCGCATCCACCTTTGCAAGAAAATCTCCAAAGGATGTGTACCGACCCTTAGCAGCGCGCGCATTCTTAATGGATCCGACAACACCTTCGCCAACATTTCGAATCGCAGCTAAGCCAAAGCGGATATCGACTCCGCGTGGTGTGTATTCGGCGTCAGATTCATTAACATCGGGTGGAAGTACCTTGATTCCCATTCGACGGCACTCTGATAGATATAAGGCAGATTTATCTTTGTCATCTCGAACTGAAGTTAATAGCGCAGCCATGTACTCGGTTGGATAGTTCGCCTTCAAGTATGCGGTCCAGTATGAGACAACGCCATACCCTGCAGAGTGTGCACGGTTAAAGGCGTAATCGGAGAATGGGATCAAAACCTCCCACAACCGCTTAATCGCAGCTGTTGAGAAACCATTCTCCTTCATACCCGCTTCGAAGGGCACGTACTCCTTATCGAGAATGTCTTTATTCTTCTTACCCATCGCCTTACGCAAAAGATCTGCGCGACCGAGAGTAAATCCTGCAACCTTTTGAGCAATCGCCATTACTTGTTCTTGATACACAATTAATCCATATGTATCGCCCAAGATTTCATTGAGCGGCTCTGAAAGCTCTGGATGAATCGGTTCAACAGGCTTTCGACCATTTTTGCGATCTGCGTAGTTGTTGTGGGCATTTTCGCCCATAGGCCCCGGTCGATACAGAGCGATAACCGCTGAAATATCCTCAAAAGAATCTGGAGACATGCTCTTAAGAAGTGCACGCATTGGTCCACCATCGAGCTGAAATACACCCAAGGTATCTCCACGGCTCAAGAGCTCATATGTCTTTGGATCATCAAGAGTTAAATCCTCTAGGACAACATCTATGCCTTGATTAGCTTTGATGTTTAGTAAGCAATCATCCAGAACTGAAAGATTTCGAAGCCCCAAGAAATCCATTTTTAACAATCCAGTTGCTTCACATGCACCCATATCAAACTGGGTAATGATTGCGCCATCTGCTTCGCGTCGATGAATCGGAATAACATCTAGCAACGGCTCGCGAGAAAGAATTACGCCAGCTGCATGTACGCCCCATTGGCGCTTCAATCCTTCAAGACCGCGTGCGGTGTCTACTACTCGCTTTGAATCTGGATCAGCGTTGTACAACGCACGGAACTCGCCCGCTTCGCCATATCGATCATCCTTGGGGTCAAAGACACCACTGAGAGAAATATCTTTACCCATCACGGATGGGGGCAAAGCCTTGGTTAACTTTTCTCCAACAACATATGGGTAGCCAAGTACTCGAGTGGAATCTTTGATCGCTTGCTTAGATTTAATGGTTCCGTAAGTAATGATCTGAGCAACTCGGTCCTCACCGTACTTATTGGTGGCGTAGCGAATCATTTCGCTACGACGACGCTCATCAAAGTCCAGATCAATATCGGGCATTGAAATACGTTCTGGATTGAGGAAACGCTCAAACAACAAGCCATGTTCGAGTGGATCTAATCCAGTGATTCCTAATGCATATGCAACCAAAGATCCCGCTGCAGAACCACGACCTGGTCCAACGCGAATTCCTACCTTCTTTGCATGGCCCACAAGATCTGCAACTACGAGGAAGTAACCTGGAAAGCCCATCTTCTCCATTACACCTAGCTCGTACTTAAGACGTTCCTCATGTGCAGGGGTCAATCGAGTAGCTAAACGTTCCTTGAGGCCACGTTCAGCCTCTTTCTTCAACCATGAATCCTCTGTCTCGCCCGCAGGTACCTCAAATTGAGGAAGCAGATTTTCACCTTCGCGCAAAGTGATATTGCATCGCTCGGCGATCAATAAGGTGTTGTCACAGCTTTCTGGAATTTCCTTAAATAGTTCGCGCATCTGTGCAGCGGTTTTTACATAAAAGGTATCGTTATCAAACTTAAATCTCTTGGGATCTGCCAAGGTCGATCCAGATTGAACACATAGCAACGCCTCGTGTGCGCCAGCATCTTCCTGTTTGGTGTAGTGCAGATCATTGGTGGCAAGAAGTGGAAGACCCAGCTCTTTGCCTAGCTTCATTAAATCAGCTTTGACGCGGCTTTCAATTTCAATTCCATGATCCATGATTTCGAGATAGAAGTTTTCTTTCCCGAAAATATCGCGATAAGCACTGGCTGCCTTAATCGCTTCTTTATAAGCGCCCATTCGTAAGCGGGTTTGAATTTCTCCGCCCGGACATCCTGTCGTTGCAATTAAACCCTTTGAATATTGAGCAAGTAGTTCTCGATCCATGCGCGGCTTGTAGTAATAGCCTTCAAGGGAGGCAAGGGAGGACAATCTAAATAGATTTGCAAGGCCTTCATTATTTTCAGCCAAGATTGTCATGTGTGTATACGCGCCACCACCTGAAACATCATCTTCTCCGCCATCTGCCCACTGAACCCGCTTTTTATCAAAGCGAGATTCAGGTGCGACGTAAGCTTCAATTCCAATAATTGGTTTTACATCGGCCTTCTTGGCCGCTTTGTAAAAATCAAAAGCGCCAAAAACATTGCCGTGATCTGTCATCGCAATAGCGGGCATCCCCTGGGCTTTGACTTCGGCCATTAAATCGCCAACACGAGCTGCGCCATCGAGCATCGAGTACTCGGTATGGACGTGAAGGTGGACGAAATTATTCTCGGACATGATTGGCGAGATTAGTGGTTATGGCAGAACGGCGTCAGAAAGCAACGCCAGAGAGCGTGTGAGATCGGCTGGATAAGGGGCATGAAACTCTAGAGCCTGGCCCGTAACTGGATGGGCAAAGCGCAGCTCTGCTGCATGAAGCCAAGGTCGAGACATCTGCATGCTTTTAGCCAAAACTGGATCTGCGCCATATGTAGTGTCGCCGACAAGTGGGTGATGCAATGCAGAAAAGTGAACACGGATTTGATGTGTGCGACCGGTTTCTAGTTCGATCTTGACCATAGATACACCACGATAAAACTCGATAACTTCGTAATGTGTAATTGATTCTTTACCCGTTGCCATAACTGCAAATCGATGATCCTCTTTTGGGTGACGATCAATCGGTGCATCAATTGTTCCCGTGGTCGGATCCATATGCCCCTGAACCATTGCATGATAAATCTTGTCTACAGTTCGATTTCTAAATGCATCTTTGAGTTCATGAAATGCTTTATCGCTCTTGGCAACGATCATCAATCCACTAGTTCCAACATCTAGGCGATGAACAATCCCTTGACGCTCTGCTGGCCCTGAAGTTGAAATTGAATATCCTGCCGCCATTAAAGCGCCGACAACTGTCGGACCGGTCCACCCTGGGCTTGGATGAGCAGCACAACCAATTGGCTTGTCAATAACTACGATGTCTTGATCATCATAAACAATGGTCAATCCATCTAGTGGTGTTAGTGGAATTGGATCTGTATTGATCGGTGCTGGCATCAGAACATCAATTATTTGTCCCGCAGTTACACGATCAGATTTTGGCATCGCCTTGCCGCCCGTTGTTATATCGCCATCTTCAAGTAGCTTTACAACCGCTGTGCGAGACAATCCCAATACGCGAGTCAAGGCGCTATCAATGCGCTCTCCCGCGACTCCTTCTGGCACCGACAAGGTGCGCATTTCGCGGTTGCTCATGGTTGTGAGCCTACCTTTGTTATGGGTGGAGTATTTCTAGCGGTTAAAACCATAGAAATCAGGGCTGCGAGAACAATTGCGCTATCTGCGATGTTAAAGACTGGCCAATTAGGTAGCTGTAACCAATCAATTACATGACCACGTAGAACCCCGGGTTCGCGGAAGATTCGATCCACCATATTGCCCAAAATTCCACCTAGTACTAAGCCAAACACAACCGCCCAGCCACGTGATGTGATTCGAGGTGAGTAGTACAAGATTGCGACCATAACAATCAAACTAAAAAGCGAGAGGAAAATCGTTGCTCCCGATGCAAATGAGAAGGCTGCTCCGGGGTTGCGCACAAAGGTCAGTTGAAGAAATTCACCAATTACCTTGATATTTGAATTATTGGAAAGATTATTGACAGCCCATATCTTGGTTGCCAAATCAAGAATCCATACAGCCCAGGCAACACTAAAGAGCGTGCGCCATCTGCGCACCTTTAGCGCCGTTCTTCCTTCTGCTTGCATAGCATGCAGAGAGTCGCACGAGGGAAAACTTGTAGACGAGCCTTTCCAATTGGAGATCCGCACTCTTCGCAATTTCCATATGATTTGTTATCAATTCGCTCTAGTGCGCGCTCTGTTTGCAAAACCATGTCACGAGCATTGATCACCAAAGACATCTCGTGTTCGCGTTCAAAGGTCTTTGTTCCGGCATCAGCCTGATCATCGCCAGCACCTTCACCAGATTCTTGAATAAGCGCATCCATCTCTTGTTCTACAACTGCAAGCTCTTTTCGAAGACGATCAAGCTCCTTTGAAATCTCGGTACGAATCGCTTTGATCTCTGAGGCGGTCCATGGAGATTCATTTTCGCTCACAACAACCGGTGTTGGTGCAACCTTGATTGGCTTAAGAGGTGGAATCTTCTTCCCGCTCTTGACCGGACGCGGTGGAGGAGGCATTACCAAGCGACGCTCTTCAATCACCGGAGCTACTACTGGAGCGGTGATTGTTGAAACGGAAACTGTTTGTGATTTTTCATCAACTGTAAGAGTGGTCTTAGATGGAAATGGCTTTCCAGGTGCCTTCTTAACAGGAATGCTCTTTACCGCTGACTTCTTTACGGGTGCGGCTTTCTTGGCAACCTTTTTCGCCGGTGCCGCCTTCTTGGCAACCTTCTTAGCCACCTTTTTAGCGACCTTCTTTACGGGTGCGGCCTTCTTAATCACCTTTTTGACAGCGGCCTTTTTAACGGCTTTCTTTACCGCCGCTTTCTTGACTGGCTTCTTAGGCATGTCGCGAACCCTATGCCTTTGCGGTCACCGCTACCAACTTCGCCACGGTCCTTTTTTAAGGATTCAATCATCTACACTGAGAACCTCGCGTAAAGGGCGTTGACGGGGCTATCACCTCACGAGCCGGCAGGAAGAAATAGGTCGCGGCCTATGTAGAACCAGCACTCGAGATTTCAAGTGGCACATTTTGATGTGCAAGGCGGGTGGTACCGCGAAAGCTGTGAATGCAGCGATCGTCCCTCCAGAGATTGTTTTCTGGAGGATTTTTTATGTCATTTCGCGCCATCCCAGCAGCTGTTGATCTGCCTGCCGTCGAACACTCAATTTTGAAGTTCTGGCGCGAAAACTCAATCTTTGAAAAAACCGTTGCAGCTCGTGAAGGTGCACCAGCTTGGACATTTTATGAAGGTCCCCCAACTGCAAATGGAATGCCGGGAACTCACCACATCGAAGCCCGCGTCTTCAAGGATTTGTTCCCACGTTTTCACACGATGAAGGGCAAGCAAGTTACTCGCAAAGCGGGTTGGGATTGCCACGGATTGCCAGTAGAAATCGCAGTTGAAAAAGAGCTGGGATTTTCCGGTAAGGGCGATATCGAAAAATTTGGAATTGCTCCATTTAATGACAAGTGTCGCGAATCTGTTCAGCGTCACGTCAGTGCATTCACAGATATGACAGACCGCATGGGCTTTTGGGTGGATTTTGATGAAGCGTATTGGACCATGTCACCTGAGTATGTTGAATCGGTGTGGTGGTCCCTGAAAGAGATCTGGAAAAAAGGATTATTAGTTCAAGACCATCGTGTTGCACCGTACTGTCCTCGATGCGGAACTGGGTTATCAGATCATGAGTTAGCACAAGGGTATGAAACTGTTACAGATCCATCTGTCTTTGTTCGCTTTCCAGTTACATCAGGTGAACTTGCAGATATGAAGGCTTCGCTACTGGTGTGGACGACTACGCCTTGGACATTGGTTTCCAACACCGCAATTGCTGTCCATCCAGATGTTGAATATGTGGCGGTCGAAGTAACACATGAGGAAACAACAGAAGTTTTGGTTGTTGCACAGAATTTGATGGATTCGGTCAAGGGTGAAAAGAAAATTCTGAAAACAATGCTGGGCAAGGAGCTTGAGCGCATAACCTATAAGCGTCCATTTGATTACATCGAAATTCCAGATGCTCACTTTGTAGTTCTTGCAACATATGTAACCACTGAAGATGGAACTGGATTAGTTCATCAAGCTCCGGCATTTGGTGCAGATGACTTAGCTGTTTGTCGCAGTTATGGATTGCCTGTTGTTAATCCAATTGCACCGGATGGACATTTCCTTGCAGATGTTCCAGTTGTTGGTGGAGTATTTTTCAAAGAGGCGGATAAGCCTTTGGTTAAGGAGCTCAAAGCAAGCGGGGCTTTATACAAGCACCAACAATATGAGCACACCTACCCACATTGCTGGCGTTGCCACACAGCGCTGATGTACTACGCACAACCATCCTGGTACATCCGTACAACATCAATAAAGGATGCGCTTCTGCGTGAGAACGCTGCGACAGATTGGCATCCAGAAACTATTAAAGAGGGCCGCTATGGCGATTGGCTCAACAACAATATTGACTGGGCGCTTTCTCGCAACCGTTACTGGGGAACTCCTTTGCCAATCTGGCGTTGTGAAAACAAGCATGAGATCTGTGTTGATTCATTGAAGGAGCTTGGCGCGTTGGCAGGCCAAGAGCTCTCCAATTTAGATCCACACCGTCCATTTGTAGATGACATCACCTTTGCATGTGCTCAATGCTCCCAAACAATGACACGTGTGCCAGAGGTAATTGACTGCTGGTATGACTCAGGTGCGATGCCCTTTGCTCAATGGGGATACCCGCACAAGGAAGGTTCTGTAGAAAAGTTCAAGGCCTCCTACCCTGCCGACTTTATTTGTGAAGCAATCGATCAAACTCGTGGTTGGTTCTATACCTTGATGACAATTGGAACCTTGGTCTTTGATCAATCTTCATACAAGACCGTTTTATGTCTGGGACACATCCTGGATAAGGATGGACGCAAGATGAGTAAACACCTTGGCAATGTTCTAGAGCCGATGGCGCTCATGGATCAACATGGTGCAGATGCTGTCCGTTGGTACATGTTGGCAGCCGGTTCTCCATGGGCTGCACGTCGCGTTGGGCATGAGAGCATTAATGAGGTTGTCAGAAAGACCTTGTTAACATATTGGAATACTGTTTCATTCCACGCACTGTATGCACATGCATCAAAGTTTGAACTTTCTCAAACCCCTGCATTATCAGAGCGTCCATTGATGGATCGATGGATCATCTCCGAGCTCAATACCTTGGTGCAAGAAGTTGATGCTGCCCTTGAAGATTTTGACTCTCAGATTGCAGGGCGTGCACTTGCTCGCTTCATCGATGATTTATCCAACTGGTATGTACGTCGCTCACGTCGTCGTTTCTGGGATGGAGATGTTGCAGCTCTGGGAACTTTGCACGAGTGCTTAGTGACATTGACGCAGCTGCTCGCTCCACTTGTTCCATTTATTACTGAACAGGTGTGGCAAGAGTTAGTAATACCTGCAGATTCAAAGCAGGCTGCATCGGTTCACCTATCAAATTGGCCAACGGTCAATGCTGGTGCAATTGATACAGAACTCGCTTCTCAAGTTGCTTTAACCCGACGCATCGTTGAATTAGGACGTGCTACACGCGCAGAATCTGGAATCAAGATTCGCCAGCCTTTGGGGCGTGCTCTGATCGCAGCTAGCGGTTGGTCAACTCTTCCAGAAGCGATGCGTGAACAGATTGCAGATGAACTTAATGTTCAAACACTGCAGGACATTGCTACTGCAGATGGGGATCTTGTAGACATCAGCGTAAAAGCTAACTTCAAATCTTTGGGTGCGAAGTTTGGTGGTGCGGTTCAGGAGATTGCTAAAGCAATCGCCGCTACCGATGCAACGGCGCTGGTAAAAACACTTCGATCATCTGGAGTCACATCCGTTGGCACCTGGGAGATCGCTCTTGATGATCTAGTAATTACCGAGGTTCCAAAGAGTGGGTGGAGCGTTTCCTCCCATGATGGAGAAAGCGTTGCGCTAGACCTTGAACTGACTCCAGCACTTATTGCAGCTGGAAATGTGCGGGAAGTAATTAGGTTTATTCAGGAGCGCCGCAAGAGCGATGGGCTAGATATCTCAGATCGCATCACAGTTTCCTGGAATGCAAATGAAGAAATGGCCGCTGCAATTGACTCTGAGATTAAACATATCTCTGATGAGGTTCTAGCGGTATCAATGAAGCGAGATGCACAATTGGTAGTTGCAGATACAGAGATTGGTGTTGAGGTAGTACTGGTTAAGCAGTAATTACAGACCGCGTACTAAGCCCATCAACAATTGTGTTCCAAAAAAGAGCACGATAAAACTCATATCTAGACTGACCGCGCCTAAACGAAGTGGTGGAACAAACCGACCAACAAACTTCATAGGTGGATCTGTGATGGTGTAAATCGCCTCCACAAAGTAAAGGATGATTCCCTTAGGACGCCATGTGCGGGAGAACATCTGAACATAATCAAAAATCAATCGACCCAAAAGGGCAAAGAGAAAGATTTGAAGAATACTGGCTAGCAGTGAGCCGACGCTCAACATGATCAGCTCTGGTTAAAGAAGCTTGCTTGAGCAGCTGCTGATTTATCTTCAGAGCTAACAGAAACATTTGCTGGTGAGAGAAGGAATACCTTCTTTGTCACTCGTTCAATTGTTCCGTGCAATCCAAAAGCAAGACCACTTGCAAAATCAACCAAACGCTTGTGCTCTGACTCATCCATCTCAGTCAGATTGATGATGACTGGATTTCCTTGACGGAAATGCTCACCAATTGTTCGCGCCTCGTTGTAGTAACGAGGGTGCAAGGTAATGATGCGATCCATTGTTGGAAGATCAAGTTGTGGTGCAACCTCAACAACTGATGAGTTACGTACCGCAGCTACAGATCGTGGCTCGCGGGTCTTGATGCGAACATCACCTGTTGAAGGTACCGCTGGGGTATTTGCAGTTGCTGCTTGTGGAGTATCAAATTCAGGATCATCCATCAAACCAAGGTAATTAGCGACACGGCGCATTGCATTAGACATAGTGAAAGGTTACCCGTGGGGTGAGCGAGAACCGAGGATTGATGAGCCTACGCGAACATGTGTCGCACCATGGGAAATCGCCGCTTCATAATCCCCACTCATTCCAGCAGATAAAGAGTTGGCCATGGGAAAGCTCTTCATGAACTCATTACGGATCACTGCTAATTGAGAGTAAGCCTGGTTGGGATCCATGCCAACAGGAGGCACCGACATCAACCCTGAAAGGGTGTGGGTTGCTGACTCCTGGACTTTTTCAGCGAGTTGATACAACTGATCTACCCCAGCTCCCCCGCGATTATGAGCACCATCCAAGGAAACTTGCAGAAAGATCGATAACGGATGCGGGGCAAGCTTTTCAATGATCTCGAAGTGTCGTGGATTATCAAGAGAGTGGATAACCGATGCCCACGAGGTAATTGATTTCAACTTGTTGCTTTGAATCTGACCTTGAAAATGCCAGTTTCCTGAGACAAATTGTGACTTCTCTGCACCTTCTGCATCTCGATTTTCACCAAAGTCGGTGATACCTAGTTGATGCAGTATCTGCACATCACTTGCTGGGAAGGTCTTGGTCACAACTATCAAGGTGACGGGATGCAGCGCTACAGCTGCGATCTTTGATCGAACAATCTCAAGATTTTCAGAGATCTCATTGATGCGGGTCATAGGGAAACTACCCCCGCAAATCTTCCAGTTGGGTTTTGGCGTCGATGTGAAAAGTAGATCTCATCTTCAAAGGTGCATACCGTGGAAGCCTCATAAGAAACCCCAGCAGAAATCAAATCTGCAATAACTCCTTGGGCAAGATCTAAGGCTGGCGTTCCTTTTCTAGTTGTGGCAAATGCACGTGGATGATCATGTATGACATCTTGTTGCATCTCGTATGGGACTTCATAACAGTGACCACAAATTGATGGGCCTACAATCCCATGAATATCCTTTGAACCTAAAGAACGCATAGTGTGAATTGCTTTAAGAGCGATCCGATTGACCAATCCTGCTCTTCCTACATGTACTGCAGCCACCGACTCTTTTGAAACCAGAAGCAATGGAATGCAATCTGCAACCATCACAGCCAAGGAGAGGTTGGGCTTTGTGGTGATGAGACCATCACATGTAGGGATTTCTGAAGTTACAGAATCAACAATCACGATCTCATCGCCATGAACTTGATTCATAAACTGCGCATTACCTATTACCGAACGATTAGTAGCAACCGTTGACGGATCATCTCCCACATGAAGAGCAAGATTTAAGGATGCATAGACGCCAAGGCTTGTGCCTCCGCGTCTATCGGTAAAAAAGTGAGGCAAAGCCTTACTTCATGAAGTCAGGAACGTCGATCTCATCCTCTGCAACTAACTCTTCAAAGGTCACTCGACGCTTTGGAGTTTCATTGCCGAGATCAAGGGCTACTGAGATCGGATCATTTGATGCGATTGGGTCAGCAACTCCACCAAGAGTTGCTGCGTTGATTACTGGTGTTGCAACCTTCTTAGGCTCTCCACCTTCAAAGCCTGCAGCCACAACGGTAATTCGAACCTCATCACCTAGCGCATCATCAATTGTTGTTCCGAAGATGAACTTGGCGTTGGGATGAACCGCTGACTGAACAAGCTCGCACGCCTCATTGACCTCAAAGAGACCTAAATCAGATCCACCAGAAACAGAGAGCAGAACACCCATAGCTCCATCAATTGATGCTTCAAGCAATGGACTTGAGATTGCTAACTCTGCAGCACGTATCGCTCGGTTTTCACCACGAGCAGAACCAATTCCCATCAATGCAGAACCTGCACCTGACATCACAGCTTTAACATCTGCAAAGTCCAAGTTGATCAAACCTGGCTGAGTAATGATCTCTGTGATTCCTTGGACTCCAGAGAGTAGAACTTGATCAGCGCTCTTGAATGCATCAGCCAAAGTAATTGTGCGGTCAGAGATTGCAAGCAATCGATCATTGGGAATAACAATCAAAGTATCAACTTCTGCGCGAAGAGCTTCGATACCAAGATCTGCTTGAGTAGAACGAAGTTTTGCTTCGAAAGAAAATGGACGAGTAACAACACCGATAGTGAGAGCGCCGATCTCTTTTGCAATCTTTGCTACTACCGGTGCGGCACCTGTTCCGGTTCCGCCACCTTCACCTGCGGTCACAAAAACCATATCTGCTCCGCGAAGAATTTCTTCAATGTCATCTGCATGATCGAGCGCCGCTTCGCGACCCTTATCTGGATCCATGCCTGCGCCAAGACCACGTGTTGTCTTGCGACCAATATCTAACTTCACATCTGCATCACTCATTAACAAGTGTTGTGCATCTGTATTAATTGCAATGAACTCAACGCCCTTTAAACCGACATCGATCATGCGATTAATTGCGTTAACTCCACCGCCACCAATGCCGACAACTTTGATGACCGCTAAATAATTTTGTGGTGAAGCCACTTGTTTTCCTCCTTATGAACCATAAACCTCAACTTGAGCCTTACAATTCACTACTTTTCTATAGGGCGAACTTAAAGTTATTAAGGGTGATTATCAATCACCGACATGAATTGATTAACGTGTCGCAATAATCAGATTATTTGAAAATCATTTAACAATCGGTGCATGTGGTGCAGAAACATCGACTCTTTTAAGATCTGCATTTTCCGGAAGAGCAATAAGTGCCTTATAAACCCTTGCTTTTAACTCATTTTCGGAGTCAGTGCCCCATCGAAGTTCAACATTCTTGCCATTGTTTTCAACTATCAATACATAAGCTCCGGTGGCACGAACCTTTACAACGGACAAGGTTGAGTTGATCTCTTGGGGTAGCTCGGTAAAAAAGGCAACCGCCCTGGTTGCATCCTCGATACTGGCAGCGAAAATCTCAATCAATCCCTCGGGTGATGCGCCTTGCGGAATAAAGCTGGAGCCAGATGAGTCAATCACTTGATCCTTATAGATAGCGATTGGAGTTCGCTGAACGAGCTGGACAACAACCTTTCCATTGATCCAATTGCGGGAAACATCTGCGGACTCAACCCAGTCAAGCATCTCTAATTTACTTACCACTGCACGCGGTTCGACTCGAGCTAACTTCTGCCCCTTAACGATTCCGGTGACAATGGGTTTATTGCTTCCTATTACCTCAACCGCCGACACTGTAAAAAATGTTGAGTACCCCAAAATGTAGGTTGCTCCAGCAAGTGCAAATACTGCTACTAGAGCTACAACGCCGCGCTTCATTTAACCAAAACGCCTTGCTAGACCTTCAACAATGATTGGCGCTAATGAGCTGACATCACCAGCACCTAGTGTCACGATCACATCTCCGGGCTGCGCATCGGCAACAACGGAATCAGTTACTTCAACAAAGTTGGGGATGTACTCCCCTTTGCTCATCATGGAGGTAATTAACTTGGAGCTAACTCCATCAATTGGCTTTTCGCTAGCTGCATATACTTCAAGCACAATTGCGCGATCTGCCGCGCTCAGTTCATGAGCAAACTGAGCAGCAAATGCTTTGGTTCTCGAATAACGATGCGGCTGGAAGATTACGATCAACCGACCAGCATCGGCGTAACGACGAGCCGCTTGAAGAGTCACATTGATTTCAGTTGGATGATGTCCATAATCATCAATTACTCGAACCCCATGAACAACACCTTTGATCTCAAAGCGTCGACCAGTACCTCGAAAAGTTGCTAAACCCGTTAGAAGATCAGCTGCCGGAAAGCCTAGTTTTAAGCCGGTAGCAAGAGCTCCAGCGGCGTTCAAGAGATTGTGCTGACCTGGCACCTGTAATTCGATGTGGCCAACACTTCTGCCCTTCCATATCGCACGTGCACGTGAACCCATTGTAAGAAGTTCAATCTGATCTATATGCAGATCTGCAGATTCATGGATGCCATATGAGACAAGCTCGATTGATTCAACTCTTTGCGAAAGTGCAACGGCGCCCGCATCATCTGCGCAGTAGGTCAGGAAGCCCTCTTTTTTGATGGTTGCTGCAAAATCTGTAAATGCTTGGGCTACCGATTCGGGTGTGGCAAAGAAATCAACATGGTCATGTTCGACATTTGTAACTATTGCAGCGTATGGGTGGTACTCGATAAATGATCCATCGGATTCATCAGCCTCTGCTACAAAAATTTCACCAGTTCCTCGATGTGCATTTGAGCCAGAGGCGGTGATAGTTCCACCAATTGCAAATGAAGGGTCTGCGGCACATGCTTGTAATGCAACAGCAAGCATCGATGAAGTTGTGGTCTTTCCATGAGTTCCGGCCACAGCGATACTTTTTGAATCTGACATCAATACCGCCAGTGCCGCTGCGCGGGTAAGAATTGGAAGGTTGAGCTCCTTTGCGCGCATCCGCTCTGCATTTGATTCCGATATGGCATTTGAGTACACAACTAAATCAGAGCCATCTACATTGCCTGCCACATGGGATGTGGAGACAGTTGCACCTAATGCTGAAAGGGCAATGACGACGGAGGAATCCTTGGCATCCGATCCGCTGACAGTTATCCCGTGCGAGAGCGCTATTCGCGCAAGTCCACTCATTCCCGCACCACCGATACCGATGAAGTGAATGCGTTTACCAATCAGTGATGAAAGTTGAGGCTTCATCGCTTCATCGCAAACTCTGTTAACGCAACAATCTTTGCGGCGGCGTGAAGATCCTGTGAATCCCCCGCAAGAGGAGCGCGCGATGCTTGATCAAGCAGAGACGATATCTTGGTAGATATGAATTGAGGTGTGAACTCTTTTTGAGTAATTACTTGTGCACGACCAGCCTCGACCAAAGAGGCAGCGTTCACAAACTGTTCTCCATTTCCTATGGGTAGCGGCACAAAAAGAGCGTAACGGCCCAAGGCTCGAAACTCGCTGCAGGTTACTGCGCCACTTCTGGCAATGATTAAATCCGCTGCTAAATAGGCATCTGCCATCGCATCGACATAGGCAACCGGCTTATATCCCCCGCTTGCTTGTGGCAGGGCGTTGAACTTGCCCACTGAATGCAAAACGGAAATACCCTTGCCATTAAATATTGAAACACTGTCGGCAATTACTGCGTTAATCGCAACTGATCCTTGGGATCCACCCATGATCACAACAAGTGGGGCTTCGACGGGAAATCCCAATCGCATTTTTGCAGCTGATCGTGCCTTGCCCCAATCGGCCGCTGCATCGATAGATCCTCGTGCGACATCAGATCGCAGAGGAAGACCGGCTAGCAATGCTTGAGAAAAACTTCCACTATCGACCGGGTGTGCGACCGCTAAATGTTGAGTAAATCGTGCGCCAACTCGGTTTGCCCACCCAGGCTTTGCATTAGCTTCATGAATAACTCTGGGTGTTCGTGTGAGCGCAGCGGCTAGATATGCAGGTGCACTTACATATCCACCAAAACCAACAAGTACATCCGCCTTCTTAACTATTTTGATGGATGAAAGTACTGAAGCAATAAGGTCAAGTGGAACCCGTAGCCAAGATGGCGATGGAGTTCTGCTGATACGAACGCGAGGAATTGTAAAAAGTTCAAACCCTGCAGCAGGAACAAGATTGATCTCTAATCCACTTTTTGTTCCCATGAAGATGCATGTATCGCCAGGGTGGAGTTTCATCCACTCTCGCGCAACAGCTAGAGCTGGCTCAATATGTCCTGCGGTGCCACCACCTGCAAGAACTACCGTAGCCATTTAATTCCTGTCTCTTGTAATCCTTTATAGATTACTGGGTCTCTCCGAGCTGCACCTAAAACAAAGCCAATTCCCATATATGTCGCGATGAGCGCTGAACCACCATAGGAAACTAATGGCAAGGTCACACCAACAACAGGTAGCACGCTAATTGCTGATCCAATATTAAGAATTGTTTGAATGGCTAGCCAACAACCAAATCCTGCGGATACGTAACGCACCATGGGATCACTGGCTCGTAAAGCTAATTTGAAGATTGAAAACAAAAGCAAGGCAAGCAAAAGTAACGTCAGAAGAGTTCCAAATAATCCGAGCTCTTCACCAATGACAGCAAAGATGAAATCTGTGTGGGCTTCAGCAAGATTTCCCCATTTTTGACGACTCGCGCCAAGGCCAACGCCAAATAAACCGCCGCTGGCAAGGCCCAGCAAGCTATGTGCAGGTTGCCATCCATACAATTTGTACTGATCTTCAGCAAATGGATTGAGAAAAACTGCAAAGCGCTGAACGCGATATGGTGAAGTTAAAATCAATACAGCAAAGATGGCAAAGCCCGCGGCTAAGCCAGCTCCAAATACTCCTATACGCAATCCAGAAACCCATAACAAGCCTGCCAAAATAAAGGCAAACACCGAAGCGGTACCTAAATCTCGCCCTGCCATCACAAGAATCATGCAGAGCAAGAAGGCGGGTGCGATTAATGCCACAACATTGCTCTGGATTGCACCTGCGCGCTCACGTTTTGCAAGTATGTATCCAGCCCACAAAATCATCAAGAACTTTGCTATCTCACTTGGCTGTACATCTACAAAGCCCAAGCTGATCCAGTTGTGGTTACCGTTAACACTCTTACCTATCACCTGAACAATTAAAAGAAGGAAGACTGAAACAGAGAGACCAAATCGAGCAATTACTTTCCATTGACGAAGCGATAACCGCGAAAGTACCCACGCCATAGGTAATGAAAGAGCAAAGAAGATGAATTGACGCATGACGACTCCATAGGTCGTTCCGCGTGACCCAAGGGAGTAAATTGAGGATGCGGAAAAAACCATAATCAGTCCCAGCAAACTTAAGCCTAAGGTGCTTCCCAAAAGCATGTAATACAAATTAACCGGCTTAGTAAAAAAGGTTTCCTTAGACTTCATGGGCAATAACCTTTCTTACCGCGGCTGCAAATCTATCCCCGCGATCAGCATATGAAATGAACTGATCCATCGAGGCACAGGCCGGTGCTAACAAGACCGCATCTCCAGAACTCGCATGCTCAGATGCAGTTTGAACAATCAACTCCATCAAAGAGTTTGATTCTCCCCCGCGGATGTACTGAGTTGGGGGGTTGATAAGAATTCGTGGAACATTTGGAGCATGCTTAATTAAAGCTGCTTCAATAAGATCGCGATCTGCTCCGATGAGGATGGCGGCTTTCATACGCGATGCGCATCGCTCAACTAAAGCCTCCATATCCGCCCCTTTCGCCAATCCTCCAGCGATCCACACAACAGATAGATGAGACATTAAAGAAGCGCCAGCAGCATGTGGGTTGGTCGCCTTTGAGTCATCGACCCAGGTAACTCCATCTGCCTCGTAGACCGTTTCGATTCGGTGGCGACCAGGACGAAAACTTTGGAGCGCCTTTTGAATTGCTGTATGCGGCACATCTAAGGCCAAGGCCAATCCTGCCGCTGCTAATGCATTGGAAACATTATGTGGAACTGTCGGAACAATATCGATTAATTCGCAGATCATCGAAGCTTCCTGCGGATCTGCGACAAAGGCGCGATCAATAAGCAGCTCCTCAACAACTCCTATTTCACCTGGTGCAGGAGTATCTAATGAAAAGAAAACCTTTCGACCGGCAAAACGATTCGCACCTAATACGACAGGGCCATCATCAGCGTTGAGAATTGCGATTTCGCAGCGATCTAGAATCGAAAACTTTGCCTGGGCATATGCTTCAAAACTTCCATGCCAATCTAGATGGTCATCGGCAATATTGAGAATAGCTGCGGCGGTAAAGCTGGCTTTTTGCGCCCAGTGCAGTTGGAAACTAGATAGCTCCAGAACTAAAACATCATAAGGGTTATCGCGATCTACAGCATCAATAACAGTATCGCCGACATTTCCACAAGCGACCGCATTAATTCCAGCCGCCTGCAAAATAGCAGCGGTCATTTCAACTGTAGTGGTTTTTCCATTGGTGCCAGTTAAAGCTATCCATTTTTGAAGCGGTGCCCGCACTGAACGTAGGTTCCATGCAATATCGATCTCATTCAAAAGTTCAACTGGGCTACTAAGGATTTGCGACACCAAGGGATGATCCTGACGCCACCCTGGTGAGATAACGACAGCATCAAAGTTGGTGAGATCGACTTGATCAGGCTTAACCGCATTCTCGGAGTTATCATCGGTAAGTGTCACCTTTGCACCACTTGCTTGAAGAAAGCGAGCTACTGATGTTCCAGTGACTCCAGCTCCAAGAACTAGGATTTTTTTGTGGGCAAATTCGGTAGACATGAATTACTTGACAACCCATTGGGCGTAGAAGAGTCCCAGGCCGACAGCAACAGATAATCCGGCGATAATCCAGAAACGGATCACGATTGTTATCTGCTCCCAACCAAGTAATTCAAAGTGATGATGAAGTGGTGCCATCTTGAAAACACGCTTACCACCAGTGATTTTGAAGTATCCGGTTTGAATCAAAACTGACATTGTGATGATGACAAATAAACCACCTAGCGGAATAAGAAGTAGCTCCACGCGCAATGTGGCCGCGAGTCCTGCGATAGCTCCACCTAATGCGAGAGATCCTGTATCCCCCATGAAGATCTTTGCTGGAGCCGTGTTCCACCATAAGAATCCCGTACAACCACCTGCAAAGGCTGCAGCAAGTACAGCTAGATCCAGGGGATCTCGAACTGGGTAACAACCTGCAGCAGAATTAAGTGCGCAGCTTTGACCAAACTCCCACACACCTATCAACACGAAGGCTAAGAAGGTCATGATGGCTGCACCTGTCGCAAGTCCATCAAGACCATCAGTCAGATTAACGCCATTGCTAGCCGACATCACCATCACAATAATGAAGATGATGACCAGCGCAGGGCCCAAATAAATTGTTGTTTCGCGTACACCTGACAAGTATTCAGAGATTGGAGTCAACGAATCTTTGTCAGCAAACTGCAACCCTAGATATCCGAAGATTCCAGCTGAAATCGCTTGCCCCAAAAGTTTGTAACGGCCTGGTAAGCCACGAGAGTTTTGACGGGATACTTTCAGCCAATCATCAAGAAAACCGATGAAACCTAATGCAATAACTAATCCCATTACTAGAATCGCTGAAATTGTAACCGCGGTTCCTGTAAGCAAATGTGCTACCAAGTATCCTGCAATCGCAGCAAGAATGAAGATGATTCCACCCATGGTTGGTGTTCCATGCTTTATGTGGTGACTGCTTGGGCCATCATCACGAATTATCTGGCCGTAACCCTTGCTGGCCAGCGCACGGATTAACACTCGGGTTCCAAAGAGAGAAAAGATCAGTGCAAATGCACCTGCAATAAGTATCTGTCTCAACTTTCAACTCCGCTCTTGTCTAACCACAAACTTTCTAACTTTTGTGCCAGTACTTCAAAACCTTCTGCACGAGATGCCTTAACCAAGACAACATCTCCGGCTGAGAAATGATCTGTCATCGATAGGCATTCATCAATACTTGCGTAATGATGGGTATTCATCTGTCCCTGTGAAACTCCGTACTCGGGAGCTGCAATAGCAACGAGATGATCGATTCCTATCTCCTGAGCAAGGGTGCCAATTGCCGCATGATGTGAAGGCCCTGACTCGCCGAGTTCATGCATTTTTCCGAGAAAGGCCCAGGATTGACCCCCTCGCTCCTGTGCAAATAGTGCGAGTGATCGAAGCGCAGCTGCCATTGATTCAGGATTAGCGTTGTACGAATCATTGATTAGGAGCAGCCCGAAAAGATCATGAATTTCCATACGCCACTTACTGCTGTTTTCCGCAGTAGATAATGAGCTAGCAATTAATTCGATGGGCAGATTTAAGGCTGTTCCAACAGCGGCAACAGCTAGTGCATTTGCAATGTGATGTTCTCCAACAATTCTCATCCCAACAGCATCCCGACCTGCAGGTGTAACTAAATCAAAGTGTGGTCGGCCTTCACGAATTTCAATATCCGTCGCCCGCACTTCACACCCACTTCCAAAGTTGATAACGCGACCAGAATGGAGTGATGCCATCGCTGGGGTGTATTTGTCATAACTTCCAAGAACTGCAATACCTTCTGGCATAAGGGTTTGAATGAGTTCAGATTTAGTTTCAGCGATCGCTTCAACCGAGCCGAACTCACCAAGATGGGCGGTACCGACAGTTAATACGACTCCAATATTTGGTTGAGCGATGGAACACAAACGCGCGATATCGCCCTTGTGGCGTGCCCCCATTTCAAGAATGCAGAACTTTGTTTTTTCATCACATTCGAGCAAGGTAACTGGCAGCCCTAAATCATTGTTGAATGATCCTGCAGGTGAAACCGTTGGGCCGGCCACCGACAACATATGCGATAGAAGATCTTTGGTACTTGTTTTGCCTTGCGAACCAGTAATGCCGATGACCGTTAAATTGGTGAGGCGTTTTCTCACAAATGTTGCAAGGATCGATAATGCTTCTAAAACATCTGCAACAACGATGCATGGCCCATCGATGCGTCGGGAGGTAATTGAAAACATTGCTCCTGCTCGATAAGCATCGGCGGCAAAATCATGTCCATCTACAACCTCGCCCTGGAGCGCCAAGAAAATACATCCCGGAGTTGCTTTTCGGGAATCAAAGACAGGTGCCTTTGACACCAATAAATCCTTATCGCAGAAAAGTTCACCACCGATTAATAAGCCAATTTCTCCAGCTGTTAATGTAATCATTTTTTATCCTCGATCGCCCGGGCTAGCTCCACCCGATCATCAAAGGGGTGCACCACACCACTAATCTCTTGACCCTTTTCATGACCTTTACCCAAGATAAGAACGAGATCTCCATCCTTTGCCTCGTTCACCGCTGCCTTAATCGCCTCGGATCGGTCTTGAATGATTGCACTTGGCGGCTGAATATCTAGACCCAGAGTCATCTGCACCAAAATAGAATCTGCTTTTTCAGTGCGCGGATTGTCACTTGTAAAAAATGCAACATCCGATCCCTCATGTAACGCTTTGCCCATAAGTGCTCGCTTGGAAGAGTCACGATCACCACCACAACCTAAAACAGCAATGACTCGTCCATCACTAATTTCATGAGCGGTTTCTAAAACCCGAGCAACCGCATCTGGCGAATGTGCATAATCGACTAGGGCGGTAAAGTTTTGGCCGAGCCGAACAGACTCGAGGCGACCTGCCGCACCTGTTAATTGGGGCAATATTGCGGCGATATCAATTGGATCAATTCCGCTTTCACTTGCAATCGCAACAGCCATCAAGAGGTTGTCAAAGTTATATCCGCCGTGTAAATGAACTTTGCCCTCAATAAGGATTCCACCACTTCCGCGGATTGCAACATGTGCTCCAACATAATCCTTGGTGATCGAGGCGTAATGCCAGGAAGCGCTTTGGTTATCTCTTGAAACCGTCATTACAGGTAGTTCAGTTAACTCAGCCAGCTTTACGCCATATGAATCATCGATATTGATTACCGCTAAATCGGCAAACTCGAAGGTGAATAACTTAGCCTTAGCCTCGAAGTAGGCCTGCATTGTTTTGTGGAAATCTAAGTGATCTTGAGAGAGATTGGTGAAGGCAACAACTGCAAAGTGGCTTCCACGAATTCTCTCCAATGAGATTGCATGACTGGAAACCTCCATCACCAGGTTGCGCATATGACGTTCACGCATAACCGCTGATAACGCCTGTAATTCAGTACTTTCTGGAGTTGTTCGCTTGCTTGCGATTACCTCAGCCCCGATAAGTGTTTCTACAGTTCCAATGAGTCCGCTCTCGCGACCAGCAGCTGACATTATTTGGTGCAAAAGGGTTGTTACAGTGGTTTTTCCATTAGTACCGGTAACGCCAACGCTATAGAGATCTCGCATTGGCTCGCTGTAAAACCATGCACTGATTACTCCCGCGGCACGACGTGGATTAGTACTTACAATTACAGGAAGTTGACTTATTTTTGCTGCACCCTCGGCATCGGTAAGTACTGCAACCGCACCTAACGAGATTGCTTCTGCTACAAACTCTGCACCATGGGATTTTTCTCCCGGAAGGGCAATGAAAAGATCGCCTTTTTGTACATCTTTACTTGAAACAGAAACGCCGGTTATAAGGGTTGTGGAATCACCAATCAAATTACCATTAGCAATCGCAGCAACAGATGCGATTGTTCTCTTAAACTCTTCAATTGGTCTTGACACTTGCCGCCTTCTTTTCTGCAATCAACTTTCTCTGCGCAAGAAGCTGCTTTTCAGTCAATGGAATTGGATCGACCTTAGTTCCTGTTGGAGCAATTCCCTTTGACTGAAGAACAAATGACATAACTTTTTTGAACACTGGACCACCAAGGTAGCCACCCCAATGAAGACCCTTTGGATCTTGGATTGTTACAGAGATGACATAAGCTGGTTTGTCAGCTGGTGCAAAACCAATAAATGATGCGGTGTACCCGCGATAGCAACCGCAGGTGTCATCGATGCGCTGAGCAGTTCCAGTTTTTCCGCCGACTCGATATCCTGGAATCGCAGCAGATGGAGCAGTTCCATTTGCAGAAACAACGCTCTCCATCATTAAGCGCATTTGTGCCGCAGTCTCGCTACTGATTACGCGAACGCTCTCGCGTGTTGCAGATGGTGTGTAATTTCCACTGGAATCACTTGTTCCTGCAATTACTGTCGGAGAAACTCGAACGCCATCATTTGCCAGTGTTGCAAAGACGCTAGTTGCCTGCATTGCTGTTACTGAATACCCCTGTCCAAAGGCAACGGTTGGCGCTGTTGTTCCAGACCAATCAGCAACCTTAGGAAGAATTCCGCGAGACTCGCCAGGTAAACCTGAACCGGTCTTTACCCCAATGCCAAACTTGGTGAGGTACTCGTATAACTTGTCATTTGAAATCATTTCGCCGATTTTGATCGATCCGGTATTACTTGATACTGCTAGCACCCCTGCAGTTGTTAAACGTTGTGTTGGATGAGGCTCGTGGTCACGGAAGACCTTTACTGAACGCTTTAACTTGTCAGGAATTGTTAAAACTGTTTCCGGAGTAATCTTCTTTTCATCCATTGCTGCTGCAAGAGTCATTACCTTTCCGGTAGAGCCAGGTTCATAAACATCGAGTACAGATGGGTTTCGCATTGCGACCAATGAAACTTTGGTGGTGTCATTTGGGTCAAATGTTGGAGCTGTGGCATGAGCCAAAATATGTCCAGTCTTGGGATCCATAACAATCACAGTTCCACTAAGAGCTTTAGATGACTTAACCGCATCAGCTATCGCCTTTGAAGCAACCCATTGAATATCGCGATCAACGGTAAGACGAATAGAAGTACCTGATTGAGCCGGGACTATCTCTGATTGAGATCCAGGAATCTCAGCCTTGTATCCATTTGCATAAGAGTACTTACCATCGATGCCTTTAATTTTGGAGTTCATACTGGATTCAAGTCCTGTTGCTCCAACGCCATCGTGATTAACAAATCCAATAAGAGATGCGATCAAACTACCTGAAGGATATTCACGGACATAACTGCGCTCTGGGAAGAATCCGATAATGCGCTGTGGGCTCATAGCCTTAAATTGAGAGTTATGTTGTTCAATCGCATTAGACAGTTTCAACCAAGTAGCAGGCTTTGCATTTCGGAAAACCATGCTCCACTTTCGAGTTCCAGTAATTGCATCCTGGACCTCTTGAACATTCATACCAATGATCGGTGCCACAAAGGTAGCGACCTGTAATGGGTTTGAGATCTGTGTTTGATCGACAACAATGCTGGTAGCTGCAACGCTTCGTGCAAAAGCAACCCCATTAATGTCGGTGATGTCTCCGCGTGGGGCTTGAAGGGTTCTCACCTTTTCCATCTCATTAACAGCGCGTTGACGATAGTCACCTGCCTGTACCGCCTGGACCTGAACCAGGCGAACACCAAACAAAAACATGACAACCGCAAGAAAGAGAACCAATAATCTGATTCTGCTATGCGCTAATGAGAAATTACCCATTCTTCACCGGAACCTCAATCAATGGCTTGTCTAATGACAAGAACGTTGGATTTTCTGAAGGCTTCATGCCTAACGCCGTTGCAGATTTTGCAAGAGCTTCTGGGGAAGATATCTTGTCGATCTGTCGTGCAATTGCTTCACGCTCATCGCTAACCAACTTCGCCTCTAACTTGAGGTTGGTTAATTCAAATGCATCTTGTGCAAGTAAGGTATTGATCAGGAGAAGGAGCATGAGACCAATACCGCCTACAACAGATACAAAGATTGCGAAGAACTTTCGATCCGCTTGCTTTCCGTCGGAGACATTTGGCACAAGTTTTAACGCAACTTGCGATGTCTTTTCGGCGAAAATTTCTTTAGAGCGAGTAATCGCTGGAGCTAGTGCTGTCATAGCCATTATGCAGCCACCCTTTCGATTGCGCGAAGACGTACAGATTGAGAACGTGAGTTCTCTTCTAGTTCGGCATCGGTTGGTGTCTCGCTTCCGCGAGTGATCATTGAGAACTTGGCAGCAAATTCAGGAAGATCAAATGGAAGATCGCGAGGAGTTCCGGAGGTAGTAGATGCAACAAAAAGCTGCTTAACAATGCGATCTTCAAGAGATTGAAAGGACATAACGACTAAGCGGGCACCCACATTGAGAAGTTCTAGTGCCGCTGGAAGTGCGCGAGTAATCGTGCCAAGCTCATCATTTGTTTCAATGCGCAATGCTTGAAATGTGCGCTTTGCAGGGTTACCGCCGGTGCGACGAGTAGCTGCTGGAATCGCCTCTTTTACAAGGGCTGCAAGCTGGGCAGTTGAGTTCATAGGTGCGATCGCACGCTGCTTGACGATTGATTCGACGATACGTGTTGCAAACTTTTCTTCACCGTATGTACGCAAAATGCGAACCAATTGACCTGGCTCGTACGTATTGATGATCTCCCCCGCAGTAAGTGACTGCGTGCGATCCATACGCATATCAAGCGGTGCATCTTGTGAGTAAGAAAAACCACGTTCTGCTTGATCTAGTTGCATTGAAGAAACGCCTAGATCGAATAATGCTCCATCGATCTTTGTGTAGCCAAAGCGAGCAACAACTTCGCTAATGCCATCAAAGGTTGAGTGCGCAGTCTTTAAACGATCTGCAAATGGCGAAAGGCGATCTGTAGCTTTTGCAATTGCATCTAAATCGCGATCGATCCCGATGACTGTTAAATGTGGGAACTTTTGAAGTAGCGCTTCGGTGTGTCCACCTAGGCCTAAAGTTGCATCCACAACGACTGGATTGGTAGAAGCTGCAATTGCTGGAGATAAGAGATCGACGCAACGATCGCGCATTACAGATACATGTTCAGTCGTGCTTGTCATCTCTTCCCCCATTTCTTTTTAAAGTTTTCCTTCAAAGTTTTAGTTGTTAATTACTTTCTTTCCTTGCGACTCTCATCTCTGGTCACTGCCGGCCGACGGATCTTTGTGTTGCAACGGCGCCGGGGAAGGGGCGTCGCTACGTTCGAAGGGTCGGCAGTGGCCACAAATGAGAGTTAGAACAAACCTGGAAAGACCTCCTCTGAAACATCAGCAAA
>CAXNDW010000004.1:0-26434 GCA_964201405.1 Candidatus Planktophila sp.
AAGAAGCTTGTACGTCAGCGCGTATTGCGCGACAAAATCCGCATCGATGGTCGCGGACTTCGCGATATCCGTGCGCTTTCTGCAGAGGTAGAGGTTATTCCTCGCGTACACGGTTCAGCGATCTTCGAACGTGGAGAGACACAGATTCTTGGAATCACAACTCTTAACATGTTAAAGATGGAGCAGCAGCTCGATACTTTGAACCCAGAAAATCACAAGCGTTACATGCACAACTACAACTTCCCACCATATTCAACTGGTGAAACAGGTCGAGTTGGTACACCTAAGCGCCGCGAAATCGGCCATGGTGCTCTTGCTGAGCGTGCATTGATTCCAGTTCTACCAACTCGCGAAGAGTTCCCTTACGCAATCCGTCAGGTCTCTGAAGCGCTTGGTTCAAATGGTTCAACATCTATGGGTTCTGTATGTGCATCAACTCTTGCACTATTTAACGCAGGTGTTCCACTACGTGCTCCAGTTGCAGGTATTGCAATGGGTCTTATTTCAGATGATGTTGATGGCAAGGTTGAGTACGTTGCTTTGACAGATATCTTGGGTGCAGAAGATGCATTTGGAGATATGGACTTCAAGGTCGCCGGAACTAAAGACTTTGTTACAGCTTTGCAGCTCGATACAAAGCTAGATGGAATCCCAGCATCTGTTCTTGCAGGTGCACTTCTACAGGCAAAGGAAGCGCGTCTTGCGATTCTAGATGTCATGAATGAAGCTATCGATGCTCCAGATGAGATGAGCCCATTTGCTCCTCGCATCATCTCTGTCAAGATTCCAGTTGATCAGATCGGTGCAGTAATTGGGCCTAAGGGCAAGATTATTAACCAGATCCAAGATGAGACAGGTGCAGATATTTCTATCGAAGATGATGGAACTATTTACATCGGTGCAACTGATGGTCCATCAGCAGAAGCCGCTCGCGCACAGATCAATGCAATTGCAAACCCACAGATGCCAGAGGTTGGCGAGCGTTACCTAGGTACCGTTGTGAAGCTTGCTGCATTTGGTGCATTCATCTCATTGATGCCAGGTAAAGATGGCCTGCTCCACGTATCTCAGATTCGCAAGATGCATGGTGGAAAGCGCATTGAAAACCTTGAAGAGGTTATGAAGGTTGGCGACAAGATCCAGGTGGAAATCGGCGAGATTGATCCAAAGGGCAAGCTTTCTTTGGTTCCTGTGCTTGAAGATGGAACTACTGGTTCAGCTGAATAAATGAGCGTTCGTCGTTCAGTATTACCTAGCGGTCTGCGTATCGTTACTGAAGAAGTTCCTTCGGTACGCAGCGCCGCGATTGGTATCTGGGTAAATGTTGGTTCACGTGATGAAACCCCGGCCGTTGCTGGGGCTTCTCACTTTCTAGAGCATTTACTGTTCAAGGGAACCAAGCGACGAAATGCTTTAGAGATTTCCGCCTCCATCGAATCTGTTGGTGGCGAGATGAATGCCTTCACAAGTAAGGAGTACACCTGCTTTTACGCACGTGTTATCGATACAGATTTACCAATGGCGATCGATGTTGTTTCAGATCTGATCACATCATCAGTAGTCACAGCCCTAGATGTCGATGCAGAGCGCAAGGTTGTGCTTGAAGAGATAGCAATGCGCGATGATGATCCCAGCGACTTAGTTCATGATTTATACGCTGAAACCTATTATGGTGATACCCCGCTGGGCCGCCCAATTCTTGGCACAATCGATTCCATCAACAATATGTCCCGTAACGCTGTTTTTAACTATTACAAGAAGCGTTACCTGCCACAAGATTTGGTAGTAGCTGTTGCCGGAAACATTAAGCATAAAAAAGTTGTCGCAATGGTTGAAGCCGCACTGTCTCACGATGGTTTCTTGGATGTAACTGGTGCGCCAGTTATTCGTCCTAATACTGTTGTGCGTAAGAGCCCTCAACGCTCCGTTGGCCTTATTTCTCGTCCAACGGAACAAGCACACATATTTTACGGCATGGAGGGTGTTGCTCGCCATGATGATCGTCGCTTTGCGATGGGAATTTTGGCATCAGCACTTGGCGGGGGAATGTCATCCCGATTGTTCCAAGAAATCCGTGAGAAACGTGGACTTGCTTACTCTGTTTATGCCTATGCACAACAATTTGCCGGCAGTGGACAGATTGGATTTTACGCCGGCTGTAATCCTTCAAAGGCGATCGAAGTTGTTGAAATCATTCGTGAGGTCTTAGCTGATGTTGCAGATAATGGAATGTCCCATGAAGAGATTGAGCGGGCAAAGGGTGCGGTTCGTGGCTCATTAGTTCTGAGCCAAGAGGATTCGGGTTCTCGCATGAGCCGGATCGGTAAAAATGAGATTGTCTACGGACATGTCATGGATTTTGATGAGATTCTTAAGGCGATCTCACGCGTAAACGCCACAGACATTAAGGAAATTGCTAGCGCCTTTCTGACTAAAACGCCTACCCTTGCTCTTGTTGGTCCATTCAAATCAGAGTCAAAGTTTGAGAAGGTGTTAAGTAAATGATCAATGTTGCCGTCTTAGGTGCTCGTGGTCGAATGGGCTCTGAAGTAGTTAAAGCTGTTGAAGCAGCAGAAGGTCTCGCACTTGTTGCAGCACTTGATATGGGCGATTCACTGGATCAACTCAAAGGCTCTGCCGCACATGTAGTCGTTGATTTCACGACTCCAGATAGCGTGATGGCAAATCTAGAATTTCTCATTAATAATGGAATCAATGTAGTTGTTGGCACAACAGGTTTTGATGATGCCAAGCTAGCAACGGTAAAGGGTTGGTTGGCACAGAACCCATCAGTGGGTGTTCTCATCGCACCGAATTTTGCAATCGGTGCAGTATTAATGATGGAGTTTGCTGCAAAGGCGGCACATTACTTTGAATCTGCAGAGATTATCGAACTACATCACCCTGCAAAGGTTGATGCTCCATCAGGAACCGCGGCACGTACCGCTGAATTGATGTCTGCTGCTCGCAAAGAGGCAGGTCTTGGCGCAATGCCAGATGCAACAACAACGGCTCTAGATGGTGCACGTGGTGCATTAGTTGGCGCAATTCCAGTGCATTCGGTTCGAGCACGTGGATTGGTAGCCCACCAAGAGGTTTTGTTTGGTGGCCTAGGGGAGACCCTAACTATTCGTCATGATTCAATTGACCGTGCAGGATTTATGCCAGGAGTTATTCTTGGCGTACGCAAAATTGTTAATACACCAGGCCTAACCCATGGCCTCGACAAGTTCATGTAAGGAGCTATCAATGTCTAAAGATCAGATCACTATGTATGGTGCCGATTGGTGCGGAGATTGCCGCAGATCAGAGCGACTATTGAATGAGCTCAATGTTGAGTACACAAAAATTGATACCGATGCAGATGTAACCGCTGCTGACAAGGTAATCGAGATAAATGGTGGAGCTAAGTCAATTCCAGTAATTGTTTTCTCTGATGGAACTCATCTGACTGAACCATCTGATAATGATTTAAAGGCGAAACTGCAATCTTTAGGGATTATCTAAACCCAGTTGTAAACCGCAGCTGATGAAATCGCTGCGGAGAGCACCACTATTGGGAATGGCGCTTTCAAAAGTAGAGCGATGATTGCAGCAGATAATCCAACTAATCGTTGATCAATCATAAGTTCGGATTTTTCTGAAAAGCTTTGCACCGCAACCAGTGCACTAAGAAGAGCGATTGGAATCAGAGCGTTGATCCGCTGAATCTTGGGGTGAGAAAGCCAGCGTTCTGGAACTGAATGTCCAGAGTACTTGAGAAGAAAAGCCACAAGGCTTGTTCCAATAGTTGCGACCCAGAAGATTGTCATCGCTTTAACCCAACTACAACGGCGATAAAGGCGGTTGCGATGATTGGCAAACCTGCTGGGAGTATCGGTGTCATAGCTATTGCAAAGAGTGCACACCCAACGGCAAGTGTGCGTTCAAAATTTCCTGTTAAACGCGGCCACACCAGACCTAAAAATGCTGCAGGAACCGCTGAATCCAAGCCAAAGGCGCGAATATCACCCATAGCTTGAGCGCCTAATGCACCCGCCAATGTAAAGAGATTCCAAAAAACAAAGACTCCAATACCTGTGTACCAAAAACCCTTACGCATTGCATCGATTCCACGTGGCTCTTGCCCAAGTGCGACACCAGTTGATTCATCAATTGTTATTTGTGCAGCAATAACTCGCTTTAAACCCTTCACCTTTAAATGTGGCGCCATGATTACGCCATACAAAGCATTTCGAACACCGAGCAATGATGCGGTTGCAATTGCACTAATGGCAGATCCACCTGCACCGACTACACCGATGACTGCAAATTGAGATGCTCCCGAAAATGTCAGTAGTGACAAAAGACAAGCTTGAACAACGGTGAAACCATTGGCAACGGCAGCAGCCCCAAAAGCCACTCCGTAGGCTCCCACCGTGATGGAAACACTCATGGAGTCCCTGAAAGTGGTGGAGGCAACTGTGGACACGCGGCTATTGTGCCGTATAAATCCAAGGGTCGATAGGGGCGCATAGATAGGGTGCGACCATGAGTGAAGAGATTATTTACCGTGATGATGTAACAGTTGAGTTAGTTAAATCCAGTGCCAGCGATGCCGATGTAATTTGGGCAGCCCGTGTTTCTACAGCTGGAGAACAATCCTTGGATGAGATCGGTGAGGATCCAGCTCGGTCAGCGGGATTAATTAACTATCTTGCACGCGAACGTCACGGCTCACCTTTTGAGCACACATCAATGACCTTTTTTGTTTCAGCACCAATCTTTGTATTCCGCGAATTCATGCGCCATCGCATCGCCTCATATAACGAGGAAAGCGGACGCTACCGTGAACTCAAGCCGGTATTTTATATTCCATCAGCAGAGCGAAAGTTAATTCAGGTTGGCAAGACCGGTGCTTATACATTTGTAGATGGCACTAAAGAGCAGTTTGATGTCACAGTTGAATCAATGAAGGTTGCATACATCGCCGCTTATGACAGCTACAAGAAGATGTTGGATGCAGGTGTTGCACGTGAGGTAGCTCGAGCAGTTCTTCCTGTTGCAACGTATTCATCCATGTATGTCACGATGAATGCCCGAGCTTTGATGAACTTTTTATCCCTTCGAACAGCCCGCGAAGGCTCACACTTTCCTAGCTACCCTCAGCGCGAAATTGAGATGGTTGCCGAGAAAATGGAAGCCGAATTTGCGAAATTGATGCCACTTACATACGGAGCCTTTGAAAAGTCTGGACGAATCGCCCCTTAATACGGGTAGAGTTCGCTACATGACAACGCCTGCTCCATTTGGACGTCTTTTGACGGCGATGGTCACCCCTTTTACAAAAGATGGGGCGATCGATTGGGCGGGGATTGAAACAATTGCAGCCCATTTAGTCGCAAATGGACATGATGGAATTGTTGTCAATGGAACAACAGGTGAAGCTCCAACTACAAAATCCTCTGAGAAAGAGGAGATCATTCGTGTTGTTCGAAATACTGTTGGACCAACAATTAAGGTTTTATCTGGCGCTGGTGACAACGAAACTGAGTACTCAATCAATCAAGCAAAACGCACCGAAAAAGCGGGTGCGGATGGATTACTTGTAGTTACTCCTTATTACAACAAGCCGCCACAAGCTGGAATCGAAGCACACTTTCGCGCAGTTGCTGATGCAACCGATCTTCCAATGATGATGTATGACATTCCAGGAAGAACAGGTGTGCCAATTGAGCCTGACACAATCGTGCGACTGGCTGAACACCCACGCATAGTTGCCCTAAAGGATGCAAAGGGAGATGTCGCTTCGACATCATGGGTGATTAAGCGTTGCGGTATTCCCATTTATTCCGGTGATGACATTCTCAATCTGCCATTGTTATCTGTTGGCGCTGTCGGTTTTGTCTCTGTATGCGGCCACACAGTAGGTAAGGATCTACGCGAACTTCTAGACTCTTGGTTTGCAGGGAACACCGCGCGCGCATTAGAGATCCACCAAAAGCTTCTACCTGTTTTCACAGGTACATTCCGTACACAAGGTGCGATTTTGACTAAAGCAGCACTCACGCTGATGGGCCTACCTGGTGGCCACACTCGTCTTCCACTCGTCGATGCAACAGAGGCTCAGATCGCGCAGTTGCGCGAAGATCTGCGCGCTGGTGGCGTCGCAGTTAACTAATGAATCATCCACATCCAAATCTAAGCACACCGCCCGCACTGGTTGATGGCGGGTTGCGCATTGTTGCTCTAGGTGGATTAACTGAAATCGGCCGCAACATGACCGTTTTTGAGTACAAATCAAAGCTACTTATAGTCGACTGTGGAGTTTTGTTTCCTGAAGATAATCAACCAGGAATCGATCTTATCTTGCCTGATTTTTCATACATCAGAGATCGACTGCAAGATGTAATCGGAATCTTTCTAACTCATGGACATGAAGACCACATCGGCGCTGTCCCATACCTATTGCGTGAACGTGGTGATATTGCACTCTACGGATCGGCGTTAACTCTGGCTTTGATAACAGCCAAGTTAAAGGAACATCGAATTACGCCATTAACTCGCGAAGTTCGTGAAGGCGGCACAGAAGATATCGGACCATTTAATTTGGAGTTCGTTGCAGTTAATCACTCGATTCCAGATGCGCTAGCTGTCGTCATCAACACCGATGCAGGTCGAGTCCTTGCAACAGGTGATTTTAAAATGGATCAACTTCCGTTAGATGGTCGTATTACAGATTTGCGAACCTTTGCCCGCCTTGGAGAACAAGGCGTCGATCTTTTCATGGTGGATTCAACTAACGCAGACATACCTGGCTTTACTCCATCGGAACGTGAAATCATGCCGGCGCTTAATCGCGTCATCTCTTCAACCAGACGTCGGGTGATCGTTGCTTCATTTTCTTCACATGTGCACCGAGTTCAGCAAGTAATCGACATTGCAGCCCAGCATGGACGCAAGGTTGTATTCATCGGACGTTCAATGGTTCGAAACATGAAGATCGCAGAGGATATGGGCTACTTACATGTTCCTGCAGATTTAGTAATCGATGCAAAAGATCTTGATCAGTACGATGACAATGTTGTTTTGATTTGTACAGGATCTCAAGGTGAGCCAATGGCGGCTTTATCTCGAATGGCTAATGGGGACCATCAGATTCGAGTCGGTGAAGGCGACACTGTCATTTTGGCTTCCTCCTTAATTCCAGGTAATGAAAACTCAGTCTTTAGGGTAATTAATGAGCTCACACGTTTTGGTGCAAAGGTTGTTCACAAAGCAAATGCCATGGTGCACGTATCCGGTCATGCAGCTGCTGGTGAACTGCTGTACTGCTACAACATTGTTAAGCCTAAGTATGTAATGCCAATCCATGGTGAATGGCGACACATGAAGGCTAATGCTGAATTAGCGATTCAATCTGGTGTACCTCGGGGCAATACATTCATCGTTGATAATGGCGTTGTAATTGATTTAATCAATCACGAGGCAGAAGTAGTCGGCGCTGTGCCAGTGGGATTTGTTTTTGTTGATGGGCAAAGTATCGGAGACATAACAGAGAGTTCACTTAAGGATCGACGCATTCTTGGTGAAGAAGGATTTATCTCGTGCGTTGTTGTTATCGATTCTCAGAGCGGAAAGATAGTTGCCGGACCAGATATCCATGCACGAGGATTTAATGAAGATGCTGCGATGTTTGATGAGGTAAAAATGCGAATTGAGAAGGCTCTTGCAACCGCGGTTGCAGATGGCAATAACGGCACCCATCAACTCTCGCAGATAGTAAGAAAAACAATTGGTGGCTGGGTTGGGGGAGAACATCGCCGAAAGCCGATGATTGTCCCCGTCGTTATAGAAGTTTGAAGAACGGCGCGCCTAGTAGGTTCCAAATTGTTCACCCTTTACGATCGTGCGTGTGGCTAAAAGGAAAAAAGCAAAGAGTAAGACTGGAGCGGTAGGCGGAGCTTTAGGTCGAGGCCTTGCATCCTTGTGGCGATTTATTGCAAAATCTTTAGGAAGTAGTGTTCGCTTTTTGGCACGTGGTGCCCGCGATTTAGATCCAGCTCATCAACGCGATGGTATTGCATTCCTAATTTTAATCCTTGCCCTCATTGCAACCGCCGGCACCTGGTTTCACTCGGACAACCCTGTGGGTCGTGCGGTGTATTCAGTAATTTACGGTGGGGTTGGCCGTGTCGGGTTTTTTGCTCCACTTGTACTTATTTACTTTGCAATCAGATTGTTTAGAGTGCCAGAGGATTCAAAAGCTACTGGAAGAATAATTGTTGGAACTGTTGCTTTGTTGTTATCGACGACAGGGCTAGCGCATATGCTCAACGGTTCAATAGGAACTGGCGCAACAGCAATCCGCGAAGGTGGTGGCTGGTTGGGGTATGGAGTATCAACTCCCTTAGTTTCCCTGATGACATCCATTTTGACCTATCCAGTTCTTTTCATTCTCTTTATCTTTGGTGTTCTGGTTATTACAGCTACTCCTGTCGCTGAGGTTTTTGCTCGCCTTTCATCAGCAGGCGGTTGGTTATGGTCTAAACGACCTGAGCGCACAGAAAAGATTGTTGAAGAGTTTGAGGTAACTGATACACCTCCATTTGAATCACCAATTGTTGCTGCGTGGAACGCACCTTCACATGATGAGGATGAGGATTTAGATGAAGAAAGTTTTGATGAGGAGTTCCCCGTTGAAGAGTCCATTCCTTCAGTTACCCATGTAAATGAAAACACAGTCGCCGTAAGACGCCCCGAACAATTACTTTTGACCGCTGATGTGAAGTACGAGTTGCCAGCAGCAGATCTGCTACGCACCGGACCTGCAGCTAAATCCAAAAGTAAGGCAAATGATCTTGTCGTAGCAGCCTTAACAGAGGTCTTCCTGCAGTTTGATATTGATGCAAGGGTCACAGGCTTTATGCGTGGACCAACGGTAACCCGGTATGAAGTTGAGCTTGGAAATGCGGTCAAGGTTGAGCGAATCACCGCCCTTGCTAAAAATATTTCCTATGCCGTTGCAAGTAGTGAGGTTCGAATTCTTTCGCCGATCCCAGGAAAATCCGCGGTCGGAATTGAGATTCCAAATACCGATCGCGAGATCGTCGCGCTAGGAGATGTTTTACGCTCAACTGTCGCAGGCCAGGATTTGCATCCAATGCTTGTTGCGCTGGGCAAAGATGTAGAGGGTAACTTTGTATGCGCCAACCTTGCGAAGATGCCTCACCTTTTAGTTGCCGGAGCAACTGGCGCGGGTAAGTCATCGATGATTAACGCAATGATTACCTCCATCTTGATGCGTTCGACACCTGATGATGTGAGATTGGTTTTAATCGATCCTAAACGGGTAGAGCTCAACGCCTACGAAGGTATTCCGCATTTAATTACGCCTATCATTACAAATCCTAAGAAAGCAGCTGATGCTCTTACCTGGGTTGTTCGCGAGATGGATCTTCGCTACGAGGATTTATCTACCTTTGGATTTAGACATATAGATGATTTTAATAAGGCTGTCCGTGCAGGAAAGGTCACAGTTCCTGAAGGCAGTGATAGAACTGTAGAACCGTATCCGTATCTTCTCGTTATTATCGATGAGCTAGCAGATTTGATGATGGTTGCCGCTAAAGAGGTGGAGGAGTCAGTTGTTCGTATTACACAACTTGCTCGCTCCGCAGGTATCCACTTAGTGCTTGCAACTCAGCGCCCATCTGTTGATGTTGTTACTGGGTTAATTAAGGCAAATGTCCCTTCACGTCTATCATTTGCAACAAGTTCACTTGCAGATAGCCGAGTAATTCTAGACAGCCCTGGCGCAGAAAAATTAGTCGGACAAGGTGATGGATTGTTCATCCCGATGGGTGCTAGTCGCGCAATTAGAATTCAAGGTGCTTATGTCTCAGAACGCGAAATTGAAGCGGTTACTACCCATGTTAAGAAGCAGCTCAAGCCTCGTTACCGAGATGATGTGACCGCTCCCGTCAATCAAATGAAGATGGTTGATAAAGAGATCGGGGATGATTTAGATATTTTGTGCCAAGCTGTAGAACTTGTTGTGGGCACTCAGTTTGGATCAACTTCGATGCTACAAAGAAAGTTGCGTGTTGGTTTTGCAAAAGCTGGTCGCTTAATGGATCTGATGGAGTCACGAGGAATTGTTGGACCCTCCGAAGGTTCGAAGGCTCGCACCGTTTTGGTGAAGCCGGATGAACTCGATTCGGTTCTTGCAACCTTGCGCGACTATTAACAGCTGATTAACTACGCGTGAAGGGGTGAGGTTCACCCCTCTCGCTCACACCTCTTACTAGTCACCCTGACCCCATAAGACTTACACTGATAACTCCTACATTGGCAGTATTGAGGATGTTTCATGTCACTTGGATCAATGATTACTAAGGCGCGTAAGGATGCTGGCCTTAGCATCGATGATCTCTCTGCCGCCACAAATATCCGTGGCCCACTGCTTAAACAAATGGAATCAGATAATTTCACACAATGCGGTGGCGAAACTTATGCACGTGGTCATTTAAGAAACATGGCTACAAAGTTAAATGTCGACCCACAACTTTTCTTGACCGCCTTTGAAGACGAACAGATGCATGTTGATCGTTCGATGCAGGATCTACTTGTTGAAAATAGTGTGATGCGTGAACCAGGAGAAAGCCGAAAAGTTTCTTGGAAAGTTCTTGTAGCGATTTCAATCTCAACTTTGTTTATTGCAGGCCTTGCCCAGATACTTATCACCAATAATTCAACTCCTGATATTCCTGTTGCACTTGAAGAGACAACGGAGCCTTCAGCATCTGCCGAGCCAACAACGCAACCAAGTGATGAGCCAGCGGTCTCAACAGGAGAAGGTGTCGAGGTAATCATCGAAGCTACCCGGGCTAAGAGTTGGCTCTTTGTCTCAGATTCAAGTGGACGAACCCTATTTAGTGGACAGCTTTCTCAAGGTGCCTCTAAAACCTTCACAACAAGTGAGCAGTTAAATCTCAAAGTTGGCAACGCTGGTGGAGTCGATCTGTCTGTGAATGGCAAAAAAGTTGATCCTTTAGGTACAGATGGCCAGGTTGTTAGCGTGTCGTACGGAGTCGATTCTTAATTGCACATTGCACTGTAAGATTGTGCAAATGAAGCGCACAGTTGCAGTTGTCACTTTAGGGTGCGCACGAAATGAAGTTGACTCTGAAGAGCTGGCTGGTCGTCTGGCCGCCGATGGCTGGACCCTTGTCGATGATGTTGAATCAGCTGAGGTTGCTCTAGTTAACACTTGCGGCTTTATCGAATCTGCAAAAAAGGACTCGGTGGATGCCCTTCTTGAAGCTAACTCCCTAAAAGGACATGGAACTACCCGTGCAGTAGTTGCGGTTGGTTGCATGGCCGAACGTTATGGAAATGAACTCGCAGAAGCCTTGCCTGAAGCTGATGCAATTTTAGGTTTTGATGATTACAAAGATATCTCAGCCCGCCTTCAATCAATCATTGCCGGCGAATCCCACAAAGCTCACGTGCCTCGCGATCGTCGTGCATTGCTTCCGATCGCACCAGCCGAGCGAGCAGATGCCAGACAAGAAGAAGAGTTTTCACGTAAACGTTTAGGCAACGCGCCATGGGCTCCGCTGAAGATCGCCTCTGGTTGCGATCGACGTTGTTCATTTTGTGCAATTCCATATTTCCGAGGCTCATTTATCTCACGACGACCAACTGAGATTATTAAGGAGGCTCGTTGGCTAGCTGAAAATGGCGTATCTGAATTGTTCTTAGTAAGCGAGAACACAACTTCTTATGGAAAGGATCTTGGAGATCTTCAATTGATGGAGAAGATTTTGCCTGAAATTGCAGCATTGCCAGGAGTCGAACGTGTTCGACTTTCATACTTACAGCCAGCTGAAATGCGACCTACATTACTTCAGGCGATGATTGCCACAGATAAAACTGCTCCGTACTTTGATCTCTCATTCCAGCACACCAGTCCTACCGTATTGCGTCGCATGCGTCGCTTCGGTGATACTGAAAAGTTTTTACACTTGATCGGCCAGATTCGGGTACTTTCGCCCGAGGCGGGAATTCGTTCCAATTTTATCGTCGGATTTCCTGGTGAAACCGAAGAGGATTTTGATGATCTTGCAAACTTTATAACTCAAGCCAAACTAGATGCGGTTGGAGTATTTGGTTATTCAGATGAAGATAACACCGAAGCACTTGGCTTATCAGACAAGGTTGAGGCCGATGTGATCGCACAACGTGTAGAGACATTATCTTCCTTGGCCGATGAGATGGTTTCTCTGCGTGCTCAAGCCCGTATTGGCGAAAATGTTCGCGTTCTCATTGAGGATGCCGAGCTTCAAGAGGGTCGTGCCGCGCACCAAGGCCCAGAGGTAGATGGAACCACGACATTTATCGGTACAGATTTTCAAGTGGGACAGTATGTTGATGCTGTGGTGATTGATTCTATGGGTGCAGATTTGGTGGCCAAGCCTGTATGAAATTTCCTGCATTTATTACCCCCAACTTCATCACAGTAATGCGTCTCTTGTTTGTGCCGGTTGGTGCCTATACCCTCTTTAAAAATGGTGGCGATGATCCAACGTGGCAGTACATCTCTTGGTGCGTTTTCTTTCTTCTCGGTATGTCCGATGTACTGGATGGAAAGTTGGCTCGAAGTCGCGGAACGATTACTGAGTTTGGGAAGTTTTTAGATCCTGTCGCAGATAAATTCATGATCGGTACAGCGATGATTTCACTGTCGATTCTTGATCGCATGCCGTGGTGGATCACAATAACCATCTTGACCCGTGAAGTCGCAATTACTCTCTTAAGAATTGCAGTGATCAAGCGCGGTGTTGTTGCGGCCAATAAGGGTGGCAAGGCAAAGGCGATGATGCAAAACTTCGGAGTTGGTTTCTATGTACTGCCTATGCCAGCCAGTTTGTTCTGGTTCCGAGATGGATTTATGTATATAGCCATTGTGCTAACTATCCTTACCGGTGCATACTATGTGAGATCAATTTTTAACCACAAAGATTGAAAAAGACGAGGAAACTTTTATGGCGCTATCAACTGAGATTGTCGGCTTTGCAGCCGAGATCGTTGATCACCTGCGCAAACGTGGCGAGACGGTAAGTACCGCTGAATCCTTAACTGCAGGAGCTGTTAGCTCGGCGATTGTCACAATCTCTGGAGCATCCGATGTATTTGTCGGCGGAACAACCGCATATCGAGATGAGGTTAAGAGTTCTCATTTAGGGGTAGACCCACTGATCATTGAAAAGTTTTCAGTCATCAGCGAAGAGGTTGCTGTCGCCATGGCAAAGGGTGCGATTAAATCCTTTGGAACAACCTGGGCGATCGGCACAACTGGTGTGGCGGGCCCTAACCCATTAGATGGCCATCCCGTCGGAGCGGTGTGGGTCGCGATCGAGGGGCCGATTAGCCAAACCATAGAACTCTCATTGTCGGGGGAGCGTGAATCTGTGCGAAACGCAGCTACATCAAGCGCGATCGCTACCTTTGCGCGTATCCTTAGACATCGCGATTAAAGATCGCATTTAAACTTTGACAGAAACGGGAGGTAATGACAATGGTTCTACTTCGTGAAGCTGTTGGACAAACCCTCCGTGCAGCCCGCACATCTCAGGGTCGCACCCTGCGTGATGTTGCCCGTGAAGCGCGAGTCTCTTTGGGGTATTTATCTGAGGTTGAGCGTGGACAAAAAGAGGCCTCCTCTGAACTCCTCAACGCAATCTGTTCAGCGCTAGGGCTTTCACTTTCTGGCCTCTTCACTCAGGTTGCATCAGAGCTTAAGAGCCGTGAGGGCGTCACTCTCACTGTTGTCGATGCCGCTTAATAAGTACGCGCCACAAGTAGCAACCCACCGCCGTACACAAAAGGCTATCCTTGAGGCAACCAAAGAGTTAATTGCAACTACAGGTTTAAAAAAGATGTCCATGATTGAAATAGCAGATATTTCGCAAGTTTCGCGTGCGACTTTGTACAACCACTATCGTGACAAAGATAGTGTGCTGTTGGCCTTATGTGAATCCGAACTTGCTCGATTAGTAGAAATTGCACAAAACGCTCCAGATGCAACATCTGCTCTTGAGCAGATTTCACTTCAGGTTTCATCTGATTCATCCTTGGCCGCGATGCGTGTTCAGGACCCAGATCAATTGACATTAGCGCTAACAAAGCATGATGACCACTTATGGAAAGCATTTGCTATCGCCATGAATCATTTATTGGGTGAAGGAAAGAGTGCATTGGCAATGCGATGGTTATTGGGACAAGCTTTACATCCCATCAATGCGCAGCAATCTCGTGATCAAGCAGAAGCTATTACCGGCATTGCGAATCTCTGATCTTCGCGAACGAATCACCCTTTCATTTGGGGATTCTTGGGCCGCCTCTTTTTCTTCAGATATCGCACTGTCTGAGTTAGATAGCAAGAGCGTCAACGAGGCTTTAGCAGCCGGCTTTGAACCCGATGTAATTTGGAAAGCTGTATGCAAGGCTCATCCAACAGAGACTGAAAAATACAAGTACTAATGCCAATAGTTGCCCATCAATTTATGCACAACATCAATAATCCCGCCTTGGTGTTGGTTCACGGCTTAGGCTCCGCCGGAACAATTTGGAAGAGTTTGATTCCGCAGTTAATCAATCACTTTACTGTTTATGCCGTTGATCTTCCTGGCCATGGTGTGGCACCGATTCACCCGGATGAAAAGGTTGACCCACACTCTCTTGCAGCTGCAATTGTTGAAGAGGTTGTTAAAACCCATGGGGTTTCTCACATGCATGTTGCAGGAAACTCTCTCGGCGGTTGGATCGCACTTGAAATGGGAGCGGTTGCACCAGAAAAGGTCAAGAGCATCACTGCACTCGCACCAGCTGGTTTGTGGCACCAACTTCCAATGCGAAAGTATCCGCCCAGTTTAGATGCGCGAATCCTGGCCAAAATCTCACAATACTTTATGCGAATCGCATATCACCTGCCACCGCTCAAGGCGATTGGATACAAGAAGATAACTCACTTGTGGCGAGAGTTAAGTTTTGAATCCTGCCGTGATTCCGTTATTGCGATGGCCAAGGCAACTGGGTACATGCCATTATGGAATGGGCTACGTGGCAGAAAGTTTCAATCTCGGATTCCAGAATCTGTAGATGTCTCAATTATTTTCGGGGATTACGATTTAACTCTTCCAGAAGAGATCGCTCAGGAAAAAGAGGTTGCACCTCGTCATTCGCGTTGGGTGGTAGTCGATAACTGTGCACATGTAATTATGTGGAACTATCCTGATCTGACAGTTGATCTAATCAAGCGGACTGCAAAGTTGGCTTAGCGGTAAACCTCTAGAACCCAAGGCTCTTTTGCGGTGGCCGCAATTAAATTACATGTGAACTCCTTCGATAGTACTTCATGAAATTGATGAGGGGTTTTAATTTCTTCGCCACTTATTAGAATCTGTCGGGTAACTTCTCCGCGGGTCTTTTTCGACATATGCGTAATTACCTTTTTCTCCCCATCAACTTTTGTAAAGACCTTAACTTCAACGGTTTTTTCGATAGGGGATTGCCAGACTGTTTGGTAAGTCGATGATCTGCAATCAATAATTAACTCTGTTGTAATCGCATCAAGAACCGCGGCAACCTTGGGAGCCATCTCCTTATTTACGATTTTTTCCTTGTAGGGCTCTGTGGGATCTAGTGGGCGAAGAGCTCCGTACCTTGCCGAAATAATCATGATCGATGACTGAGCTAGCTTCTGCTGTGCCTTGGAAAGGGTGCTCCACCCCAATGCGGCATAGAGGACACCGGTGTAGAGCTCAATCGCAGGGGCTGGCTCCGCCGCTTTCTTCTCAGAAGGGGGCAGCAGGATCAACACCGGCCCAGTATGCCCTTGGCGACACGCAGCCGCCTTGTCAGTGGCCCCTGATATCTTTCGAACAGATGTTCGGATAGAATTATCTCGTAAAGCCAGAGCGGTTCCAGCCTCCGCGTATAGCTCTTCTCCACACTCGTTGTGGAGATTCTCTACTCCGTCGTTGGGTCTCCGTACCTTCTGGGCCGACACCAAACGGCTCTGCATATCGCAGGACGTTCTATCGAAAGGAATGTAAGTGGCTACTGAAAAAAGCAACAAAGCTAACGATGCAGCACAAGATAAAGCCAACAGCGAGCGCCAAAAAGCGCTCGACACAGCCCTAGCCCAGATCGAACGTCAATTTGGTAAAGGCTCAGTAATGAAGATGTCAGAGCGACAGAACACTGTGATTGAAGTTATTCCAACAGGTTCAATCGCATTGGATATCGCACTTGGAATTGGCGGACTCCCACGAGGTCGCGTTGTAGAGATTTACGGACCAGAGTCTTCAGGTAAGACAACCCTTACATTGCATGCGATCGCAAATGCTCAAAAGGCTGGTGGCATCTGCGCATTTATCGATGCAGAGCATGCATTTGATGCAGAGTATGCAAAGAAGCTTGGTGTAGATATTGATGCACTGCTAGTTTCACAGCCAGATACTGGTGAGCAAGCACTTGAAATCATGGACATGCTTATTCGTTCAGGTGCTCTTGATCTAGTTGTAGTTGACTCAGTTGCAGCACTTGTTCCTCGCGCTGAGATTGAGGGCGAGATGGGTGACTCACATATGGGTCTACAAGCTCGTCTGATGTCACAGGCACTTCGTAAAATTACCGGTGCCCTTCACCAATCAAAGACAACTGCGATCTTTATCAACCAGCTCCGTGACAAGATCGGTGTCTTCTTTGGTTCACCTGAGACAACAACGGGTGGTAAGGCGCTTAAGTTTTATGCATCTGTTCGTTTAGATATCCGTCGTATTGAAACACTTAAGGATGGCCAGGAGTCAGTGGGTAACCGTACCCGTGTGAAGGTAGTCAAGAACAAGATGGCGCCACCTTTCAAGCAGGCCGAGTTCGACATCATCTACGGAACTGGAATCTCACGTGAAGGTTCATTGATCGATATGGGTGTAGATATCGGAATCGTTAAGAAGTCCGGTGCTTGGTACACCTACGAGGCTGACCAGCTAGGACAGGGTAAGGAGAATGCTCGTGCATTCCTCTTGGATAACCCAGATCTAGCAAATGATATTGAGACCAAGATCCGCGCACACTTTGTTCCAGTTGAGGTTGATCCAGCGCTAGTTGCTGCGATCGATGAGGCCGCCGCAGAGGTGGATTTCTAAGCTCCAATGTTGGAGTACCTAAAGGTTGACCACGAGGCTGACCCTTACTCAATCGCAAACACCATCGCATTAAATGCTTTGGTCGCGCGGGCCAAGAGTAAGGGTGAGCTTCTGGCTCACCTTAAAAAGCGTGGAGTTGAAGATGATGTTGCTCATGCAACTATTTTTAGACTTCAAGAAAAGGGGTTGATTAACGATTCCGAGTTTGCAAAGGCGTGGACTCAATCCCGTCATACCTCAAAGAAGTTGTCCAAGAGAATTATTGCTGGTGAACTTCGCACTAGGGGAGTAGATCAAAACAGTATTGATGAAGCCCTGGATGAGATCGATGATGAGTCTGAGTATCGCACCGCATTCTCATTGGCGATGCGAAAGTACAGCACGATGAGTCGATTAGAGCCAGAGGTTCAGATTCGCAGAATTCAATCTCTGCTGCAGCGAAAAGGTTTCTCCTTTTCAACTATTTCGCGGGTTATTCGCGAGTTAGGTATTCAGTCAGACGAGCAGCGGTAGCAACTACAGCAGCGGCATGAATGCGGCCTGGTTGACGTCCTAGACGTTCGATCGGGCCGCTAATGCTGACAGCGGCGATTACCTTGCCATTAGGTGCACGGACCGGCGCAGATACAGATGCAACACCTGCCTCACGCTCTCCAACAGATTGCGCCCAACCACGACGGCGATCAGCTGATAGTTGCGCAGCGGTAAATCGTGCATTGGTTAAACCGCGATGAATCTTTTCCGAGTCCTCCCACGCCAGTAAAATCTGCGCGGCAGAGCCTGCCTGCATAGTCAATGCCGCACCGACCGGCACAGAGTCACGCAGACCTGACAACCGTTCAGCGACAGCAACACAAATACGTAAATCTCCTTGACGTCGGTACAACTGCGCGCTTTCTCCAGTTGCATCACGCAAAGCAGATAAGGCTGGAGCAGCGGCGGCGAGCAAACGATCCTCACCAGCGGCAGCGCCCAGTTCGCCAGAGCGCGGACCTAAAACAAAACGTCCCGTTAAATCTCGGGCAACCAATCGATGAAACTCAAGGGCGACAGCTAAACGGTGGGCTGTAGGGCGTGCGATACCGGTTGCGGCAACAAGCTCTGCCAGCGAGTGTGGCCCCGCCTCTAAAGTGCTGAGAATCGCCACCGCTTTGTCTAAAACGCCAACTCCGCTATTCTTTCTGTTCACAAAGTGATATTAGCATCTCAGTATCTGATACTTCAACTTGGGAATGAAAAAGGAGCACCGACGCCGTGGGTAAAACTTTAGCCGAGAAGATTTGGGCAGAGCATGTTGTTCGCCAAGCAGATGGCGAGCCAGATCTGATTTATATCGATCTGCATTTAATTCATGAGGTAACAAGCCCACAGGCTTTTGATGGCCTACGCCTAGCAGGCCGTCCAGTGCGTCGCCCAGATTTAACAATTGCAACTGAGGATCACAACGTTCCTACGATCGATATTGATAAGCCAATCGCAGATCCAGTGTCCAAGTTGCAGGTAGACACCTTGCGTGCAAACTGCGCCGAGTTCGGAGTTCGTATCCACTCTCTAGGGGATAAGGATCAAGGTGTAGTCCATGTTGTCGGACCTCAGCTTGGAATCACGCAACCCGGTATGACAATTGTTTGTGGAGATTCACATACATCAACTCATGGTGCTTTTGGAGCACTTGCCTTTGGAATCGGAACTTCAGAGGTCGAGCATGTTTTAGCAACTCAAACCTTGCCCTTACTGCGCCCCAAGACCATGGCGATAAATGTTGAAGGATCTCTCAAGCCTGGTGTGACATCAAAGGACATCATTCTTGCGATCATCGCAAAGATTGGTACCGGTGGTGGACAGGGCTATGTCATCGAGTATCGCGGAAGTGCGATCCGAGCACTTTCAATGGAATCACGCATGACTGTATGCAACATGTCTATTGAGGCCGGTGCTCGTGCAGGTTTGATCGCACCAGATCAAACAACCTTTGATTACATCAAGGGCAAGCCACATGCACCAGAAGATTTTGATGCAGCTGTTGCTTACTGGAAGACATTGTTTACCGACTCTGATGCGAAGTTTGATGTCGAAGTTGATCTCAACGCCGATGAGCTAGAGCCATTTGTTACATGGGGAACTAATCCAGGACAGGGACTTCCGCTAAATGCTGTTGTTCCCAACCCTGCAGATTTCGCGGATTCAGAACAGCGCACAGCAGCAGAGCGTGCACTTGTTTACATGGGTCTAGAAGCGGGAACACCTCTTAAAAAGATAGCGATTGACACTGTTTTCTTGGGCTCATGCACCAATGGCCGCATCGAAGATTTGCGTGCAGCTGCAGATGTTTTGAAGGGAAAGAAGATCGCTTCATCACTTCGTATGTTGGTAGTTCCTGGATCGGCACGTGTTCGCTTAGAAGCAGAGGCAGAAGGCTTAGATAAAGTCTTTCTTGATGCGGGAGCTGAATGGCGAAACGCTGGATGTTCTATGTGTCTTGGCATGAACCCAGATCAATTAGCTGTTGGTGAACGTTCTGCTTCAACATCAAACCGTAACTTTGAAGGACGTCAAGGCAAGGGTGGTCGCACCCACTTGGTAAGCCCACTTGTCGCAGCTGCAACCGCGTTGCGTGGAACTCTCTCATCACCTGCAGATCTGTAAGGAGCACCTGACTATGGAAAAATTCATCACACATGTTGGAACTGGTGTTCCACTTCGACGAAGCAATGTTGATACAGATCAAATCATTCCCGCTGTTTACCTCAAGCGCGTAACCCGTAGCGGTTTTGAGGATGGACTTTTTGCAGCCTGGCGCAATGATCCTGATTTTGTTTTGAATCAACCACAGTTTAAGAGCGCAACTGTTTTGGTAGCTGGTGCTGATTTTGGAACCGGTTCATCTCGCGAGCACGCAGTATGGGCGCTTCAGAACTATGGATTCAAGGTAGTTATATCAAGCCGTTTTGCAGATATTTTCCGTGGAAACTCACTTAAGGGTGGCTTACTGACAATCATCCTTGATCAAAGCGATGTAGAAGCGATGTGGGAAGCCATTGAAGCCGATCCAACAACGGCGATCACGGTGAACCTTGAAGAGCGCACAGTTTCATACGGTTCAAAGAGCCTGCCCTTTGCAATCGATGATTACACCCGTTGGCGTTTAATGGAGGGTTTAGATGACATCGGCCTTACCTTGAAACAGACTGATTTCATTGACTCTTTTGAGAAAAAGCGGCCTGCATACAAACCTGCAACCCTTCCAATTCGTTCATAAGGGTTCAAAACAAGCGTAATTCCCTGCTTTTTTCATAGGGTGAATGTGTTTATGTAGAACTCTCAATCATAGATTTAGAGTTTTCTACGCATAAAAATCACTGTTTTTTCGCTTTTGTGCGAAATAAAAAAGTGCGACACGCGCATTTCAATAGCCTCATCACCCCTATTAAGCGCGTAAGTTTATGAACACGTTAAGCGGTTGCTTAACATTTACGCGTAAATAAGGGGATTTCAATGAATAAGGCCCAATTCATTGCTGCGTTAGCACCACACTTCAACGACAGCAAGAAGGAAGCAGCTCACGCTGTAGATATCGTTTTTGACACAATCGTTCGCAACCTTTCAAAGGGCGAAGATGTAATGATCAACGATTTCGGTAAGTTCAAGAAGGTTGACCGCAAGGCACGCATGGGACGTAACCCATTCACCGGCGAGACAATCAAGATCAAGGCTTCAAAGAAGGCTCGCTTCCTACCTGCAAAGGCACTCAAGGAAGTTATCTCAGGAGATCGCAAGCTAGCTCCAGCTCCAAAGCCAGAGCCAAAGGTTGTAGCAAAGCCAGCAGCAAAGAAGGCTGCTCCAAAGAAGGCTGCTAAGAAGAAGCCAGCAGCAAAGAAGGCGGCTCCAAAGAAGGCGGCTAAGAAGTCACCTGCTAAGAAGAAGCCAGCAGCAAAGAAGGTTGTAAAGAAGGCTAAGAAGAAGTAATTCTTTTTACTCTAAAGACGGGGTCGGCTAACGCTGGCCCCGTTTTTGCATGTGCAGCACTAGTATTTCTACCATGACGGAGTACAAGGTTTCATACGCTCCACCAACAGGAAAACCTCTTGGCACAAATTTCGCCTTCAAAATTGGCACCAAGGTGATGATCCCATTGATGAACTTAGTGGGAAAAAAAGTATGGCGAGGCGGAGAGAAACTTCCTAAGACCGGCAAAATTATTGTGGCCAGTAACCATCTTTCATACCTCGATGTTTTATTCCTTACCCACTTTCTCTTCCGAAATGGCAGGGCCCCTCGTTACATTGGGAAAGAGGGTGTTTTCAAGGTTCCAGTAATTGGAAAGATCATTTTGGCCGCTGGCATGGTTCCAGTTGCTCGAGAAAGCAAGGATGCATCCAAAGCTTTAGACCACGCAGTCAGATTGCTAGAGGTAGGCCACTGTGTTGGCGTTTACCCAGAAGGAACATTAACAAGAGACCCGCTTGGTTGGCCCATGGTTGCAAAAACTGGGTTAGCTCGATTAGCCATTGCTACCCACACACCTATTGTTCCGATTGCACAATGGGGATCCCAGATTGTCATGCCAACATATGAAAAGAAGTTAAAGGTATTTCCTCGTACACCTATTCAGATATTGGTGGGCGATCCATTGGATCTTTCACCATGGTATGGAAAAGAGAATGACCCAGAAGCGCTACGAGAAGCAACAGCCTTTGTAATGCGTGAACTAACAACTCTTCTCGAACAGCTGCGTGGCGAAAAGCGTCCAGTTGAAATCTTTGATCCCCACAATTCAGCTCTTCCTCGCACCGGTAACTTTAAGAAGGCCAAGAAGAAGTGAGCAAGGTTGTAGTTCTAGGTGCTGGCCAATGGGGAACAACAATGGCTCAAGTTCTCTGTGATGCTGGAAACCATGTCTTGATGTGGGGACGCAGTCAAGAACTTGTCGATGAAGTCAATCAAAAACATACAAACTCCAAGTACCTCGATGACAATATTTTGCCGGTTGGTTTAAAGGCAACAAGTAGTTTGGCCGAAGCTTTTGAGTACTCAAATATCTATGTACTAGCAGTTCCTGCTCAGACGCTTCGTGAAAATCTCACCGCCTGGAAGCCGATGATTCAACCTAACGCCTTGTTTGTGAGCACACTCAAAGGTATTGAGGTAAGCACCATGTCTCGTATGACCGAGATTATCGCTGAGGTCATGCAAACTCAGAACATAGCGATCATTACTGGGCCAAACCTTGCTAATGAGTTAATTTTGCGACAACCCGCTGGAGCGGTTTCTGCAGCGTCGACAAATGCAATAGCTGAAAAGGTGCAGCAGTTATTTACGACGCCGTATTACCGCGTTTATACATCTGTCGATGTTCTGGGGTGTGAATTAGCAGGAGCGATCAAAAGTGTTATCGCATTGGCCGTTGGTATCTCGATTGGAATGGGGTACGGAGAAAATACTCAAGCGATGCTCATTACCCGCGGCCTCAATGAGGTTGCCCGTTTATGTGCAGCACACAATGCAGATCCACTGAGCGCTGCAGGTCTTGCTGGCATGGGGGATTTAGTGGCTAGTTGCGGCTCTGCACTCTCGCGCAACCGAACCTTTGGAGAAGTGTTGGGCAAGAGCGGCTCCATGGAGGTTGCTAAAACACAGGTAGCAAAAACAGTAGAAGGTGTCGCATCCTCAAGTGCTGTCCTTGAGATTGCACACCGTGTAGGTATTGAAGTCCCTGTAATCGAAGCGGTTGCCGATGTTGTTTCAGGCTTATTGACCCCAGAACAGGCGCTAGATCGCCTGATGGAGATTACAACTAAAGCAGAAAACTTTATTCGATGAGCAAGTTAACAGTTGCCATCATTTGTGGAGGCCCAAGTAGCGAACACGAGGTTTCATGTGTATCGGGCGGGGGAGTCCTCAAAGGTTTAGATAAGAAAAGCTTTACACCGGTTTTGATTGGAATAACCAAGATAGGCGCATGGGTTGCACTTGATGAAAACTATCCGCTTGCAATTATCAATAAGGTAATGCCAACAATTGAAGATAATGGATCAAGGGTCGAGCTTTCGCAGGGTGGTCTAGTAATCGATGGATCCTTTGTAAAAATTGATTGTATTTTCTCAATTCTTCATGGAGAGTTTGGTGAAGATGGAAAGATTCAACAATTATTTGAAGATGCGCATATTCCCTATGTGGGTAGCGGAGTAAAGGCTTCAGCCGATGCGATGGATAAAGCGGTTGCTAAAGAGCTATTTTCTGCCGCGGGTTTAACAGTTGCACCTGGAATTGTTGTGCAGAAGGCAGATCCACACCCCGATGCAAACTCACTTTCTTACCCAGTCTTTGTGAAACCTTCAAGTGGTGGATCTAGCCGTGGTACTCATAAGGTTAAATCCGCTGACGCTCTATCTGCGGCAATCAATGATGCCCTCTTGTATGACTCAAAGGTTTTGATTGAAACCGCCATAAAAGGACGAGAAATTGAGTGTGCAGTTTTAGAGCGTGATGGAACAAGTTACGCCTCTGTACTGGGAGAAATTGTTGTTAATCCTCAATTTGAATTTTATGATTTTGAAGCCAAGTACCTAGATGATGCAACAACTGTAAAGATTCCAGCTGATCTTCCTGAAGCTGATTCCCAAGCTATTCAAATTGCAGCTATGCAAGCCTTTGATGCGCTCGGTTGCGCGGGGTTGGCACGTTGTGACTTCTTCTATACCGAAGACAATCAGATCATTATTAATGAGATAAACACTCTGCCAGGATTTACGGGTACTAGCGTTTATCCCAAGTTATGGCAGGCAACAGGTGTTACTTACTCTGATTTGATTACAGCCCTTATTGACTCTGCGATGAATAAGGCTGATTAAGGCTATAACTCTAAAAAATGTCTTAGCTTAGGTGTGTGACTGGGCAGGTCAAGGTACGTGTAATTCCAGGTACAGCTTGAACCTTAGAGAGAACTAGGCGACCAAACTCCTCCATGCTTGCAGCTTCTGCACGCATGATTACATCGTAAGGACCAGTAACGCCTTCAGACAATGTGACGCCAGGAATCTTTGCTACGGCATCTGCAACTCCAGTTGCCTTGCCCACTTCGGTTTGAATCAAGATGAAAGCTTGTACTGACATGAGATGTCCCTTCTGGTCGATAGCAAACGCTACCGCAGATGAGCCCCATCGAGGTAGTCGATTAGGCTAAGCGGTATGAACTTCGATGAGGCTGGGGTAATTGCGGCGTTGGCACGCATATTTGGTGGCTCACAGCGCGGAGTCGAGATTGGTATTGGTGATGATGCCGCTGTTGTAAAAACCTCTGAGCTCACCGCAATCACTACCGATATTGCGGTGGAAGGAACCCACTTCTCAACTGAATGGAGTAGCGCCTTTGATATCGGGCGAAAGATCACCGCGGCAAACCTGGCAGATATTTATGCGATGGGTGGTTCTCCTCGATACTTAGTAGCGGCAGTAACTCTTACTGGTGATGAATCCATGGAATGGATCGAAGAGTTAGCTGAAGGTATCGCGCATGAGGCCAGTAGTTGCGGAGCATTTGTTGTTGGTGGTGACTTAGCCAAAGGGCCATGCAAGATTATTTCAATTACCGCGGTGGGTCAGATAGATCGCCCTATTACTCGCTCTGGTGCGCAGGTGGGAGACTCAATCTATATCTCATCATTGCCGGGATGGTCCGCGGCAGGACTTGCACTCATCGAAGAAAACTTAGACTCGGATATCGCTCTGCACGCGGTCAATGAATTTTCTGCTCCAACCGTTGATTACTCGGCGGCGGTGCAGATGTACAACTCAAAAGCTAACTCAATGTGTGACATCAGTGATGCTCTTGTTATTCAGGCACAACAGTTGGCGGATGCATCTGGTGTTCACTTAACAATTGATAAGGATTTAATCGCCACCCATCCCGAGTTTGGAACCTTAAGTGAGTTAGCTGAATCAGTTGGCGTGGATGTTTGGCAATGGATCCTTGCCGGTGGTGAGGACCATGTCTTTTTAGCGACTGGAAAAGATTTAGATGGTTTTTGTATTGGCACTGTCACCGAAGGTTCGGGGATAAGTGGTGTAGAAATGAAAAAAGCGCCAGATACCTGGCGCCATTTCACCTAATAAAAATTAACGAGTTACTTTTCCAGCCTTAAGGCATGAGGTACAAACATTTTGACGCTTTGCAGTTCCACCAACAAGGGTGCGCACGCGCTGGATATTTGGATTCCAACGACGACGGGTCTTTACCTGTGAGTGAGAGACATTGTTTCCGAAGCTGGGCCCCTTGCCACAGATATCGCATGTTGATGCCACAGCGGTACTCCTTTTAATTTCGACTTACTTTTCCCGTACGGAACAGTCTGGTTCCAAGTGGAACAGGGGGTAAGGGTACCCCGTGAGCGTGGGTAGATGCCAATTGCCTCTATACCCAGGCGGGGGTTAGGCGTGAGTTAGACAACATGAGGGGTAGCCCGCGGAATTGCCGATGTGTCTAGATGTGAGGAGGCGCAAGATTGCCTTAGAGCCGGTAGAGCGGCTCGGAATCGGAGCACGAGTTCCATGAACTCTTTAGATCTAGCCAGATGGCAGTTTGCCATCACAACTGTGTACCACTTCATCTTCGTCCCCATCACTATAAGCATGGCCTTTATGGTGGCAGGACTACAGACCGCCTGGTTTCGAACCAACAAGGTTAAGTACCTTCGGGCGACAAAATTTTTCGGCAAGTTGTTCTTAATCAACTTTGCAATCGGTGTTGTAACAGGAATTGTTCAGGAGTTCCAATTTGGAATGAACTGGTCTTCCTATAGCCGATTTGTTGGAGATGTTTTCGGTGCACCTCTTGCTATGGAAGGTTTGCTTGCATTTTTTCTTGAGAGCACATTCCTTGGATTGTGGATCTTTGGATGGGATCGACTGCCCAAGAAGATTCACTTAGCATCAATCTGGCTTGCCGCGACCGGAACCTTGTTGTCGGCTTACTTTATTTTGGCTGCCAATGCATGGATGCAACATCCAGTGGGGTACATCATCAATGAAGAAAAAGGTCGTGCAGAGCTTGTTGACATAGTCGCAGTTCTTACCCAAAACACTGCACTCGCGACTTTTTTCCACACAATTCCTTCCGCCGCATTTACCGGAGGTGCTTTTGTTGCTGGTATCTCTGCATACCTCATCATCAAGGGCAAGGATCTTGAAATGGCGCGCGGCACCTTTAAGTTAGGTGCGATCACAATGTTGATTAGCTTTGT
>CAXNDW010000005.1:0-24773 GCA_964201405.1 Candidatus Planktophila sp.
TCGAGTTAGAGACACTTAAGCAGGTATTAACGATGGACAATCTTGTCGTAAGCCTGGGGGGAGGTGCTCCGATCTCCGAACAAGCACAACATGAGTTACATGCATCTGATTCAACAGTTGTTTTTCTAGATGTATCACTGGCTACCGCAGCCCCGCGGGTGGGTTTTAATCGGGACCGTCCCTTACTGTTGGGAAATCCCCGAGCGCAATGGCAGGCGCTCAGCGACAAACGTCGTCCAATATATGAGGCTTTGGCAGATGTGAGTATTAAGGTTGATGACATGAGTGTTGCTGAGATTATCTCTGAGATAGAGAAGAGTCTTCCATGAACTCGGTAAAGGTTTCAGCTGAACATGATTATGAAGTGTTGATTGGTTGCGACTGGACTCCGATACTTATCGAAAAGATCCAAGCTCGTACACGGGTGGCGGTCATCATCTCTTCACATTACTCGCCGGATTTAACTGCGCTTCAGAGCCTTGATTGCGATCTCCATATCTTTGAGGTTCCCGATGGAGAAGAAGGTAAGAGCACGGCTACATTGCTCAACTTGTGGAACTGGTTAGGTGCGGCAGGCTTTACCCGCTCCGATTTAATCCTCGGAATCGGTGGGGGAGCAATTACCGATTTAGCTGGCTTTGCTGCAGCAACCTGGCTTCGAGGTATTGATTGGATAGCTGTTCCAACCTCTTTGGCTGGCATGGTCGATGCTTCAGTAGGCGGAAAAACCGGAATCAACTCAGATTACGGAAAGAATCTCATCGGGGCTTTTCACTCACCATTAGCGGTGATTATTGATCTTGAATTCTTAAAGACTCTTTCACCGCGAGATGTTTCGGCGGGCATGGCAGAGGTAATTAAGTGTGGCTTCATCTCTGATGCAGAGATTCTCAAAATTTCAGCTCAATGCACCCCTGAAACATTACTGTCTGAAGGTGATTCACTTCTTGATTTAGTAACTCGCGCTGTCACAGTCAAGGCATCTGTTGTCTCCTCAGATTTCAAGGAAAGCTTTGCTCGCGAAGCGCTCAACTACGGTCACACTTTGGGCCATGCAATTGAGAAGTACGCCAAGTATCAGCTGCGTCATGGAGAAGCTGTTGCTATCGGAATGGTCTTCGTCGCAGAGTTGTCTTTTGCCAGGGGGCTTATTGATTCCAAAACTCTTCAGTTACACCGAGATTTGCTCAATCGTTATCACCTTCCAGTCAGCTTCGAAGGATCAGCATGGCAAAGGTTGGCACCTTTGCTGGCTTTAGATAAAAAGAGCCGAGGAAATTTGGTGAGGTTTGTCAGCCTTGATGGCATAGGTTCAACTTTGCGCTTAGAGGATCTCACCTCCGCCGAGCTAGATGCTGCTTATGAGAGAATCTCCTCATGAAGATTCTTGTTATCAACGGTCCAAATCTTTCCCGCTTGGATATTCGCGACTCTTCAATTTATGGCGATCTGAATTACGCCGAACTTAAGTCGATGATTGATATCGCAGCCACTAAACATGGCTTTGAGGCTGATATTCGTCAAAGCGATGATGAAGCAACGATCATTGGTTGGTTGCATGAGGCAGCCGACAAGAAGTTGCCGGTTATTATCAACCCGGCAGCATTTACTCATTATTCATACGCAATCCGCGATGCCGCTGAACTGGTGAAGAGTCCATTAATTGAAGTCCACTTATCTAACCCATTAAGCCGCGAAGAGTTTCGCCATACCTCTGTGATTTCGGGTGTGGCTAACGGAACCATCGGTGGTTTCGGCCCAAATTCCTATGTTTTAGCCATCATTGCCATGGCAAACCTTCTTTCAAAGTAACAGACCACACCCGCAGAGCGGGTATCCTTAGATCTTCGTAGAAATAAAGAGAATCGACAAGAGCGGGTGGATTAACTGTGGCAACAACAAATGATTTAAAAAATGGCATGACTCTGGATATCGAAGGCCAGTTATGGACCGTCGTTGAGTTCCAACATGTAAAGCCAGGTAAAGGTCCAGCATTTGTTCGCACAAAGTTGAAATCTGTACTCAGCGGCAAGGTTGTCGATCGCACTTACAACGCTGGAGTCAAGGTAGATGTAGCAATCCTTGAGAAGCGAGAGATGCAGTACCTTTACAAAGAGGGCGATGACTTTGTCTTTATGGACTCTAAAACCTACGACCAGATGACTATTAGCGCTGCCACTGTTGGCGATGCGGCAAATTACATGCTGGAAAATACCGAGGCGATTGTTGCCGTCAATGAAGGCAATCCTTTGTACATTGAATTAGCAGCCTCTGTTCCTTTGAAAATTACCTATACCGAACCTGGAATTCAGGGAGATCGCTCATCAGGTGGAACTAAGCCTGCAACCGTTGAAACAGGCATTGAGATTCAGGTGCCTCTCTTCATCAAGCAGGATGAGATAGTTCTAGTAGATACTCGCGATGGGTCTTATCAGGGTCGCGCTAACTAGTGTCGGCACGTAGCAAGGCGCGCAAACAGGCGCTGGATCTTTTGTATGAAACCGATATTCGTGGAACCAATCTGGTTGAAACTTTGGCTGCCCGTGATATTCCGGCAGAGGGTCCAGATGCTCGACCTATCCGCGAATATACAAAAGAGTTAGTAAACGGTGTATCGGATAATCGTCGAAAGATCGATGAGTTAATTACCACCTATGCTCAAGGTTGGGATATGGATCGTTTGCCCGCAGTAGATCGTAATATTTTGCGCCTTGGAATCTATGAGATCTTATGGTCAACCGATGTGCCCATGAGTGTTGCGATAGATGAAGCGTTGGTGCTCGCTAAAGAGCTATCAAGTGATGATTCATCAAAGTACATCCATGGTGTACTTGGGCGAATCGCTAGTATCAAGGACACTATTTCAATTTAGTCAGAGCAAATTTTTCCAGTGCATGAGAAAGCTCTGCCGATGAAAAGTGGGCAAAGGTTTGAAGGTTTGACACATCACCGCTGCGAAGTGAGATTACTTCACCATTCCAATCGCGACGCATAGCTACTATCCGCTTCAAAATTATCAATAGCTGCTTGCCAATTGGATCCTCAGTGAGAGTGAGTTTTCGAAGATCGATTACGATCCTTCCCACCTCTAGATTCTTATCGGAGGGCTTGAAAAGTTCGCTGACGGGTACCCCATAAAGGTGGGCAATCTGAATAATTTTTCGAGCGCTGATGGATCGATCGCCACGTTCATAGGATCCTAAAGCGATGGCAGAGATCGCTCCCTTGCTCCTGGCTGCAACATCCTGAAGGGATAAACCCTGTGATTGACGTATTTGACGAACTCTTTCCTGAAGGCTTTCTAACTCTATATCGATGCTCATGTGGCGAGAGTACGAGCGGGCAACACCCCATGTTTTCGATATCCACAGCTCATCCCATTGGGTGCTAGTATCGCCCCTGCATCCTTTAACAACCCATCCTGAGAGGTGGGAAAGGAGATTTACATGAGCGTAGCCCTGTCTGCACCCGACATTAAACGTGCATTAACCCGCATATCCCATGAGATCCTTGAGAAGAATCAAGGTGGATCTTCCATAGTTCTTTTAGGAATTCCTACTCGTGGCGCACACCTTGCCCATCGCATCGCCTCCATCATGTCGGAGATCGAGGGCGCTGAGATCGCTTATGGAACTTTGGATATAACTTTGTTCCGAGATGATTTGCGATTACGGGCCCCCAAAGCAATTATGCCGACCACCATTCCATCCTGCGGTATCCACGATCGAGATGTGATCTTGGTCGATGATGTCCTGTTCTCAGGCCGCACCATCAGATCGGCTTTAGATGCCTTGGGTGAAATCGGTCGCCCTCGCACAGTGCAGTTAGCCGCACTTGTAGATCGTGGACATAGAGAGCTTCCAATAAAGGCGGATTTTGTCGGAAAAAATCTACCAACAGCTAAATCCCAATCGATTCGAGTTTTACTCAGCGAGATCGATGGAAAAGATGAAGTGAGCATTGAAGGGGAGGCGAACTAATGCGCCATCTCTTATCTATTTCAGATCTTTCAAAGGCAGAGGCTATCTCTATTTTGGATACCGCCAATGAATTAGCCAGAGTGAGTGATGGAGCGGTAAAAAAACTTCCAACACTACGAGGACGCACGATAGTTAATCTCTTTGCCGAAGACTCGACTCGTACACGGATCTCATTCGAGGCGGCAGCTAAGAGATTATCTGCTGATGTTATTAACTTTTCTGCAAAGGGTTCAAGTGTAAGCAAGGGTGAATCGCTCAAGGACACAGCTATGACTTTGCAGGCGATGGGTGCTGATGCCGTAGTCATTCGCCATTCAGCATCGGGTGCGGCGCAACGTTTGGCTGATTCTCAATGGATGTCCGGAAGTGTGATTAACGCTGGTGATGGGACACATGAACACCCAAGTCAGGCTTTGCTCGATGCCTTTACGATTCGTAAGCATTTAGGGTTAGGCAAAAGCGATCTTGAAGGCCTCAGCGTGGCAATCGTCGGAGATGTACTCCATTCGCGAGTTGCTCGTTCTAATGTTTTACTACTGTCAAAACTTGGAGCAAAGGTAACTTTGGTTGCACCTCCTACATTGCTACCCGTTGGAGTTGAAAGCTGGCCGGTATCGATCTCATATGATTTAGATTCAGTTATTCCCTTTGTCGATGTTGTTATGATGTTAAGAGTCCAACAAGAGCGCATGACGGAGATGTACTTTCCAAATGCGCGCGAATATTCCAGATACTTTGGTCTGAACTTTGACCGCATGAAATCAATGAAAACTGGTGCAATTGTGATGCACCCGGGTCCGATGAATCGAGGTCTTGAGATTTCGGCCGAGGTAGCAGATAGCGCCCGTTCGGTAATTACCGAGCAAGTTACTAATGGTGTCAGCGTCCGTATGGCGATCTTATATGTTCTTCTTACCGGTGGAGCTTTAGAAACTGGAGGCAATTAAATGGCTGCTATAGATCTAGTTATTAAAGGTGGTCAGTTACCAGATGGCACCACTACCGATGTGTGTATTGATGGCGATTCTATTGTTGATATCACCGCTTCTTACAAGGGTGAATCTCATGCGAGCATTGATGCACAGGGTTGCGTCATTCTTCCGGGGTTAGTTGATCTCCACACCCATTTGCGTGAGCCCGGTCGTGAAGATGCGGAAACAGTTTTATCTGGCAGTAGGGCTGGCGCAAAGGGTGGCTTCACCGCCTTGTCAGCGATGGCCAACACATCTCCTGTTGCAGATACCGCTGGTGTTGTCGAGCAGGTGTACCGACTTGGTCAAGAGGCTGGTCTGCTAGATGTCTTTCCTATTGGTGCTGTCACACAAGGTCTTAAGGGTGAAACTCTTTCTGAGATCGGCGCAATGGCAGATTCAGTTGCACGTGTGCGAGTTTTTAGTGATGATGGAAATTGTGTCTCAGATCCACTCGTTATGCGTCGCGCATTGGAGTACATCAAAAAGTTTGGGGGCGTAATCGCCCAACATGCACAGGATCCGCGCATGACAGTTGGTTCTCAGATGAACGAGGGTGAAATCTCGGCGCGTTTAGGCCTTAAGGGTTGGCCTGCGGTTGCAGAAGAAGCGATCATTGCGCGAGATGTATTACTCGCAGATCATGTGCAATCCCGTCTTCATATTTGCCACCTCACAACCGCCGGCGGTGTTGAGATAATTAGATGGGCTAAGGCGCGTGGAATCAATGTCACCGCAGAAGTTACCCCGCATCATCTTTTACTCACCGATGATTTAGCTACATCGTACGACCCTGTTTATAAGGTAAATCCTCCTTTGCGAACCGAGTCTGATGTACATGCACTACGTGAAGCTTTAGCTGATGGAACTATCGATATTGTTGCAACTGATCACGCCCCTCATCCTTTAGAGACTAAGGAGTGCGAGTGGCAAGAAGCCGCATTTGGGATGCTTGGACTTGAGACAGCTGTATCAATAGTTCAGATGACAATGGTGGATTCTGGTCTCATGAGTTGGCAGCAGGTTGCAGAGCGCATGTCTCATGCTCCAGCGGCAATAGGTGGTTATGAGAATCAAGGTCAGAAGGTAGCGAAGGGAAGCTTTGCCAACCTAGTTGTGATTAACCCAACGAAATTATGGAGGGTTGACCGCGATTTACTTCTATCAAACTCATCCAATACTCCATACCATGGCCATGAACTTCCTGGATTTGTAGAGCACACAATCTTTAGAGGAAAACCAACACTGGTGAATGGATTAATCGCACAAGAGGGGAAAAGGTAATGGCAGCTGCTTACCTCGTCCTTGATGATGGCAGAATCTTTGAAGGCTCTTCCTGGGCCGCGCTAGGAAAAACATTTGGTGAAGCAGTCTTCCAAACAGGTATGACGGGGTATCAAGAGACACTTACAGATCCCTCGTATCACAAGCAGATTGTTGTGATGACCGCTCCGCATATAGGAAATACGGGTGTCAATGATTTTGACAATGAATCATCCAAGATTTGGGTCGCAGGATTTGTTGTGCGAAATCCATCCTCACTTACCTCGAACTGGCGTGCCAACAATGATCTGGAAGCAGAGCTGATTCAACAAGGTGTTATTGGTATTCAAGGGGTAGATACACGGGCAATCACACGACATCTTCGTGATCGCGGTGCGATGCGTGTAGGTATTTTCTCAGGGTTGGATATGAGCCGTGAAGAAATGGTTGTCGAAGTCCGCAAAGCTGAAGCTATGTCAGGTGCTTTTTTAGTGAAGGATGTTTCAACCGCGCAAAGTTATATTGTTCCGGCGATCAATAAAAAGAGATTTACCATCGCGGCATTGGATCTGGGCATCAAGGCGGCAACTCCACGGATGCTGGCTGAACGAGGAGTAGAAGTACATGTGCTGCCATATAACTCAACATATGACCAGATCATGTCTATTCACCCAGATGGAGTTTTTCTCTCAAATGGTCCTGGCGATCCTTCAACGATGAGTGATGTCATCGAAGTTGTTAGAGAGTTGTTACTGGCTGATGTGCCCATCTTTGGTATTTGTTTCGGCCATCAAATTTTAGGTCGAGCTTTAGGCTTTGAAACCTATAAACTTCAATTTGGCCATCGTGGTATTAACCAGCCAGTGATCGACAAAAACACGGGCAAGGTCGAGATAACTGCGCACAATCATGGTTTTGCGGTGAAAGCTCCAACTGATACAGAGTTTTCTACAGTGTATGGACGTGGTGAGGTTACCCATACTTGTCTCAATGATGGTGTGGTTGAAGGGTTGGCTCTTTTAGATAAGCCAGTTTTTTCCGTGCAGTACCACCCTGAAGCTGCCGCTGGACCACATGATGCTTCTTATCTCTTTGACCGCTTTGTAGATTTAATGTCTAAAAAGGTGGTTGCGTAATGCCTTTGGATACATCGATCAAGAGTGTTTTAGTAATCGGTAGCGGACCCATTGTTATTGGACAGGCGTGCGAGTTTGATTACTCCGGAACACAGGCCTGTCGTGTTTTGCGGGCCGAAGGTATCAGAGTCATATTAGTTAACTCCAATCCTGCAACCATTATGACCGACCCTGAGTTTGCCGATGCAACATATATCGAACCGATAACACCAGAAATTATTGAACGCATCATTGCCCATGAAAAACCAGATGCGGTTTTAGCAACTCTTGGCGGTCAAACAGCGTTAAATGCAGCCATAGGACTTTTTCAGAGAGGAACCTTGGCTAAGTACGGTGTACGCCTGATCGGAGCTGATGTAGAAGCAATTAATCGAGGTGAGAATCGCGAACTATTCCGCGCTATTGTTGAAAAGGTTGGTGGAGAGTCGGCAAAATCTCGTATTTGCCACACAATGGAGGAGATTCTTGACGCTGTTGTTGAGTTGAACTATCCAGTTGTTGTTAGACCTTCATTTACTATGGGTGGATTGGGATCGGGAATTGCCTTTGACGAGGCGGAGCTACGCCAGATCGCTGGGGCTGGTTTACGACACAGTCCTACCTCTGAAGTTCTTCTTGAGGAATCAATCATTGGTTGGAAAGAGTATGAACTAGAGGTCATGCGTGACAATAAGGACAATGTTGTCATTGTCTGCTCAATCGAAAATCTAGACCCTATGGGTGTTCACACAGGCGATTCGATCACCGTTGCGCCGGCGATGACACTCACTGATGTCGAATATCAAAAGCTCCGTGATTTGTCGATGGAGATCATTCGTGAAGTAGGTGTCGATACTGGTGGATGCAATATTCAATTCGCTGTAAATCCAAGCAATGGGCGAATTATTGTGATCGAGATGAACCCTCGGGTTTCACGCTCAAGCGCATTAGCCTCAAAGGCAACTGGATTTCCGATCGCAAAGATAGCTACCAAGCTTGCGATCGGTTATACCTTGGATGAAATCCAAAATGATATTACGCAGGTGACCCCTGCTTCTTTTGAACCAACTCTGGATTATGTCGTCGTGAAACTCCCACGTTTTGCATTTGAAAAGTTTCCAGATGCAGATCCACGTCTGACTACAACTATGAAGAGCGTCGGCGAAGCCATGGCAATTGGACGCTCATTCTCTGAAGCTCTGATGAAGGCTTTACGATCCTTAGAGCGAAAAGAAGCTGTTTTCACTTGGCCAAAGGTCAGTGAGGCCGAACGAGCGGCATTGATGCAAAGCATGCGGATACCAACTGAGTATCGCCTTCAACAGATTCAAAAAGCGATGTGGGCGGGATCGACAATTGATGAGGTATTTTCAGCGACCAAGATCGATCCTTGGTATCTGCGTCAGATCGAATTGATTAACCAACAAGCTGCAGTTATCGCTATGCCGGGAGAGTTAACGATCGAACTGCTCCGTTCAGCCAAGGGTCAAGGCTTTTCAGATAATCAGATCGCTGCTTTGCGCGGTGTCGCTGAGGATGAGGTTCGCAGAGCCCGTCATCATCTCGGAGTTCGTCCAGTATATAAAACTGTTGATACCTGCGCCGCCGAGTTTGAGGCCTTTACTCCTTACCATTATTCAAGTTACGAAGAGGAGACCGAGGTACGTCCTCGTACTACTCCCGCAGTTATTATCTTAGGTAGCGGTCCTAATCGAATTGGTCAAGGAATCGAGTTTGATTACTCCTGTGTTCATGCCTCTTTCACCTTACGTGAGGCGGGATATGAAACCATCATGGTCAACTGCAATCCGGAAACCGTCTCAACAGATTACGACACAAGCAATCGATTGTATTTTGAACCATTGACCTTGGAAGATGTACTTGAAGTAGTGCATGCAGAGTTGCAAGCAGGTCCGGTGTTAGGTGTGATTACACAACTTGGCGGGCAAACACCTCTGGGATTAGCAGCTGGATTGAAAGCTAACGGTGTCACCATTTTGGGAACATCGCCGGAAGCGATCAACCTCGCCGAAGAGCGCGGGGCCTTTGGAAATATCTTGGCCGAGCAGGGTTTGAGAGCTCCACAATTTGGCATGGCTTCATCTCAGTTGGAGGCAACAAATATTGCTCATGAGATCGGATACCCAGTTTTAGTCAGACCTTCATTTGTCTTGGGTGGCCGAGGGATGGAGATCGTGTATGACGATGCCGCACTTGGTGGTTTCATCACTCGTGCCACCGATATAACTCCAGACCATCCGGTTCTAGTAGATCGCTTTCTAGATAATGCGATTGAGATTGATGTCGATGCGCTCTTTGATGGCGAAGAGCTTTTCCTTGGTGGCGTGATGGAGCATATTGAGGAGGCTGGTATCCACAGTGGAGATAGCGCCTGCGTGCTTCCATCGATGACAGTTACTGACGAGCAGAGAGAAGAGATTCGTTCTGCGACTGAAAAAATCGCCCGAGGTGTGGATGTTCGTGGCTTGATCAACATTCAGTTTGCGATAGCGGAGAATGTTTTATATGTTCTAGAAGCAAATCCGCGCGCTTCTCGTACCGTTCCCTTTGTGAGCAAGGCTAGCGGTGTTGCGCTTGCTAAGGCAGCGGCACGAATCTCAGTAGGCGTTTCGATTAAGCAACTTCGATTAGATGGAATTTTACCTCTAACAGGTGATGGTGTTGCTCGCGGAGTTTCAGTGAAGGAAGCTGTTCTTCCATGGAATCGTTTCCGCCGAACAGATGGCAGGGGAGTAGATGCGGTTTTAGGTCCTGAGATGCGTTCCACAGGTGAGGTCATGGGAATTTCTCCGACCTTTGGAGAAAGTTACGCCAAGAGTCAGATCGCAGCCTTTGGGCCGCTGCCTAAATCAGGCACCGTCTTTATCTCGCTGGCTGATAAAGATAAAGCAACTGGAATAGAACCAGCTCTTGGTTTTTCAGAGTTAGGTTTCCATATTCTTGCTACCGATGGAACAGCACAATTTCTTCGCACCAAAGGGATTGAGTGCACGACGGTACGAAAGCATTCGGAAGGCACCGGACAGATGGGTGAGAAAACCATCGTTGACATAATCAACGCCGGAGAAATAGATCTAGTGATTAATACACCAGTTGGACGAGGCACCCGCGCCGATGGTTGGGCCATCCGCACCGCCGCAGTTCAAAGATCTATCCCTTGCATCACGACAACTGCAGGTTTTAGCGCTGCTGTTGATGCGATTGGCTTTCTTCAAGAGAGTCCACTTAGTATCAAGTCACTACAGGAATGGCTTGCCTAGATGACACAGATTAATAAAAACGCTCAACAATTACTTGCTCCTATTGTCAGCAACAAACGAGTCGGTCAATACCACCAGATCATCATCAATATTGGTGATGTTGCAGTTAATTGCAAGCCTGGAAACTTTGTTGCGATCAGTGTTGGCGGAGATTCATCGAGAATGGTTTTACGACGTGCATTTGCAATATCTCGGGTTTCGACAAGTACGACCGTGGGCGGAACAATGGAGTTAATTGTTGCAGCGCATGGTCAGGGAAGTAAATGGTTGTGCCAACAAGGTGAAGGGGTAATTCTGGATCTTGTCGCTCCACTGGGCACCGCCTTTGGTATCCCAACAGAGCCAGTTCCAGTTCTATTGGTTGGTGGAGGTTACGGTTCAGCGCCTTTGTTCGGTTTAGCAGAACTGCTCAATGCCCGAGGTTGTCGGGTTGATATGTTGTTGGGAGCTAGTACAGGATCAAAGATTTATGCACCAATGGAGGGTAAGCGTTCCGTAAACTCCATGAGGATTTATACAGAGGATGGAAGCATGGGAACAGCGGGGCGGGTAACTGACCCGATCCCTGAGATCATTAAGGACCTTAATGTTGCGGTGATTTATTCATGCGGTCCTATGCCAATGCTTGCAGCGATAACTAAGATCTCAAATCAATTAGATGTAGTACATCAATGCGCCGTTGAAGAGTCCATGGCATGCGGCGTTGGAATCTGTATGACCTGTGTCCTTCCAGTAGAAAATGAGGATGGCACGATCTCCAATCTTCGCTCCTGCATTGATGGTCCAGTTATGGATGGGTCAAAGGTTCAATGGGATCGAGTGGGGGAGCAGCTATGAGCACCATAGATTTCTCAACCACAATTGGAAATGCCTGGTTCCCAGCTCCAACATTTACGGCAAGTGGTTGCGCAAGCTCTGGCAGAGAGTTGGCGCAGTTCTTTCCCCTGCGAGATATGGGTGGGGTTGTCACTAAATCGGTCATGTCCAAAGTTCGTCCCGGACGCCCCACACCTCGAATGGCAGAGACCCCAAGCGGAATGCTCAATTCGATTGGTCTGCAAGGCCCGGGAATAGATGCATTTTTGGCTAAGGATGTTCCGTATTTGGTTGAACAAAAAGCCAGAATTATTGTTTCGATAGCGGGAGAAACAATTGAAGAGTACTCAACCTTGGCCAGAAAGTTACGTGCGGTCTCGGGGATAAGTGCAATCGAAGTCAATATCTCATGTCCCAATGTTGAAAATCGCGGACTTGTATTTGCATGCGACCCAGAAGCATCGCGCAGAGTTATAGATGGTGTTCGCAGAACCATTGGCGGAGAATTACCTATCATCGCCAAGTTATCTCCCGATGTGACAGATCTTGTTTCAATAGCAAAGGGTGTAGTCGACTCTGGAGCAGATGGTTTGGCGCTGATAAATACAGTTCTAGGAATGGTTATCAACGTCGATACTATGCGACCTCATTTAGGTGGAAAGACAGGCGGTCTTTCAGGACCAGCTATCCGCCCTATAGCGGTGCGCGCCGTTTATCAGGTACATGCTGCTCTGCCGCAGGTACCTATTATTGGAATGGGCGGCATCGCCTCAGGTAAAGATGCTCTAGAAATGATTTTGGCAGGTGCGAGTGGTGTCTCTATCGGAACAGCAAGTTTTGGGAATCCAACCGCCATCATGTCAATTCAGAGTGAGTTGAAGCAGTTGCTTATGGATAGAGGGTTCAACTCTCTTAAGCAAGCTGTTGGTTATGCGCATCGACCGACTGAAGGAGAGTAAGTGATCAAAGCCCCTATTGTTTTAGCTGTTGATACACCCGAACTCGCAACGGCGATTGAATGGGTTAAAGCAACCCAGGATCATATTTCAGTATTTAAGCTGGGACTTGAGTTTTATCTATCTTTTGGTTCCGATGGTGTGAAGGCAATTCAAGCTGTCACCGATTCAGATATATTTCTGGATCTAAAGTTGCATGACATTCCCCATACCGTAAGTGGAGCTGCACAGGCGGTTTCGCATCTGTCTCCAAAGTTTCTTACCGTTCATGCATCCGGTGGTAGAGCGATGGTGGAAGCAGCGGTTAAAGCGATGCCTAACACCTTCATCACCGGAGTTACTGTTCTTACCTCTCTTACCGAGGAAGATGTGAAAGAGGTTGGGTTCGCTTCAGATGCACTCAACTCTGCGGTTTCTTTGGCCAAGGTTGCCACTGCATCCGGCGCACGAGCGATTGTGTGTTCACCGCTTGAAATAACTGCGGTGCGCTCAGCGGTGGGCAATTCAGCTGTCATCATTACTCCCGGCGTTCGTCCTCGAGAGATGTTTGGTAGCGATGATCAACAACGAACGATGACCCCTGAAGATGCAATCGCCGCTGGTGCAAATTATGTGGTGATAGGACGCCCGATAACCCAAAGTTGGGCTCATGGTGCAACAGCCATGAAGGAAAAGGCACAAGAAATTGGCTCACTCTTAATTTAATCTCCACTAGATTTATCCCATGGGAACACCTCCGCAATTAACACCGCAACAGCGCGAGGCTGCATTAGCAAAGGCTGCGGCTTCACGTAAACGTCGAGCAGAGGTCAAGGCCGAACTCAAATCAGGAGTGTTAACCATTGACTCGATTCTTGAGTTAGCAAAGAGCGATGAAGCTGTTGGAAAGATGCGAGTCAAGGAGCTACTTGAATCCTTCACTGGTGTGGGTAAGGTGAGAGCAATCTCCCTTATGGAGCGGCTTAACATTTCTCCCTCTCGACGTATTCAGGGATTAGGACGTCATCAAATTAAAGAGTTGCGAGAAGAGTTCCTGCGACCAGATACCGCGATCAAACCAGGTCGATTGATAGTGCTTTCAGGTCCGGGTGGAGTCGGGAAAAGTACGGTCGCTCAACAACTTCGTGATGCAGGGGATTTCTGGGTGAGTATCAGTGTTACTACAAGAAAGCCCCGAATTAATGAGGTTGATGGTCGTGATTACTTCTTTGTAACCGATACGGATTTCTCCAGAATGATTGCCCAGGATGAGTTCTTAGAGTGGGCGGAGTTTGCAGGAAATCGCTACGGAACTCCTCAGGCACAAGTAGAGGATGCGTTGCGACAGGGAAGAAATGTTTTGCTAGAGATTGAGATCGCGGGTGCGAAACAGGTAAAGGCTCACTTGTCACAATCAATATTGGTCTTCCTCGAACCTCCCACATGGGAAGAGTTAGTTTCGCGTTTAGAGGGTCGAGGAACAGATGGGGCTGAAAGAAGGGCGGAGAGGTTGCTACTGGCCCAGGAAGAGCTTGCCGCCGCGGCCTTTTTCGATGTGGTCTTAGTAAATGACCAGGTCGAGAGCGTTGTCCAGAGACTGGTAGAGTTAGCCCAGAATTAAGAGTTACACACTGAATTGATCACAGAAGCGGGGACACCATGGATGGCATTACAAATCCACCAATTGATGAACTTCTAGATAAGAGCGGTTCTAAGTACAGCCTCGTTCTCTACGCTGCAAAGCGTGCCCGCCAGATCAATGCTTACTACTCACAGCTAGGTGAAGGCCTCCTCGAGTATGTCGGACCTCTAGTCGAGACACATGTTCATGAGAAGCCTCTATCAATCGCTCTTCGCGAGATCAACGAGGGACTTCTTACAATCGAAAATCTCGAACCAACAGCGTAATTTTCTCTATGACACTCCAAGGCCGTGAGGTAATTCTCGGAGTTGGTGGTGGAATCGCCGCCTATAAATCCTGTGAGTTGTTGCGTCGTCTTCAAGATCGTGGCTATGTTATTACCGTCGTACCAACCCCTAATTCATTGAACTTTGTGGGAGCCGCTACATGGGAGGCGCTCTCCGGAAGACCGGTCACAACTCAGGTGTGGGAGAGTGTTCACACAGTTCCGCACATCGCGCTTGCTGATAGAGCGGATTTTTTCTTGATCGCACCTGCGACAGCTGATCTCATAGCTCGTTTGGCGATGGGACGAGCAGATGATTTGTTAACCAATCTTGTTCTGGCTTCAGATGTACCAAAGATGATTGTTCCGGCGATGCATCCTTCAATGTGGCTAGATCCTGCAACGGTTTCAAATGTTGCAACCTTAAGAGCTCGTGGATTTAAGGTGATGGATCCTGAGGTCGGTCGATTAACCGGTGATGATCTCGGTCCTGGAAGATTTCCTGAAACAGCTTCAATCATCTCAACTTTTGATGAGATGACGGGACAGAGACAGGATTTGCAGGGCAAGAAGGTATTGGTAACAGCAGGTGGCACACGTGAGGCGATTGATCCCGTTCGTTTTATCGGAAATAGATCCTCGGGAAAGCAAGGGATCGCAGTAGCGCTGGCGGCTAGAAACCGTGGAGCCCAGGTCCAATTAATCGCTGCAAACTGTGATGTCACCGCCATCAAGGGAATTGAACTCATCCCAGTAGAAAGTACGGCGCAGATGCAGCAAGCACTTATTGATAATTTCGATCAGTGCGATCTCTTGATAATGAGCGCTGCGGTTGCAGATGCACGGCCTTTGCATGCTTCATCAGAGAAGATCAAAAAGGCCTCGCTTGCAACCATTGAGTTACAAGCCAATCCAGATCTCTTGGCAGATTTATCAGCACGAAAGAAGGCCCAGGTAATGATCGGCTTTGCCGCTGAAACCCAGGACCACCTGAAAGAGGCCCGCAGAAAGTTAGAGGCTAAGGGCTTGGATGTGATCTATGTAAATGATGTTTCTGGCGGGGCAATCTTTGGTCAGGACACAACTATGGGTACCATTCTCATACGCAATGAAGCGGATATAGCGGTCAAGGAAGTCTCCAAAGACGCTCTCAGTAACACTCTTCTTGATCATGCCATCCGGCAGTTAGGCTAAAACTATGTCAAAGCGTCTCTTTACCTCTGAATCTGTAACTGAAGGTCATCCAGACAAGATTGCCGATGCCATTTCGGATGCGGTTCTGGACTCTTTATTATCCCAAGATGTCAAAAGTCGTGTGGCTGTTGAAACACTCATCACTACTGGTCAGGTTCATGTTGCTGGCGAAGTAACAACCAATGGTTATGCAGATGTTATGGGAATAGTTCGAGATACCGTTCTTAATATTGGGTACGACTCATCTGATAAAGGTTTTGACGGTAATAGTTGTGGTGTCTCAATTTCTATAGGCCAGCAATCACAAGATATCGCTCAGGGAGTAGATGATGCCTATGAGCATCGCGTCGCATCAGCGGTAGATCCATTGGATCTTCAAGGTGCAGGCGATCAAGGTTTGATGTTTGGTTATGCATGTGATGATACAAAAGAGTTGATGCCGCTTCCTATTTGGTTGGCTCATGCGCTTGCTCAGCAATTAACCAAGGTTCGCAAATCTGGAGAGCTGGCATATCTACGTCCGGATGGAAAAACTCAGGTGACCATTGAATACGATGGGGATCGCGCTATTGCATTGGATACAGTTGTTATCTCGAGTCAGCACTCAGAAGATGTCGATGTCGTAAAGAAATTGACACCTGAGATAATCGAATATGTAATCAATCCGATCATTTCAACCATTGATCTTCCTAAAAAGGATTTGCGCACCTTAATTAATCCAACAGGTCGTTTTGTAATCGGTGGACCCATGGGTGATGCAGGATTGACCGGTCGTAAGATCATTGTGGATACATATGGAGGAATGGCCCGTCACGGCGGTGGAGCCTTTAGCGGTAAGGATCCATCAAAGGTAGATCGTTCAGCTGCCTATGCGATGCGTTGGGTGGCAAAAAATGTTGTAGCGGCAGGGCTAGCCCGTCGGTGTGAAGTCCAAGTTGCATATGCAATTGGAAAGGCACAACCAGTTGGTGTCTTCGTTGAAACATTTGGAACTGAAACCATCCCAGTTTCGAAAATCCAAGAAGCGGTTCTTTCAGTTTTTGATTTGAGACCTGCTGCGATCATTAGAGACCTTGAACTGTTGCGCCCGATTTACTCACTTACAAGTGCATATGGTCACTTCGGCCGTGAGCTTCCAGAGTTTGCGTGGGAGCGAACAGATCGAGTCGAAGCACTTCTCAACGCAGTTAAATAAGCGGTGGCAACACCTCGGTTATTTCGTCTCAAGGCGCAGCTCGCTCCAGCGCCTTCAGGCCCAGTTGCTGATGTTTTGCCTGTTGCCAAGATTCGAGTAGATACTGGTGTCTTTCACCTAGATCAGCTATATGACTATTCAGTTCCAGAGAATTTAAGCTCGGTTGTAAAGCTAGGTGTTCGTGTTCAAATTCCTTTTGGGGGCCGTGAAACCGAAGGAATTGTTGTTTCTCGGGTCTCGACCGCTGACCGCGCGGGTGATTTAAAGCCAATATCAAAGCTTCTTTCTCCACATTCAGTGGTAACCACAGCGACGATAGGGCTTATGGATCAGGCCTCTGAGTTTTATTGCTGCAATCCTTGGGATCTGATTCGATCAGCAATACCTCCTAGAGTCGCTTCGGTTGATAAGGAGTTTGAATCTGATTTCATTTCTGTAGACAAGAAACTCAAATCAACCGCCGCTTTTTTTCAGAGTTTTTCTCCATATATCTCTTCCGATGAGCAAATGATAGAACTCGTGCGTGATCAGCATAAGAATGGTTCTGTTTTGATTGTCGCACCGGATGAAAAAGATGTTGAAAGGCTGAACGCCAGTTTGCGACCTCACTTCGAGAATGTTTTGACGCTGACCAGCTCCATTTCTCGGGATAGTCGCTATCGAAATTACCTGCTTGCTATGAGAACCGAGGGTGCGATTGTTATCGGCACGCGTAGCGCTGTCTTTGCCCCGGTGAAAGCTTTAAGTTCAATCATTATCTATAAGGAGTCCTCACCAGAACATTACGAGATACGTTCTCCTGGTTGGAACACATCAACTATCGCGACCATGCGCCGTGATCTTGAGGGAGTTCAGTTGATCTTTACTGGCTTCGCGCCATCGGTTCGCTGTGCTTTTCAGATTGATTCAGGTGCAGTTAAATTCCTCAATCAAAGAACTAATGTCAATGTTCAGGCTTTTTCACCAACTGATGGGGCGTTACTACCTGGAAGAATCTTTTCAGAGATAAAGAAGGCATTGGTTGAAGGTCCGGTTCTTTTCGTAGCGCCTCGTAAAGGCTATGGCAATGCACTTTTGTGTGCTCACTGCAAAAATGTGGCTCTATGCACCTGCGGTGGAAGACTCAGCGTTGCATCGAAAATCCTTCCACCTACTTGTGTGCATTGTGGTGTTTCATATAAGCAATGGCGATGTGCTTTTTGTAAAAGAGATAAGCAGTACCTCGCGGGTCGAGGAATAGATAGAGCCGCGGAGGAGATATCTCGCGCCTTTCCAGGATTTCCGGTCTTGATATCAGCTGGTGATGTTATTAAAGAAAGTGTTGAGGCGAGGCCATCTCTTGTTCTTTCGACCCCTGGTGCTCAGCCAAAGGTTAATGGTGGCTATGCAGCAATTGTCGTACTGGATGCAACCCGATTTTTCTCACATACAGATATTAATAGCCAGGAACGGGCACGAGAGTTAATCTTTGAGAGCGCATCACTGATAAATCCGTCTGGAAAAGTATTGCTGGTTATCGATGAAACACACCCGATCGTTGCAGCTGTAGCGCGCTGGAATATTGCGCCGCTACTCAAACGAGAGCTGGCAGATAGAGATGCGTTAAAACTTCCACCAACGGTTACCTCTGCTGTCATCGTAATGGAGGCGACTTCTTCATCTCAGATAGCTTCAGGTTTAAAGAAGGCGTTCGCTGAGAAACGTCTGCCATCATCTACTCGGATATATGGGCCAACTCCTTTACCTAAAACTCAGGCAAAGATCGTGATACATGTCGCCCATGAAGAGTGGGGACAGTTGGCGCTCACCCTTCACGAGTTGCAAAGAAAGCGCAGTATCTCCAAGAAGGATTTACTGACTCTTCGGATTGATCCTTATTCACTGTAGGTAATTGATAGACTGCAGCCATGTCGATTCAGGAAATTCGCTACTTTGGCGATCCAGTGCTCACGACTCCTGCATCACCTGTCGTAGATTTTGATAAAGAGCTTCGGATCTTGGTCAAGGATTTAACGGAGACGATGCTCGATGCTCCTGGTGCGGGACTTGCCGCTCCGCAAATAGGTGTTCCCTTGCGTGTATTTGTGTGGGATGTGGATGAAGCGCTGGGACATCTGATCAATCCGACCTTAACGCTAAGCGATGAGATGCAGGATGGGGAGGAGGGTTGCTTGTCCTTCCCTGAACTTCGTTATGAAACCCCTAGAGCGATGAGAGCGGTAGCTCAAGGATTTAACATGTACGGAGAGCCAATCACCGTAGAAGGAAGCGAGTTTTTGGCTCGTGCACTACAACACGAGACTGATCATCTCAACGGAATTCTCTTTATCGACAAGTTATCAGCAGAGGATCGCAAGCTGGCTATGAAAGAGATTCGTGAATCGGATTGGTTTAATCTTGCATCAGAGAAAGGTCAGTCAATCCACATCAAGGATTCACCGCACTCAATTTTCGGACGGAACACCTAATGCGTCTCGGAGTAGCCGCTACTCCGGAGGTTGCACTTCCAACTCTTGATTGGTTGCAACAAAGTGATCATGAAATAGCGTTGATTATTACTCAACCCGACAAACCAGCTGGACGTGGTCGGCTGATGACACAAAGTGTTGTGGCTGATTGGGCCGAGCAGTATGGGATCTCAATCATCAAGCCACAGAGCCCTTCGGACTTAATCGGCTCTCTTGAAGAACTGGACTGCGTCATCACAATCGGTTATGGAGTTCTACTACCTCAACAGATTTTGGATCTACCTAAACATGGTTTTATCAACCTTCATTTTTCTCTTTTACCAGCGTACAGAGGAGCTGCACCTGTCCAAAGAGCTCTGCACAATGGTGACACGGTCACAGGAGTTTGCGTTTTTCAGTTAGAAAAAGGAATGGATACAGGTCCTATCTACACACAAGCAAAGGTGGAGATCGATCCATCATGGCGCAGCTTTGAGTTGCTTTCAGTTTTGGCGAAGGAAGGAGCATCTGTCGTAGATCAAGCTTTACAGATGATTTCACAGGGTCTTTCTCCAACCCCTCAAAGCGGAGTACCAAGTTTGGCTCCTAAGATCTCAAAGGCAGAGGCTCAATTGGATTTCTCACACACATCTGTAGCGGTTGTTAACGCCATCCGCGCATTTACATACGAGCCGGGGTCCTGGTCACTGTGGAAAGGGGAGCCTTTTAAGATTACATCAGCGGTTCCTAACAATGAGACAGAGATTGCTGAAGCTGCGGTCGTAGTTTTGGAGAACAAGGTGTTAGTTGGCTGTGGGAATAGATCTGTAATTGAATTGTTAACAGTTGTGCCAGCTGGAAAGAAAGAGATGAGCGCTATTGAATGGGCGCGAGGCGCACGATTACAGGGTGGAGAACACTTTGGCTGAGGCGCGCAGAAATACCTTTAAATCGCCAAAACCTGAAGCTTCGCGTCTCTTAGCCTTTGACTTATTGACAGAGGTAAATAGAAATGAGGGGTACTCAAACCTTCTTCTACCCCAGGCGCTTAACTCCAGTAAATTGGATGAGCGAGATAGGTCATTAGTTACTGAACTTTTATATGGAACCATCAGAATGCAAGGAAAGCATGACTGGATCCTTTCCCAGATTAGCGATCGTCCATGGGCAGAAGTGGACCCAGGAATCGTAGATATCTCTCGTATGGGTGTCCACCAAATCCACGAGATGCGTGTTCCCGATCATGCAGCTGTTGCCTCAACTGTTGAGGTAGCCCGTAAACGTTTAGGTGAATCAAAGGCGAGTTTTGTGAATGCGATGCTCCGAAATGTTACTCGTAAGAGTAAGGATGAATGGTTCGCACCGCTTGATGCGATTACTGATCAAGTAGAAAAACTCTCGATTCAATACTCACATCCTCATTGGATTGTTTCAGCTTACTTCGATCTCTTAAAGAGTTGGGATGAGGTCGAGCAGGCTTTAGCGATCAATAATGAAGCGGCGACACCTACCTTGGTTTCTTGGCCCGGGTTGTCTTCGGTAGAAGATTTAATCAATGTTGGTGCAGAACCAACGATCTATTCCCCATATGGGGCGCACTGGAAGGGTAATCCAGGGGCTCTTGATTTGATCAAACTTCGAAAAATCGGAGTTCAAGATGAAGGATCTCAACTTGTTGCATCTGTATTCGCGAAAGCATCTGCCGGAACAAGTTGGCTCGATATGTGCGCAGGTCCGGGAGGAAAAGCGGCTTTGTTATCTAACATTGCAAGGCAGCGAGGTATCTCATTTACTGCTAATGAAGTTTCCGCAGTGCGTGCAGAGTTAGTACGACAGGTTGTAAATGGCGATCAAGTATCCGTAGGTGATGGACGCGAGATTGGAAATCAAGAAGAAAAGTATGATGCGATTTTGATTGATGCTCCCTGCACTGGATTAGGAGCGCTTCGACGACGTCCTGAGGTTCGCTGGCGTCGCAACCTGCAAGATCTAAGAGAGTTAACACAGCTACAGCGAGAGCTGCTTGAATCTGGAGTTAAGGCGCTCAAGGTTGGCGGAGTTCTGGGTTATGCAACCTGTTCGCCTCATCTCGCCGAAACCTCGATTCAGTTATCGGATCTTAAGAGAAAGCATCTGAATATGGAGCAAATCGATGTATCTCCATACCTACCAAGCAATCTTGAGAATTCAGAGCGGGATAAGGCGATGTCCTTATGGACCCATCGCTCCGGCACCGATGCCATGTACTTAGCGCTCTTTAAAAAGAAGAGCGAGTAAAATCAGACTATGAGTAGGGAAATCAGAATCACCCCAAGCATTCTTAACGCTGATTTTTCCCGCTTAAATGAGGAGATTGACTCGATAGCTCAGGTTTCCGATCTGATTCATCTGGATGTGATGGATGATGTTTTTGTTCCCAATTTCACCTTCGACTTTGCTGCAGCTTCTAAGATAATTACAGAATCATCTCTGGCTGTTGATGCGCATCTGATGGTCGCAGATGTTGATGAGATCGCTGTCCAATACGCTGAAATTGGTTGCGCATCGGTAACTATCCATGCCGAAGCCACCAACAATATCTCGCAGACCCTTAAGAACATCAGAGCTGCTGGATCACGTTCGAGTTTGGGAATCAAACCAAATACTTCAATAGATGATTACGCTCAGTTTGTAGATCTCGTGGATATGTACCTCATCATGACTGTAGAGCCAGGTTTTGGAGGTCAAAAATTTATGGAGAACATGATGGAGAAGGTGCGTCGCACCAGAGAGATCATTGGAGATCGTCCAATCTGGCTTCAAGTAGATGGTGGGATTTCAATGAATACTATTGAGATTGCACTCGATGCCGGAGCAGATACCTTTGTAGTCGGTAGCGCCGTCTTTAACGCTACAGATCCCGCTCAAATGGTTGTCGACATCAGAAAATTCGCAGCGAGCAAGCTCTAGCTCTAGTAAACTCAGACCATGAAATCCTTTGAAGAGTTATGGCTTGAGGTGAGCAAGAAGGCCATCGAACGCCCTGAAGGATCTGGAACTGTGGCCGCGTTGGATGCTGGCATTCACTCTATAGGCAAGAAGATTCTCGAAGAGGCTGGCGAGGTGTGGCTAGCTGCCGAGCATGAAGATGATGAGGCTCTGGCGGAGGAGATAAGCCAACTTATTTACCATCTTCAAACTTTGATGCTGGCTCGAGGCTTAACTATCAATGACATCTACAAGTTTCTTTAAGGAGATTCAATGTTACGAATAGCAGTTCCTAATAAAGGATCTCTAGCAGATAGTTCTATCTCCATTCTTAAAGAGTCTGGATATCGCCAACGAACCGATACCCGTGATTTGGTATTGATTGATCCCGAAAACTCAGTTGAGTTCTACTACTTAAGACCACGAGATATCGCGGTGTATGTGGGATCTGGAGAGCTTGAAGCTGGAATAACAGGAAGAGATTTGTTGATTGACTCCGCGGCTGATGCAGAAGAGATCCTCTCTCTTGATTTTGGTGGTTCGACCTTTCGTTTTGCTGCACCTACCGGAAGAGAGTGGAAGGTCAGCGATATCGCGGGAAAAAGAGTTGCCACCGCCTACCCAGGTTTAGTTGAACACAGTTTAAAGAAGCTAGGAGTATCAGCAAAGATCGTTCGTTTGGATGGTGCCGTTGAAAGCAGTGTTCGATTGGGCGTAGCAGACATGATCGCCGATGTGGTCAGCACGGGAAATACTCTACGACAGGCAGGGCTTCAGATATTTGGAGATCCGATATTAACGAGTGAAGCTGTTTTGATTAAAAGAGCGGGGGGTACAACACCTGCAGGACTAGAGGTCTTGATCCGTCGTTTGCAGGGAGTTGTTACCGCACGACGCTATGTGCTGCTGGATTACGATGTCTCCAAGGATCTCATCGAGCAGGCTTGCGCTATAACGCCAGGTCTGGAATCACCAACAATCTCTCCACTGCAAAGACAGGATTGGGTCGCTGTTCGAGCCATGGTTTTGCGTAAAGATACAAACAGAGTAATGGATGAGTTGTGGGCGATTGGGGCTCGCGGAATTCTGGTTACAGATATCCACGCCTGTCGGCTTTAGTTACAGCCCGATTAACTGCGCAACTGAGGCAAGAGATGGTTCATTAATCTGTAAATCTGCGGCTGCTGCGACCACTGGTTTGGCGTTAAAGGCAATACTTAACCCAGCGATCGCCATCATGTCCAAATCATTTGCACCATCACCAATAGCAACGGTGTCAGTTAACTGGACATGACAGGCCCGTGCGAATTCGCGAAGCGCTGTTGCCTTGCCTGCTCTATCCACAATATCTCCGACAACTCTGCCGGTAAGGACTCCATCAACTACCTCTAAAGTATTAGCTCTGAAGAAATCAATTTTCATCTCGTCGACAATGGGTTGCAAGATGTTGACGAAGCCGCCAGAAACAAGTGCGACGCAATGTCCCTTTTCATGCAGAAGGGTGACAAGTTCCGCCGCCCCGATTGTCAGGGTAATTTCAGATCGAACTTCTGCGATAACCGACTCAGGAAGCCCCGCCAGTAGCTGGACTCGCGCGGTCAAGCTTTGCGCAAAATCCAACTCACCTCTCATGGCGGCATCAGTTATCTGCGAAACAGCCTCTAAGACACCAGCCTTTGCAGCCAAAAGCTCGATCGCCTCTTGTTGAATAAATGTTGAGTCAACATCAAACTGAACCAAACGCTTAACGAAGGACATTTTCTTCTCTATGCAACGGTGATTGCTAACTCTGATTCAAGGGTTGAATCAGAAAGAGATTTTTTAAAGTCAAGTAATTGCGCACCTGATACATGAATATCGATGACCATAGGCGTGGTTGATTTACGATTGAAACTCTCAATGTTTCCACCTGCGCTTACAAGAGCTTGCGTTACAGTTCGCATGTAACGGGGAAGCATTTTGTTTGCAGAGATAGTAACTACTACGAGATTTTCTCTATCCTGCGGTATCTCTGATGTGCTAAAGATGCAGGCAATATCGACCTGTAGCTGTTCAGCTAGCTGGGTCATATCCTCTTCAATAGCCTCTTGGTGATCAGGGTTGAGTGAAATTTGAAGGGTAAGAAACAATCTCCCTTTGATAATGATCTGATCAATATCAATTATCGAGACCGCAAATGGAGAGAGAGCCTCAAAAAGAGAGTCGGCCAGACCTGCTTTATCCTCGCTGGTAAGAAGGATCAAGCCGGAAAATATCTGCGGATTCTTGATTTCTTGTGTCATAAGGAGCCAAGGTTATCGTGAATCACTAATGCTTTAGGTCAGGTCTGCGCCTCATCTCGGGTAAGACCCAGTATCTTTTGCATCTATGAGTAGCACCGTTTTGACTCTCAACGAGGTCTCCGTTCGAAGAGGTGACCGCGTTATTTTGGGTCCGATCAACTTTGCTATAAATCACGGTGAACGATGGGTAGTTCTAGGTCCCAATGGCGCAGGCAAATCCACCCTTTTACAGATTCTTGCTACCAAGATCTTCCCAACTCAGGGCACGGTAACGGTGCTCGACAAAGAAATGGGAAAGGTTGACCTTTTCGAACTGCGAACACGCATTGGTTTGTGTGGTTCTGTGATTGCCGAAGATATACCTCATGATGAGACAGTTAAAGATGTTGTCTTAACCGCCGCTTATGCGATTTTGGGTCG
>CAXNDW010000006.1:0-23640 GCA_964201405.1 Candidatus Planktophila sp.
AACCAAACTCCACGATCTTGTGCGGCTTTTCCAAGACCCTTCAGATCATCAATGATTCCTAAATTTGTCGTGCCCGATGTTGCAACGACGGCGAAGACTCGATTGTTTGTAGTTGAATGCAAGTGATCAATCGCCTCTGCAACCGCGGCGCCCTGCAATTTGCCCTTGGAATCAACGGGAACTTTGAGAATATCGACATCCATGACATTGGCCGCAGATGCAATAGAAGAGTGAGCCTCTGCGCTGCATGCGATGACCCAGCGCCCCTTTGGTGTGTGTTTTTTGCGTGCTTCTGCGCGTGCGACCACTAAAGCTGAAAGGTTTCCGATTGTTCCACCCTGAACAAAAACACCACCTGCTGTTGCTGGTAAGCCCGCTAAATCAATGAGCCATTGAATCGCTTGGTTTTCTGCAAAGACTGCACCAGCGCCTTCTTGCCAGGATCCGCCATACAAAGCACTTGCTCCAACGACTAGGTCAAAAAGGTTTGCATACTCGCTAGGTGCAGATGGAATAAAGGCTAAGTTGCGCGGGTGATCAGTTGAAATACACGCCTTCGCTAAAACATTAGTAAATACCTGAAGCGCTTCATGTCCACCTAAACCTTTAGCGGTGATTGTGTTTCCGACCTCGTTAAAGAGATCCTCAGCAGAACGTGGGCCATCTAGTGGTGGATCATCCTTTAAACGTTCCAGGCTGTACTTCAAAATTTCAGCAGCCAGAGCCTCTACTTCTGGTGTGAACTCATGCATCCTTCTTAGCTTTCTTTACTATGTTTCTTAGCATCGTTGGAAAAACAAATAAGTGAAATGGCGAGACCGCGTACCAGTACAACTGTCCGCCTAATCCGCGTGGAGTAAATGTCGCCTCTTGAACAATCTTGGTCTTTCCATTTTCACGAGTGACTGTAAACTCCAACCACGCCTTACCGGGCAACACCATTTCGGCATATAGCTTCAAGCGACGCCCTGGTTCTAACTCTTCTACACGCCAAAAATCTAAGCTCTCGCCAACACGTAAGAAATCTGGATCACGACGACCACGACGCAAACCAACGCCACCAACTAAGAAACGATCTAGAACGCCACGTGCCCACCACAATAGATCTGAACCAAACCATCCATTGTCGCCACCAATGCGTTCTACCTGTCGCCAAACCTTTTCTGCAGAAATTTCTGTATAACGTTCGCGGCGATCACGCAAAACCATTTCTCCAGCCCAATCAGGGTCTCCTTGCGCCTTTTGCCACGGAGCTGTCGGCATAGTTGCATCAGACCACCGTGTCTCTACGTTATGAGTCGTGATCTTAGAAAGTGCTAACTGAATTGCATTTTCTACATCAATTAAACCTTCGGCGGGCTTTGGAATAAGAGCATCAATACTTTTTGCAGGGTCTGCTACAACTTCGCTGATCAGCGATCCCACAAGTGGTCGCGCAAGCGCAGTTGGCACCGGAGTTACTAAACCAATCCATAAACTAGAAAGTCCCGGGGTCAACACAGGAACCTTGATAATCCAACGTTTTTTCAAACCTGACAACTTTGCAAACTTTTGCATCATATCGGCGTAGGACAAAACTTCAGGGCCACCGATATCAAACACTTTGTTGACCGGTTTTTCTAATCGAGCGGCAGCTTTCAGGTAATACAAAACATCGCGAATCGCGATTGGGTGAGTTTTATTCATCACCCACTTTGGTGTTGTCATGATTGGAAGTCGGTGAGTTAAGTGACGCAACATCTCAAAGCTTGCAGAACCTGATCCAATAATGATTCCTGCTCGAAGCTCCAAAACAGCAACTGATGTTGTAGCTAATGACTTACCGGTCATTTCGCGGGATGCCAGGTGCTTACTAATGTTTGCATCATTTGCAATTCCGCCCAAATAAATAATTTGCGAAACTCCGGCTTGTTCTGCAGCTTTAGCAAAGTTTCGGGCCATCTCACTTTCGATTTCATCAAAGTGCGGTCCTAAATTAATTGAGTGCAAAAGGTAAAAAGCGGTGTGCACGCCTTCGAGCGCTAGCTGTAAATCTGAGTAGTTTTCAGCACTGCCTTCGCAGATATCAACCTGGTTTGCCCACGGTTGACCCATGATCTTGTTTTTGTCTCGCACTAAAATACGAACATCATCCTGATCATCGATAAGTGCGCGGACTAAACGTCCGCCAACATATCCAGATGCACCTGTGACGAGGTACTTACGGTGTCCAAGAGGCGAGTTCATGCTGTGAAGCCTAGACTTAACCCATGCAAAAGACACCTCAGAAGCCTCGTGTAGTAATTCTGGGTGCCGGTTTCGGCGGACTCACCGCAGCCCGCAAGATGGCTGATTTTGCCGATGTGACTGTGGTTGATCGCCACAACTTCCAAACATTTTTGCCCTTGCTATATCAGGTATCTACAGCCGGCTTGGCTGCAGATCATGTTGCCCACCCAATTCGTGGAGCGCTACGTAAAACCGGAATTCAATTTCGAATGGGAACGCCGATAGCTGTCGATCACAAAAACAAAAATGTGAAGTTAGATAGCAGCGAGGTTTTAGATTTTGACTATCTGGTTGTGGCGCTAGGTTCATCAACCGCCGACTTTGGAATACCCGGAGTAAGTGAACATGCATTGGGAATGAAGAGCGTCCATGAAGCGCTAGCCATCCGTGCCGAAGTTTTGCGGCGTTTTGAAGATCTCTGCCGCTTTGAAGATGAGACTATCTTTTCAATTTCAGTAGTTGGCGGCGGCCCAACAGGTGTTGAAATGGCGGGAGCTTTCGCAGAACTTGTTCGTGGCCCACTGAAACATGATCAAGCACATGCTGCAGCGCATATCACAATCAATTTAATCGAGGCCGGTCCGCGAATCTTGCCAATGTTTTCTGAAAAGCTTTCTGCGCGTGGCAAGAAAGATCTTGAAAAACTTGGTGTGACGGTGCATTTAAACACCGCCGTAAAAGAGATTAAACCCCGCAGTATCGAAGTAAGTGATGGAAGCAGGATCCCATCTGAAGTAACCATCTGGGCCGCCGGTGTAAAGGGTGAACCAACGGGTGCCAAGTTAAATTTGCCATTGGTTAATACCCGTATCGATGTCGCAAATACTTTACAGGTTAAGCATTACCCTCACATTTTTGCAATTGGCGATATCGCAGGTTTTGTTGGAGAAAATGGCCGTATGTTGCCGATGGTCGCACCTGTTGCAATGCAACAAGGTCGACATGTTGCACAACAGATCAAGAAACTTGCTGCGGGACAGGAGCTAAAGCCCTTTAAGTACATCGATAAAGGCTCCATGGCGACAATCGGTCGTCATAAAGCAATCGTTGAAGTCAAAGGCCTGCGCATGACTGGAATTCCAGCTTGGTATGCATGGTTGTGGCTACACCTGTTTTACCTTTTGGGTGGACGCAACAAGATCGGCACCATGGCTGACTGGACCTATAACTATTTAACATTTGATCGCGGTAATCGACACATTATGGATTCGGTGTAATGCCCGAGTACATAAAGGTCGATGGACATGATCTCTACTGCTACGAATGGGATAACGATGGTGAAGCAGTAGTTTTACTTCACGGCGGTTTGAGTAAAACATCTAGTTGGGATTACCTAGTAGTTCCAGCACTTGAAGATGAATTCCATGTTTTCGCTTACGATCGCACAGCCCATGGCTTTACCGCTGATCGTCCAGGAAGTTTGCACTTTGATTTTCAAACTCGCGAAGCGATTGCATATCTAGAAACCGTTGTGAAAGAGCCTTCACACTTAATTGGATATTCCGATGGAGCAATTATCGCTTTGTTGGTCGCGATCCAGCGACCAGATCTTGTTAAATCCGTTATCTCTATCGGTGGAAACTTCCATTACTCGGGTGTTGATTACGAAATGGGAGAACCATCTGTTTCAGAGGATGATTTAGCTGAGTACACATTGATTTCACCTGACGCCCCACATACCTTGCTCGAAAAAGTAACCCGTATGTTCAAAATTTGGGATTCAGAGCCAGATATTTCAATACAGCAGTTGTCCGATATTCAGTGCCCTGTATTAGTTGTTTCAGGTGATGATGACGTGGTTACCTTGAAGCACACACAAGAGTTGTATGAAGCTTTAGCTTTAGGACAATTGGCGGTTCTTCCAGGTACATCACATGCATTGGTAAAGGAAAAGCCAGAGCTTTTCATCGCGATAATGATGCAGTTTTTAGAGGATTTGAGTTACCCAGTGACGATGGTGCCAATTCGCAGAGTAAATCCGATTAGCAATCTACAGGAGTAATTTTCCCTGTTGTAACATCGTAAATCGCTCCACCTACAACAACATCCTTATTCAAAAATGGGAATGCACGAATTCTGCTGACATCTAGTGCAAGTGCTTTTTCCTGATCTTTAACGGTTCTAAACTCAAGACTGCGAGTATTGACACCGAATTCTTTTTCAATGTGTTCATGAATATCTGCTTCTTCAGCAGATGCCATACGACAGTTGGTATGTGGCATAACAAGAATCTTTTTAACACCCAGAAGGTAGGTAGCAAGAACCAAAGTTCTGAGCACATCCTCGGTGACGCGGGCTCCGGCGTTGCGCAAAATCTTTGCATCCCCTGATTTCATTCCCATGATGGACAAGGGGTTGATACGTGAGTCCATACAGGTGACGATTGCTAAACCCTTTTGGGCAACTCCGGTTAAACCTGAGTATTTGAAGGATTTGATGTATTCATCATTGGCTAAAAGTTCTTCAGAAAATGCATCACGGGGGAATGAGTTGTTATTCATCATTTACTCCCCCCATTAAAAGGTCGTACTGGAGCCCCCCGTCAGGATTGAACTGACGACCTGCGCATTACAAGTGCGCTGCTCTACCACTGAGCTAGAGAGGCCTGCTCTTCGAGTTACCCCGAATACAGCAGAGGCAATTATGGCAGTGTTGGGCCAAATCTTAAAATCCAAGGGATAAGGCTCGCTCACCGATAGGTTGGCCACATGCGATTAGGCGTTCTCGATGTGGGTTCAAACACCATTCACCTTCAGGTGATGGATGCACACCCGGGAGCACGTCCAACCCCAGCTACTAACTACAAGGTTGAACTACGGCTAACTGAGTATTTGAGCTCTGACGGTGCAATCACGCAAACAGGAGTTGACCTACTCAATAACGCTGTCTCTGAAGCGGTGAAACATGCGCAAGAGAATGCAACTGATGAGATCTTGGCCTTTGCAACATCAGCACTTCGTGAAGCTAGGAATGGTGCAGAGATAATCGCGGCAATCAATAAAAATTATGAGATCGATTTACAGGTTCTAGGTGGAGATGATGAAGCATCGATGACCTTTTTGGCGGTGCGCCGTTGGCTGGGTTGGTCTGCAGGCAAACTCTTAGTTTTAGATATCGGTGGCGGTTCATTAGAAATTGCTAGCGGCGACAATGAACTTCCTGAAGCTACTCTCTCGTTGCCTCTCGGAGCTGCGCGATCCACCCGGGAATTTCTGGGTACGGATCCATATACATCAAAGGGTGTGCGGGCCTTAGAAAAACATGCAGAGGAAATGCTCAAGAGTTCTATTCCCCAAGCTTTGTTATCCCATGATGCAAATCATTTTGTTGCAACTAGTAAAACATTTCGTACCTTGGCCCGAATCTGCGGACATTGGTATGGAGACAATCCAAAGTTTTTAGAGAAAAAATCCTTAGAAACCGCTGTACCAAAGTTAATTGCAATGAACAATAAAACTCGTGCAGAGTTACCAGGGGTCTCGCCAAGCCGTGCTCAACAGATTGTCGCGGGTGGAATCGTTGCACTTGCTGTTATGGACCGACTAGATGTTGATGAGGTTGAAATTTGCCCTTGGGCGCTGCGTGAGGGCATTGTTCTGCGCCGCTTAGATTGGCTGCAGGATTAATTCTCTGGAGCCGGCATCCAATCGATAGCCACGATTTCACCTTCGCGGTGGTGCAAAATCCAGGACTCCCCCGGCATTAATCCATGATCTAACTCTTTAAAACCCTTCTTTCCAATGAATTTTGCAACCATTCCTGGAAGAACTGGGTTGTGTCCACACACAATCGCTCGCGCTTCGCTCTCAATGATCTCTTGAACAACTCGAACAGCTGCTTTTTTGTCCTTCTCAAATGCATACTCGCTTAACTCGCTCCAATAAATTGTGTCGAGCTGAAGTGAGCGAGCCATTGGAACAACGGTTTCATAACATCGAACAGCATCCGATGTGTGAATTTCAGTCACTCCATAAGGCAGGTATGTTGCAAGCATTCTCTTAGCCTGTTGTTGACCGAGTTGAGCAAGAGGCCGATCCCCATCATCGCCCTCCCATTCTTCGCGAGCAATTGCTTTTCCATGACGGATCAGAATCAGCGGAACGGTATCTGTGCCGGATTTTTCAAAGTTTTTTAGAACTTCTTTGTCACCTTCTCGTGAAAGCTTTTGATAGGCATCATTAACAGTCACCCAAATTATTTGATCAACTTCGGTGGTGTCATGCGGGCCTTTAGATTCGCCAATAACTTGCGCAGACCAATACCGAACCGTTTTGGTGAACTCTGCTACTGGATATTCGATCTTGCAGAGTTCGGGACCAAATACAGTTTGAAAGCCGGTCTCTTCAAGAACCTCTCTAAAGGCGCAGGCAATCTCGGTTTCACCTTCTTCAACCTTGCCTTTAGGAAATGACCAATCGTCATACCGTGGGCGATGAATTAGAGCTACTTGGATTAATTCATCGCTCAGGCGACGCCACAGAACCGCACCGGCTGCCTGGATTACATCCATTTATCGATCCTTTGAGTAATGCTCGATGAGAACTGAATGTGCGTTAGCTAAACCTTTTTTCTTGCTGCGGCTCCAAACCGTTTCTTGAAGCTCCCACGAGGAGGTTTCTGCTGATAAACCAAGATCTAATAGGCCTTGCAGGCGGCTGACATGCTCTTTACGCGAGATCATTACCAGGCTTTCCACACGTCGATCTAGATTTCGGCCCATTAAATCTGCGCTACCAATCCAGTATTCATGATCGCCACCGTTGACGAAGTGATAAATACGTGAATGCTCTAAGAAACGACCCAAAATAGATTTCACTGTGATGTTTTCTGATACGGCCTTGATTCCGGGTTGTACCGCGCAAATTCCGCGAATCAATAACTCAATCTTTACACCTGCTTGTGATGCCTCATACAGTTTGGAAACAAAACCTTCATCCAAGATAGAATTCAATTTAAATTGAATTCCAGATGGTCGACCATTTTTTGCATGTTCAATCTCGCGATCAATCTTTTCAATCAGCCCCGATCGCAATGTACGCGGTGCAACTAATAAACGTGAGTAAGTCGACTGAGGAGCAAAACCGGAAAGTTGATTAAACAAACGAGTGAGATCTTCTGTTAACTCTGGATCAGCACTTAGTATTCCGAGATCCTCATACAGCCGAGCAGTCTTAGGATTGTAATTACCAGTTCCAATATGACAGTAACGTCGGATTCCTTGCGCTTCATCGCGGACAACAAGTGAGAGCTTTGCGTGAGTCTTGAGACCCATGAGTCCGTAGACCACGTGAACTCCTGCTGCTTCTAGCTTTCTCGCCCATCGCACATTGGCTTGCTCATCAAAACGCGCTCGGATTTCAACAACCGCAACAACCTGCTTGCCTGCTTCAGCTGCCTCGATGAGCGCTTCAATAATCGGTGAATCTCCAGATGTGCGATACAAAGTCTGCTTAATAGCTAAAACCTGTGGATCCTGTGCCGCGTTCTGCAAAAAGTGAACTACCGATGATGTAAAGGATTCATAGGGGTGGTGGAGCAGAATTTCGCCCTGACGGATTGCGGCGAAAAACATATCTAAATCATCGGCTTCTACCTCGGAAAGTGCCTTTGCTGTGCGCGATCTAAAAGGTTCGAACTTCAGCTCTGGAAAATCCAAATCGGCAATCTTGTTAAGTGAGGTCAGATTGAGTGGTGCTTGAATGTGGAAGATGTTTTCTTCACCAATTCCTAATTCTTGTGCCAGCTGATGAACTAACTTTTCATCAACTCCAACTTCAATTTCTAAACGAACTGGTGGTCCAAAGCGACGACGCAAGAGCTCTTGCTCCAAAGTTACGAGCAAATCTTCAGTCTCTTCATCTTCGAGTTCGATATCTTGATTTCTGGTCACACGGAATGTGTAGTGATCTTCTATGATCATTCCAGGGAACAACTCTTGCAGGTGAATCGCGATTAGATCTTCAAGTGGCAAGAATCGAGTTGAGCCGATCTTTGCAGTAGCAATAAAACGCGGCAAAACTTCAGGGACCTTAACGCGAGCAAAAAACTCTTCATTGCTTACAGGATTCTTTACAATCACTGCAAGGTTGAGTGATAACCCCGAGATGTACGGGAATGGATGTGTTGGATCAACAGCAAGTGGTGTTAAAACTGGAAAGATTCGGTCTTGAAAGAGTTTGGCAACATACGTACTTTCGGTTTCGGTTAGATCTTGCCATGTAACAAATTCAATTCCTTGATCTTTCAGCGCCGGCAAAATACTGCCATGCAGAGTGGAACTTTGACGGGTAAGCAACTCGTTGACTTTGGTAGAAATCAAACTTAAAAGCTCTTTTGGGCGGTGCCCCGCGACATTGGGCACAGAAATGTCATTTTCTATTTTGCTCATCAAAGTAGCAACACGCACCATGAAGAACTCATCCAAATTAGAGGAAGAGATGGCAAGGAATCTCAAACGCTCAAGAGATGGGGTTGATTCATCCTCAGCGAGCTCTAAAACACGCTGGTCAAAGGAGAGCCAACTAAGCTCTCGATCAGTTAAGTGCTCCATGCTCATGCCTAAATTCTCCCTTGTTTATGTGAACAACAGGTAATCGGAGTAAGGACAATGGCTAAACCAACCCTGGGTTTCAGCGCTCATCACGTGTGTGAATTGGTGGTTTTCCTGAGAGACTGCGCTCGTGATGAATAACTACTGGATGAGCCCCGAGACCACATCTATCAACCGTTTGCCGATGCTCAATATTGAGCACTTTGAGCAAATCTCCTTAGATGGCACTTGGCGCTTCCAGTTGTTGCATAAGCCGACTGAAAAGTTAGGCAAGCGATGGGCATCGATCCCGGTTCCAGGTTTGTGGACGATGCAGGAACCATCCGATGTTTTCTTCGACAAACCGATTTATACAAACACACAAATGCCATTTCCGCAGCAGCCCCCATTTGTTCCCGAAGAAAATCCAACCGGTGTGTATGAAAGGGATTTTGATCTGCCAAAGAGCTGGTCGGGAAAGCGTGTGGTCCTTCAACTCGGAGGTTATGAATCCGTTGCCTTGATTTACATCAATGGTGTTGAAGTTGGCATGACCAAGGATTCACGACTTGCCGCAGAGTTTGATGTAACGAACTTTGTAAAAAGCGGCAACAATGTTGTTCGAATCGATGTAACCAAGTGGTCAGATGCAACCTTTATCGAGGACCAAGATCAATGGTGGCATGGAGGAATCACTCGTTCCGTTAAGTTATACGCAACTAACAAAGTTTTCATCGAACGTTTCAAATCGGTAGCCGGTCTTGAAAAAGATGGAACAACTGGAACTTTATCGATTGAAGCTGACTTGGGCGCACTGGATAACTTGCCCACAGATGGTTACACCCTTCGCGCAACTATCACTGAACTTCCAAAGGTAAAGAGTGCAAATCTTTCTCAGACAGTTAAAAACTTCACCTCACCTCAGTGGACTGAGCGAGATGCAAATCTAAAAAAGCGTAGCGATGATTACTTCCACGGTAAGTACTGGCACGGAAATCTTCCGGCGGATGCCAAAGCTGCAATCATGGAGAATGAGCCTTGGCCACACGGCAAGGTGCACCTAAAGACGCGAATTCCTAAGGTAAATCCATGGTCTGCAGAGGCTCCGAATCTCTATACCCTGCACATTGAATTACTTGATCCAAACGGCGTAGTTATTGAGGTGTCACAGCAACGTATTGGTTTCCGTTCGATCGTGATTAAGGGCCAGGACTTTTTGGTCAATGGTCAGCCGGTAATGTTCTACGGAATCAACCGCCACGATTTCAATAGATTTACAGGTCGCGCACTTACTCGTGATGACATGCGTCAGGATTTGTTGGAGCTCAAGCGTTGGAACTTCAACGCGGTGCGCACATCCCATTATCCAAATGATGCTGCTTTCTTAGATTTATGTGATGAATTAGGTTTTTATGTAATCGGCGAAGCAAATATCGAGTCACATGCATTTATTTCGTCTATCTGTGATGACACAAAGTATTTGACAGCCTTTGTTGATCGCGTAGGCAGAATGGTTCAGCGCGATATTCATCATCCATCAGTTGTTATGTGGTCACTTGGAAATGAATCAGGTGCAGGTAGCAACCATGAAGCGGCTGCAGCTTTTGCGCGAAGTTTTGACCCTTCACGTCCCTTGCATTATGAAGGTGGCATCCGCGGAAACTGGATGGGTAGCCATTCACTGACAGATGTCATGGCACCGATGTACCCATCGATCAATGCAATCAAGGAGTATGCGAAATCTCCGAAGGCGGATCGTCCATTGATTATGTGTGAGTACTCGCATGCAATGGGTAACAGCAATGGAAACCTTGCCGAGTATTGGGAAGTCATCGAATCAACTCGTGGTTTGCAAGGTGGATTTATCTGGGAGATGTGGGATCACGGTCCTGTTCAAACTCTTGCAGATGGCACTAAGCGCAACGCTTACGGTGGCGATTACGGCGAAGAAAAACATGATGGCAATTTCTGCTGTGATGGAATGGTCTTTCCAGATCGCACGCCTAAGCCTGCAATGCATGAATTTAAAGCACTTGCGGCCCCTGTGGTCATTACCGCGGTTAAGGCTGCAACCGGCCAATTCAAGGTATTTAACAAGCATTTCTTTAAGGACCTGAGCGAGTACCAATTGCAGTGGAACATAAGCTGTGATGGCGAAATCCTAGATAGCGGCGTTGTTAAGTTACCTAAGGTTGCTCCACGTAAGTTCGTTAACTTCAAGGTAAGTTCAAAGAAGTTAGCTAAGGGCACATCCCGCGGTGAACGTTTCATTAACTTCTCTCTTGTTTGTGTTGCAAGCACACCTTGGGCGCTACCAATGTCAGAGGTCGGCTGGAGCCAAATCGCTCTTCCTTCACAAGCGATAGCGCCTGCGAAGAAGACAAAAGAGCTTGGTGATGTCGTTGACGAACATGGTCAAATTATTTTGCCGTATGGAATCGTTGCGCCTTCTGTTTCATTGTGGCGCGCACCAACTGACAATGATCGCATCGGACATATCGCTACTAAGTGGGAGCGATATGGTGTTCGCGAAATTTCCCGAACCGATTGCCTTGTTCAACAATCTCCAACTTCAATTAAGGTAACTAATACCTGGCAGACAAGCACAGGAATTAACTTCAAACATACTCAATTGATCACACCGGTAGTTGGCGGATTTAATGTTAAGGAGTCTGTAACGGTTCCTAAGGCCTTTGATGATTTGGCGCGTGTTGGAACACTGTTTGAGTTAGAAGGTTCGCTCAATGAACTGGTTTACTTTGGCACAGGTGCACATGAAACATACCCAGATCGCAAGATCGGTCGCATTGGTCGTTATGTTTCAACTGTTGCTGCTCAATACATTCCATATGTTCGCCCACAAGAAAATGGTGGACACACGGCGGTTCGTTGGTTTGAGCTAGTAAATGCCCAAGGAAATGGTCTTCGCTTTGTCATGGGCAAGCCTGCTCAGGTATCGGTAACCCCTAATAGAGATGCGGATTTAGCTGATTCCACCCATGATGTAGAGGTAAAACCATGTGGAAACACAGTGGTTCATATCGATGCAGCACACCGCGGAGTTGGAACCGCATCATGTGGTCCAGATACTTTAGATAAGTACATCATCAAGACCGGCGTACATACCTGGGAGTGGACAGTTACTTCAATCTAAATGTGGCTAATCCAAATGCGTTAGCGGCCAGTTAATTGCATGCGGGTATTTACAGGTACGACCATCACCTGATGATTTTCCACGTGCACGTCGCCACATCCATGGCAGTGCAAAGGTTCCAAACCACACAGTTGTAATAGCGATCTTTACTATCTTATGCATCGGCTCTGCTGGGGCCAATGGTCTGCGCCAAGATGGATCAAATGGCAGTTCAATAGTTTCAAGCACAGCTTGTGCAACTCGATCATGTCCCATTGGGTTCAAATGCAAACGATCAAAGGCTAAAAATCGTGGATCCTTAAATTCGGCTTCTTCATTTGCATCACACAGGATTGCACCGATCTCATCTGCAACTGCGCGGACATTTTCATTAAAGTCTTTAAATCGCGCCTTCCAAGTTTCAGCTAAACGTCCTTCGCTGCCACTGTCTTCAAGAACGGTAAACAGCATGACCGTTGCACCAGAGGCTGCCACTTTTCGTGCAGCTTCGGCGTACAAAGGAAGAATCACATTGGGGTTGTACTTGGGGCGAATAACATCATTTGCACCGGCATGGAATGAAACAAGTGTTGTCTTATCTACAACCTGCGCGATCGCCGCATCTAACTGCTCATCGACAACCTGCTTCAGTAACTTTCCGCGAATAGAAAGATTTGCATATTGGAAGCCAGGCTGTGCTTGTGCCATCACATCGGCAACACGATCTGCCCATCCACGATACTGCCCATACCTTTTCTCATCGCACATACCTTCAGTAAATGAGTCACCGATAGCGATAAAGCGGTTGTATTTCAAGGCTTTTACCTACTTCGCGCGGCGCTGTTGATCTATATGGAACAGCGCAATCGAGGTAGCAACGCTTGCATTGAGAGATTCAGTTGAAGCGCTAATTGGAATTGAGATTACAAGATCACACTTTTCCTTAGTCAATCGTGCAAGACCCTTACCTTCAGAGCCAACGATCACCATTAAAGGCTCAGTTGCAACCTTCATATCGCTGATCATCTCATCAGATTCACCATCTAATCCGACCACAAACATTCCAGCCTTCTTGGCCGCATCGATTGTGCGAGCAAGGTTAGTAATCTGCGCAATTGGCAAACGAGCAGCAGCACCTGCTGATGATTTCCATGCCGATGCAGTCATTGTTGCTGCGCGACGTTCAGTCATGATTACACCTGCTGCACCAAAAGCTGCAGCTGAACGAATGATTGCTCCGAGGTTACGAGGATCTGTAACGCCATCAAGTGCAACAATCAATGATGGATGCTTTGCACGTTCCATAATCTCTTCAAAACTTGAGTACTGAAATGGCTTGATCGCAAGAATAATTCCTTGGCTGTTAGGTGAGATACCCTCAACTTCAGCACGGTGTGCTTCGCGGATTGGAAGTCCGAGGTGTAATGCAAGCTTTAAGCTCTCGGCAACGCGATCATCAACATCGATACTGCGTGCAACTAATAACTCTGTCGCTGGAACACTTTCGCGAAGCGCTTCTAGTACCGCGTTACGTCCTGCAACGATTTCACCGCGAGGGCGATCACCCTTTGGCATACGAGGAGAACGTGACTCCTTCTTTTCAGCAGCCTTTTTGCGCTTTGCAGCTGCGTGATAAGGACGGTCTTCAGCCTTTGGAGTTGGACCTTTTCCTTCAAGACGACGCTTATTGTTTCCACCAGTACCGGCAGATGGCCCCTTTTTAGATTGGCGAATAGCGCCTTTTCGGGATGAATTGCCAGCCATGATGAGATCTCGTTTCAGTAATTAATTAATAGACCAGCGAGGTCCTTGAGCAGTGTCCTCAATTGTAATTCCTAAAGCAGCAAGCCCATCACGGATGGCATCTGATGCAGCGAAATCCTTACGCTCACGGGCAGCTGCGCGCTCTGCCAACGCCAATTTAATGGTGCCATCGAGGGCTGCAGATAGCTCTGAACCACCAGATGATGCAAAAGTGGCATCAAATGGATCGCAGCCCAAGATATCAAGCGCTCCACGGATCTCTTTGGCATTTCTAGAAATCACTGCAGTGTCATTATCAGTTAATGCCTGATTACCTAAACGAAGATTTTCGCTGATTGTTGCAAGTGCTGCAGGAACAGCTAAGTCATCATTCATCGCCGCAGTAAATGCATCGCTGACAATTGAAGTTGGAACTTCACCAAGAACCTCAGTTGCACGATTTAAGAAGTTTTCAATCCGTCGGAAATTTGTCGCCGCTTCTTGTAACGCCTCTGGTGAGTATTCAAGCATGGAACGGTAGTGCGCACTACCTAAGTACCAACGAAGTTCGATTCCGCGGAAAGATTTCAAGATCTCATGCACCTGCAAGGTGTTACCCAAAGACTTTGACATCTTTTCGCCGGATTGAGTAACCCATGCGTTGTGCAACCAACGTTGTGCAAAGCCGTAACCAGCAGCCTCTGATTGTGCAATTTCATTTTCATGGTGTGGAAACACCAAATCTAATCCGCCACCATGGATATCAAATTTTTCACCAAGGTATGCATGTGCCATTGCAGAACATTCCAAATGCCAACCAGGACGACCTGGACCCCAAGGAGTTGGCCATGAAGGGTCTCCGGGCTTTGCAGCCTTCCATAAAGCAAAGTCACGCACATCTTTTTTGTAAGTGTCATCAGCATCAGCTGCTGGTTGTAAATCATCTAAGTGCTGGCGAGACAAAGTTAGGTAACGTTTTAACTTGCGGACCTCTAGATAAACATCGCCATTGCCTGGGGCGTATGCAGCACCGTTCTCAATAAGAGTCTGCATTAGTTCGACCATCTGTGTGATGTGGCCGGTTGCTCGTGGTTCATAAGTCGGTGGCAAAACATTGAGTGTTGCATAGGCTTCGGCAAAGATGCGCTCGTACTTCATTGCTAGCGCCCACCACGGCATTTCTTCATGAACAGCTTTGTGCAAGATCTTGTCATCGATGTCGGTGACATTGCGAATAAAGGTAACTGCATAACCATTCTTCATTAACCAACGACGCAAAATATCAAAGTTGATTCCACTGCGAACATGGCCAATATGTGGGTAGGACTGAACCGTTGCACCACAAACATAGATTGAAACCTTGCCAGGCTCTAGCGGTTTGAATTCACTTACTTCGCGGGTAGCTGTGTCGTAAAGATTCAGAGTCATGGCACCTGAACCAAAGCATTTGCAATCACATAAATTCCTTCACCTCTGCCGGTGAAGCCCATTTGATCTGATGTTGTTGCAGCAACTGATACGGGTGCACCAAGGGCAACAGATAAAACCTTTTGTGCTTCATCGCGTCGAGGCGTGATCTTTGGTTGATTGCCAACAATCTGCAGCGCAACATTGTTGATGACAAAACCTTTAGATGTGACAAAATCACGAAGCTTTTCAATCATCGCAACACCTGTGGCTCCAGCCATTTCAGGGGTATCGACTCCAAAAAATGTTCCGACATCTCCAAGTTGGCAGGCAGATAAGACCGCATCGCACAGCGCGTGAACTGCAGCATCCCCATCTGAATGACCCACTAAGCGTGGAGCATCTGGCCATTGCAATCCAGCTAGTGAGCAAGGCCCGCTATCGCCAAATTGATGCGCATCTACACCGACACCAGTACGCATCTTGGAAAGGTTCATTGTCTAAGAGTATCGGCTTGGCGGGTGGTGTTTAATACGCATACAGGCCGTATCCATGGAAAAGAGTTCATAGTGACCTATACATCTCGACTTCGAGATCATGCACTAAAGATCGGCCGCGATACCCGCATCGCATTAGTAGGTGCTGGCCAGATGGGCCGCGGCTTTGGAAATCAGTTGGGTCGCAAAGAGGGAATATCCCTATCGATCGTTATCGATTCAGATCTTGAGCGAGTAAAGGTTGTTTATGCAGATTTAGGAATCACCGAGATTGTTTTCAGTGATGACAAAGAGGTTTTATCCAAGGCTATATTGGAGGGCAAGCACACCGGCAGCACCGATGCGACTTTGGTATCAGAGCTTCCAGTTGATTTAGTTGTCGAAGGAACCGGTGTTCCAGATATCGGTGCCCAGATTACATACTCATCACTTCTTGCTAAAAAGGATGTTGCAGTTCTTAATGTTGAAATGGATGTGACCATCGGGCCACTGCTTCACAAGGTTGCAACTGATAACGGCGTTATCTATGCGGTCTGCCATGGCGATGAGCCAATTGAAGCCAAGGTCTTAGTTGATTACGCCCGCGATCTAAACTTTGAAATTATCTGTGCAGGTAAGGGAAAGAACAATCCCTTTGAGCCGTTGAGCACTCCAGATACTGTCCGCGAAACCGCGATTGCTAAGAAGATGAACCCAAAGATGTTGTGTTCATTTACTGATGGATCCAAAACAATGACTGAAATGGTTGCGCTAGCAAACACAACAGGATTGCAGCTTTCAAAGCGCGGAATGTATGGCCCTGCATCATCTGTGAAAACCTTGCAGGACACCTTTGCACTTGCCGCAGATGGTGGAGTTTTAGATCGTCCTGGTGTTGTTGATTACTGCACCGGTGATGTTGCGCCAGGTGTATTTGTGATTGTTCGCCATAATGACCCGTACATCGCACATGAGATGAGTTACTTAGCGATGGGACCTGGTCCTTACTTTACTTTGTACCGTCCATTCCATTTGGCTTCAATTGAAGCGCCCATCACTGTTTACCGTGCGATCTTGGATCGCGAATCTTCACTGTATGCGCCTTACTTAAACGCCGAAGTTGTGACAATGACTAAGAAAAACCTAGAAGTAGGCGATGTGATTGACGGTATTGGTGGATTTACCGTGCGTGGATACGCCGATAACGCAATGGATGCAAAGCGAGATAACTTAGTTCCAATCGGTTTAGTTGCTGGCGCAAAAATCATTAAGCCAATTGGTGTTGGCGAGCTACTTACTTACGACCATGTTGAGCTCAATCAAGATTCATTTATCGTCGCTTTGCGTAAGAAGCAGGATGAATTAGGTCTTACCTACGCCCCAAGCCAGAAGTAAAGATGAGCACCCAGGTCGCAGTTGCATCGATCGTTCTTGCAGCAGGCTCTGGAACTCGTTTTGGGCACAGCATGAACAAGGTGTGGCTGCAGTTACATGGTAAACACATTATTTCTAGATCACTTGAAAATTCACGTAAGAGTTTTTCTCAAGTTCGCAGTATCTTGGTGATTAATCCTGATGATGAAGAGTTTGCTCGTGAAGCATTAATGAAGGATGGAGTCCTTGCCGATACTGAAATCGTGCATGGTGGTGCAACCCGTCACGAAAGCGAGTACAAAGCGCTTCAATATTTAAAGGGCGATATCGAAGCTGGTTTAATTGATTTGGTTTTAATCCATGATGGAGCACGACCATTAGCGACTCCGCAGATTTTTTCAGCTATTGCAGATGGCGCACAAACACATGGTGGTGCGATTCCAACCATCGCTTTAGATCCACATGAAATGGATGCAGCCCGAACTGAAACAATTGCTCGGGTACAAACACCTCAAGGATTTCGAGCACAGCAGTTGCTACAAGCTTATGAAAAAGCTGCAGCAAGTGGATTTATTGGAACTGATACAGCCGCCTGTATGGAGAAGTTCTTTCCTGATGTAAATACCGTGGCTGTTCCTGGCGATATCTTTAATATCAAAATTACATACCCGCAGGATTTAGCTATCGCCGAACTACTTGTTCCAGTCCAGTAAATAACCCATTAATTCAATCTCTTTTTCCGAGTTAATGCGGGCACTATCTGGGTCAGCCTCAACTACTGCGGTTCTAGCATTTTTAATTAGAGGAACAAACCACGTAGATGATGGTGCATCACAATCAATCGCACTGACGCGAATCAGTTCAGGAGTTGAAATACGCATCATGGAGTTGCGATCAATGGTTTGATCGATGAAATTATCGGCGTTGATGGATTTCAAGGTTTCAGTAAAGGGTGACACTGGGCGAACCGCATCGATATCGCTAGTAAGCCCGGCAAATACACGTTCAAATTGAGCCTGCTGGGTTAGAGGTCTTAACGCATCATGAATCATCACTAAGTCGGCTGGGGTTGAACTCTTCAGCGCAGCCGCTAATTGACCTGGCTTATTGGGATTACAGAGAATCTTTTCACAATTGATATCTGCAACCTTAGCTAAATCCTCTGCCGTACCTGCAATTGCAAGATGCGCGCTATCAACTGATGCGACAAAGCTCTGCACAGAATTAATGCAGGTAGACACAATTGTTTGATTCTTTAATTGATGGAACGCTATTGGCGAGGTAATCGCCACAACAACCTTCAGAGAAGGTGTCATGAAATTAGGAAGCTAAAACCTCGTCAAGGATTACTGCAGCCTTTTCTTCATCGGTGCGCTCTGCAAGAGCCAGCTCTGAAACTAGGATCTGCTTCGCCTTGGCGAGCATGCGCTTTTCACCTGCTGAAAGTCCACGATCTAGATCGCGACGGTAAAGATCACGAACAACTTCGGCAACCTTAATAACATCACCTGAAGCAAGCTTTTCTAGATTTGCCTTGTAGCGACGAGACCAGTTAGTTGGCTCTTCTGTGTATGGCTGGCGCAATACGCTAAATACGCGATCGAGGCCTGCTGAATCAACAACATCACGAACTCCGACTAGATCTACATTGTCTGCAGGAACGCGGACTGTTAAATCTCCTTGAGCAACTTTTAACACTAGGTAGGTCTTTTCTTCACCCTTGATCACACGAGTTTCAATAGCTTCGATTAACGCAGCCCCGTGATGAGGATAAACAACGGTTTCGCCGACCTTAAATGTCATGTGATGCCCTTCGCTAGAGGGTCAATTCTACCAGCAATCTTCGGTTCACAAAACCCGAAGAAAGTAGCGTCATTCACTACTAATTTGATGTGAGACAATTGCGCCTATGCGTCGCATACTTTCTGCATTAGCAATTGCAGCTCTTGCTGCCTCACTTACTGGTTGTGGCGCTGGACTCAACGCTTCCACACGCCAAATTACACAGGTAACTGATGGTGCCGAGGCTCAAATCATTGAAGATGGAAACAACATCCGTGTAGTAAACCTTCTTGTGGTTGCCGCTGAAGGCGGAACTGGGGTTTTGGTAGGAACAATTGTAAACGCGGCAGAGACTGAGGATGCTTTGCTCGGTGTAGCAATTAATGGAAGCGTTCTTACTTATACAGGTAAGAATAACTTGCCTAAGAACTCTCCAATTATTTTTGAAGGTGAAAGTGCAAATGCCAAAGCTGTTCTAACTGGCTTTGGTGCTCAGCCTGGTACAAATGTAACAATCACATTGTTCTTTGCACGCGCTGGAGAAATAACAAAGAATGTGATCGTGCGCGATAACAAAGATGAGTATGCAGGAATTACAGCTGGTGGAGTCTTGGCGACAACAACAGCATCGCCTTCACCATCTGCTACTGCAGGTAATTAATCTTACTTTTTACCCTGATTTGCAACAGCTGCAATAGCTTCTTTTGCCGCTTCGGGATCTAAATACTCTCCACCCTTAACAACTGGCTTAAAGTTTTCATCCAGCTTGTAGTACAAAGGAATACCAGTAGGAATATTCAAGCCTGCAATATCTGCATCACTAATTCCATCAAGGTGCTTGACCAATGCGCGCAATGAGTTTCCGTGAGCAGTTACAAGCACACGCTTACCCGCTTTGAGATCAGGAATGATTGATTCATCCCAGTAAGGAAGCATGCGGATGATTACATCTTTGAGGCACTCAGTTTTTGGTGCAGAAGCCCCTAAATCTGCGTAGCGCGGATCCTTTGCCTGGCTAAATTCATCATTGTCATCAATTGCAGGAGGCGGAACATCAAAGCTGCGGCGCCATAGCTGGAACTGCTCTTCACCGTACTGGGCCAAGGTCTGTGCCTTGTCCTTACCCTGTAGCGCACCGTAGTGACGCTCATTCAAACGCCATGAACGCTTTACCGGAATCCAGTGACGATCACATGCATCAAGTGCTAACTGCGATGTATGGATGGCGCGGCGCAAGAGTGAGGTGTGAACTACATCGGGCAATAAGTTTCGTTCTGCCAACATCGAACCGCCGCGACTTGCCTCTGCTTCTCCCTTTTCAGATAGATGAACATCTACCCAGCCAGTGAAGAGATTCTTAGCGTTCCATTCAGATTCGCCATGGCGCAGAAGTACTAGTTCGAAGTTAGTCATGTCTACAGTCTAAACCAAATGTTTGAAGGCATCTAAATTGGCCAAAGATTCCCCGCGTGAGAGTCTCCACGCCCATTCGCGGCGAATTGCATTTGCAAAGCCAAGTTCAAGAAGTGGGTTAAATGAGTTGTCGCTGTATTGAAGAACAGAGCCAATCAATCGGTCTAGCTCCCGTTCAGTGACGGCAAACAATGGCAGTCGACCCACAAGGAAGATATCTCCGATTTCATTGGTTGCAAAGGCGATTCCATACATTGAAGCATTTTTTGACATGCACCAAGCGTGTACTTGATCAGCGTTGTCATCGGGTTTGCGAATAACAAATGCGTTGATGCTTAATGAATGATCTCCAACAACAAGTGCGCAATGTGTTTGTAACTTCTTTTCGCCGGGCAAACTTACTAAGAAGGTATGTGCATCCTTGCGTTCATATTCCAGATCATGTGAATCGAGAAACTCCTCGATGGTGATGCGGGGATCTATGCCAGCCATTTACGCTTCCAATGATTTACGGGCACCACTGATAACAACATCATAAATATCTAGAGTGCCTCGGGCGGTGCCATCCCAACCAAAGTGGGATGCATGCTCAATCGCACCCATTGAAAGCAGTACTCGGCGCTGAGGTTCTTGTAATAAACGGGTAATGACAGAGGACCAAGCCTTTGGATCATGTCCATCAACTAAAACACCAGAAATACCATCGGCAACTGCGGTACGTAATCCGCCTACAGCTGTTGCTACGACCGGTGTTCCACATGCCTGGGCTTCTAACGCAACCAAACCAAAACTCTCGCTATAGCTTGGCACAACAACTAAATCTGAAGCGCGATACCACTGCGGTAAGTCAGCGCGAGAAACTGGTGGTGCAAAGCGCACTACATCATCAATTCCTAACCATTGTGTGCAATCTTTAAGTCGATCGACTTCTTCAGTATTTGCACCAGATGCGCCTCCGATAATGTTCACAATTAATCTAGGGCGAAGCTGAGGTGAGTGCTTTACTAACTCGCTAGTTGCGCGAATTAAAACTTCAGGGCCCTTGTGCGGCTGAATACGTCCCACAAATGAAACAATTAATGAGTCGGGTAATAAGCCAAGGGATTCTCGTGCGGCACTGCGGCTTTGACCAGGTGTAAATGTAAAGAGATCTACGCCAGGGGTAACAACATGAACTGTGTCTGGGCAGGCATCGTATAAAGAGACAAGGCTTGCAGCTTCTGCATCTGTGTTTGCAATCAATGCACTTGCCGCTGCGACAACCTGAGTTTCACCTTGCACCCGAATCATCGGTTCTGGGCTCTCGCCTTCGGCCAGATTCAAATTCTTAACACGCGCCATCGTGTGCATCGTGTGCACCAATGGAATCTTTAGCTCCTTCGCGGCGGGCATGGCGACCTTGCCCGACAACCAGTAATGAGAGTGAATAACATCGTAATTCTCAGTGCGCATGATTCGCGAAAACTCTTGAGATAAACCAGATATATGAATTGGTAACTGCTCTTTAGTTAATGTCCCATGTCCGCAATCAAAGTGGCGAACTCGAACACCTGGTGAGATCTCTACGATATCTGGTGCATCTGGATCTGTTCGGCGGGTAAAAATATCAACGCTCACACCCATCGCAGCCATACGTTGGGCAGACTCCAACACATAAATATTCATGCCGCCAGCATCGCCAATACCCGGTTGTTCCAGGGGCGAGGTGTGCACCATTACAGTTGCAATGCGGCCATTCATAGGCTTTAAGGGTACGCGGTGTTAGAAAGAAGCGCGAATGGTGCCGACTGGAAGCCCGCCACCCACTGTATTTGTTGGTGCTTCATGTGCATCAACACCAAATCTCTTGAGTGCAGCAGCGGTGATCGCAGACATCGCACGTGCATTTCCATCGCTAATCTTGATGGCTAAACTCCTTCCATCAGGCAGCGAAGCAACATTGACCGCTTCTGCTCCATCCTTCATAAAAAGACCATCAACACTTTGCATCATTCGTGTTGCAAGTCGACCGGGACCAGAGACCATTTCTGGAAAGTCACGACATGCTTGCGCAACGGTTTGATGTACAGGATCTGAGCTAATTGTTAAGTTACGAATTGCGCGAGCAAGACCTAATAATGAAAAGAGAAAGAGCGGTGCTCCACATCCATCAACACTAGTAACAAGTACTTCTTCACCGCTCATAGCTTCGACCTCTGCCTTAATTACACGCTGCAAAGGATGATCGGGGTCCAAATATGAATCAGTTGGCCAGCCATTAACAACGCAGGTTGCAAGCATTCCTGCATGCTTTCCGCTGCAGTTCATTGCTAATCGCGTTGGATCCGCAGTACGTCGCAGCTCTTCATCTAATGGCCGATCAAGAACACATTGCAATGAATGCTCATCTAGGCCCGCCTTTGCCAAAATCGCAAGGGCTCCTTGCTGATGCATCGGTGTTCCTGCATGAGATGCACACACCAATGCCAATAACCGTGGCTCGATATCTAAACCAGCGCGCACCATTGCAGATGCCTGAATTGATTTCAGCGATGAGCGCGAGTAAATATCTAAAGTCGGATTACCCATTTGAAAGAGAATCGATCCATCAGCATTAAGCAAAACAAGGTGACCTGCATGAACAGATTCAACGACATCTGAGCGTGTGACCTCAGCTAGAACTTCGCCTAGCATCGCTAGTAACTTTTCATTTAATCGGATTGGCGTTCAAGTGAAGACCAGATATGAGCTTGCAACTCTTGTCCTTCAGCGGCCATGTCATAGGCGTAAAAAAGCTCGCCGGCAACAAGACCGTATAAACGCACACCAGCTGTAACAATCTTGGCAGATGGTGATGAGTATCCCTGATCCAAAACCAATTGAATCTTTGGACCATCAAAGGTTCCAACCCAGCCTTCGGTGATTCCGGTGTTGTGCGAAATCAAAACCTCTAGAACATTGTTGGGTTTAACGCGCCAGAATCCAACTTCCGATGCACCTGGACGAAGGATTTCGCCCTCAGCATCGATGATCCATGACCGTGAAAAGTAATTGAGGAAGTTACGTCCATCGTGGTTGAAAACAACCTCTTGCGCGTACTCGAAAGGTTCGATATTTGGATACTCACCACGACCTTTTCCACGCCATGTTCCAACCATCCACGCCAAAGGGTTGAGATCGGGATGCAAACCTTCTGGAATTGTAAAGACCATTAGCGACGTTGCCTCCAGTTAGTAATGCGTCGCGCTTGTGATTGGCGACCTTTAAATGCATAAACAATGAGCGCTACACCAAGAGCAATGGCAACAAGGCCAAGAATTACTGAGGTGAACAACTCCATGGCTTAAGAATAGCGGTTAAACAATTACTTCTTGATTTGCAGGTATCCCATCGATTGTTAGCGTTGCATCAGTTGGAGTATTGCGCTTAACAATGGCCAAGGCGATTGTTCCTAATTCATGGTGACGGGCAACGGTGCCTATAAAACCAACCACAACTCCATCGTTTTCGACTTTGGTGCCAGATGCAGGAAAACC
>CAXNDW010000007.1:0-22083 GCA_964201405.1 Candidatus Planktophila sp.
CGCGGTATTCACGTAGATGGAATTTCACTTGTTGTGCATGTTGATGCACCAACAGATCACAAGGATTATCTACACCGTGCAGGTCGTACTGCTCGTGCGGGTGAGGCCGGAACTGTTGTCACCCTTGCAACTACTCGTCAGCAAAAGTCGATCGGTGGACTTACACAGCGCGCAGGAGTAACCCCTAAGTTTGTTGGGGTCACACCATTGAGCACTGAGTTAATGAAGATTACGGGTGCGCAGGAGCCATCAGGTATTCCTTACATCGTGCCAATCGTTGAAAAGTCAGTACGTAGCGGCGGAAAGCGTCCACGTCCTAACTCAAGCCAACGTCGCCGTCGCCCTCGTTAAAACTTCCGTTAATTGATAGGTTTCGCGTTATGACTAACGCGAATCCATTTGCCCAACGAAGCACTCTTGAATATGAGCTGCCACCATTTGCTCAGATAAAAGAGGAGCATTACCTTCCTGCATTCTACGAAGGGTGCGCCGCCCAATTAGCTGAAGTTCAAGCAATTCTTGATGCTCCAGGTACTGCGACATTTGAGAACACAATTGTGGCTCTTGAAAAGAGCGGGCAATACTTGATGCGCATGTTGCTGGTTTTTTACAATAAGTCTTCAAGTGACACAAATGACGCGCTCGATGCAATTGAAGAAGAGATTGCTCCAAAGTTAGCTGCGCATCAAGATGCAATTAATTTAAATCCGGCGTTGTTCAAGCGAATCAAGGATCTCTACGATGCCCGCGAATCACTAGGTCTCAATAGCGAAGATGCATGGTTACTTGAGCGCTACTTCAAGGATCTCATTCATGCCGGTGCACATTTAACAGATGCTCAGCGCTCACGTCTAAAGGAGCTCAATGAAGAGCTTTCATCCCTTGAAACACAGTTTTCAAAAAATGTCTTGGCAGATACAAATGATTTGGCTGTTCTCGTTGAGACCGTTGAAGAGCTTGATGGCCTAAGCGAAAATGAAATCGCTGCAGCGGCGGCAGCGGCAAAAGATCGCGGACATGATGGCAAGTGGCTTATCGGAATGGTGAACTTCACCGGCAACCCAGTCTTGGATTCATTGACTAATCGCGATCTCCGTAAAAAGATTATGCAGGCCTCACTCCTGAAGGCAAATCGCGCAAATGAGAATGACAACAAGCCCGTCCTGCTTAAAATGGTAAAGCTACGTGCAGAGCGCGCCAACTTGTTTGGCAAGGAAACACATGCTGAGCATGTAATTGCGGTACAAACCGCTGAACATCCAGACAATGTTCATGCGATGCTTCGCAAGATTGCTCCAGCTGCTGTTCGCAATGCAAAGGCAGAGGCAGATGATCTGAAGAAATCAGCTGGAACGGATATTGAAAGCTGGGACTGGGGTTTTTACACCGAAAAGGTTCGTGTAGAAAAGTACAACATCGATACATCAAAGATGCGTCCCTACTTTGAACTCGAGCGCGTTTTACATGATGGTGTTTTCTTCGCCGCAAACAAGTTGTTTGGAGTTACCTTTAAGGAGCGTCCAGATCTTGTTACTTATCATCCGGAGGCTCGTGCCTTTGAGGTTAACAATGAAGATGGAACAAAGGTCGGCTTGTTTATCGCAGACTTTTACACACGTGATTCAAAGCGTGGTGGAGCTTGGATGAACAACTTGGTTGATCAAAACTTCCTCTTTAATCAACTTCCTGTTGTTGTGAATAACTTGAATATTCCAAAGCCACCTGCAGGTAAGCCAACCTTGCTTACCTTTTCTGAGACAACAACCCTTTTCCATGAGTTTGGACATGCAATTCACGGCTTCTTGTCGCAGGTTAAGTACCCACGTGTTTCAGGCACAAGTGTTCAACGTGACTTTGTTGAGTTCCCTTCACAAGTAAATGAGATGTGGATCTTGTGGCCTGAGGTTGTAGAGAACTATGCCCGCCACCATGAAACCGGCGAGAAGCTGCCACAAGAGTGGATCGATAGCCTCGAAGCTGCCAGCACCTTCAATGAAGGTCATGCAACAACAAGTTACCTATCTGCTGCGATTCTAGATCTGGCCTGGCACTCACTTAATACAGAGCAAGCGGCAAAGGTCACCGATGTGGTGGCTTTTGAAGCTCAAGCGATTAAGGATTACGGTCTTGATTTCGCACCCGTCCCAACACGTTATCGCTCAACATATTTCAGCCATATCTTTGCCGGTGGTTATTCATCAGGGTATTACGGCTACATCTGGTCTGAGGTTTTGGATGCAGATACCGTTGATTGGTTTAAGGAAAACGGTGGATTAAAGCGCAAAAACGGTGAGCATTTCAAGAACACACTTCTTGGTCGTGGTGGATCTATTGATTCCATGCAGATGTTCCGCAATTTCCGTGGTCGTGATTCAAAGATCGAGCCGCTCTTGAAGCGTCGCGGCTTGGCGTAACTACTGATTTGAATTTTCGCGGGTAGATTTACTCTATGAAAATCAACTCTTTCGCTAAGAAGTTTCAGGTAGTTCTCGCTCTAATCGCAGCACTTGTCTTTACCTTCCCTGCGATCGCTTCAGGTGTTCCGACCAACATTAATTTGACGGTGCACTATCAGCGACCAGGCGGGGATTACCAAAACTGGAATCTTTGGCTTTGGAAGAATCTTTCTGGTCCAGGAGATGTAGATGTCGATAGCAATGGAGTTGCATTCACTTCACAGGATGAGTTTGGAAAGATAGCAAAAGTTCAAATTGATGGCATGGATAAGTTTGAAAATATAGGAATTATTGTCCGTAAAGGCAGCTGGGAATCAAAAGACATTGGCGAAGATCGATTTATCACTCAGATTCCAGCTAATGGAATTGTAGAGATCTGGCTCCGACAAGGAGACCCAACCATTCACTATGCAATTCCAACTACCCCAATTCCGAAAAATCCAGTTCTCGACCAGATCGCACTTTATGACTCACCTGAATTTAGCTCGAAGTTCACCTATACCGGTAATGACTTGGGAGTTACCTACACAAAGAAAGCCACGACTTTACGAGTTTGGGCTCCAACCGCTACAGCTGTAAATGTAGTTACCTACAAGGAGAGCAACTCACCATACTCATCCGGAAAATTACTTCCGATGAAATACGATGTTAAAGGAACCTGGGTCGCTAGATTAAAGGGTGACCAGGATGGAACCGTATTTAATTATCGCGTCCAAGTTAATGGATTCAATAATGAAGCTGTAGATCCCTACGTAAGGGCTACGACTGTCAATGGTTTGCGTGGCGTAATTGTTGATTTGAGTACTACAAACCCAAAGGGTTGGGGCATGACTAAGCCACGCTTTAGTGGAAAGCCAACAGATGCAATCATCTACGAACTTCACGTTCGAGATTTATCGATGGATGCATCCAGTGGGTTCCCGGCTGCACAAAAAGGCAAGTATGTTGCTTTCACAAATACTAAAACCTCACATAACGGAGAAAAAACAGGCGTCGCAGCAATTAAAGATCTTGGGATCACACATGTTGAACTACTACCTATTTTTGATTTTGCTACCGTAGATGAGAATAACCCAACATTTAACTGGGGATATGATCCGCAAAACTACAATGTGCCAGAGGGTTCATACAGCACAGATCCAACAAATCCAAAGCTGCGAATTACAGAGCTTAAGAGTGCGATCTTGGCTCTACACAAGCAAGGTTTGCGCGTTAACATGGATGCGGTTTATAACCATGTCTCTAACGCCAGTACATTTAGCCAAAACTTGATCGTTCCAAATTACTTTTTCCGTCGTGATGACAATGGAAATCTTACAAGCGGTAGTGGCTGCGGTAACGATGTTGCCTCAGAACGCCCTATGGTCCGGAAATTCATTGTTGATTCAGTGAAATACTGGGCGAATGAATACAACATGGATGGCTTCCGATTTGATCTCATGGGATTAATGGATATCAAAACTATTAATGAGATTACAGCCGCGCTTAACAAGATAGATCCTACGATTTTGATCATTGGTGAAGGTTGGAACATGGGCACTTTGCCTGCAAGCCAGAGAGCAAACCAGCTGAATATTCAAAAATTGAATCGGGTCTCTCATTTCAATGATCAGATCAGAGATGGAATCAAGGGTTCAGTCTTTGATTCAGCTGATACCGGTTTTGCAACAGGCAAGTTCACTTCAAAAATGAATGTGATGGCTGGAATTGTCGGAAATATTGATTACTCCACTGAAATTGTCACTAAGTGGACAACAACTACACCTGGTCAATCAGTTAACTATGTGGAGTCACATGACAACATGACCTTGGTGGACAAGATCAAGGCCAGCGTAAAGGATGCAAACCCTTCAGATATCGCACAGCTTTCTCAGTTCGCAACCTCAATCGCTTTCTTGTCACAAGGCCTTCCATTCATGCAGGCGGGTCAAGAGTTCCTTCGTTCCAAGGGGGGAGATACCAATAGCTATAAATCTAGTGATCTGGTGAACTCTTTGAAATGGAGTACTAAGGCAACAAATGCGTCAACAGTGAAGTTTTATCAAGGTCTCATAGCGCTTCGAAAGGCACATCCTGCTTTCAGAATGACGACTACAGACCAGGTAAGAAAGAATCTTGCCTTCCTTACATCACCTGAAGGCACGATTGCATACTCTCTCAATGGAAGCGCAGTTAAAGACTCTGCTTCGACTTTGGTCGTGGTTCACAATGCAAATACTTCAACCCAAACGATCACCCTTCCTAAGTCAGGAAGTTGGTCGATTCTTGTTGAAGCAGGACGTGCCGGAAATTCTGTCTTACGCAAGGTAACAGGTAACTCGATCCAAATTGCAGCTAGATCAACTCTAGTTCTAACTCAGTAAAATAATTTGGGGTCTCCCAGCAACTCTACATATCTTTGATGAAGAGTTGCTGGGTCTCCATTAATGAGTAAACGTTTATCGCGACCAAGTTCGCCAAAAACAATTGTGAAATCTCGAGCGCGACAATTGAATGCACTAGCTAACTCTTTGATTACCGCCGCGTTCGCCTTTCCATCTACCGCAGGTGCTTGAACCGCTACAATTAAACGTGCAGGATCGCCAACACTTCCACCAACTTTATTTCGTGAAGAGTTTGGGCGAACCCGAATTTCTATGAGCAGTTGCTCTGGCATTTAGCCTGCAGAGCCAGAACCTGACGGTCCAGCTTTGCGCTGTACTTGTGGTGCACCACCGCTGCGTTGTCCGCCACGAATCTTTGACCCAGTTTCAGAATGGTTCTGAGTACCTGGTGCACCTGGCTTATTCTTCTTAGCTTCCAGAGCAGCAAGCATTCTTGCTTTCATATCATCATTCTTATCGGTCATGAGTTAATCCTACTGCTAGGAGCTTGATTCCTTGTATTCGCGCAATCTCTCAAGAACCTCAGATTCGCGATAACGACGATGCCCACCCAATGTGCGGATCGCAGTTAACTTTCCTGCCTTTGCCCAGCGTGTAACCGTCTTTGGATTTACATGGAAACGTTGCGCAACCTCTTTGGGGGTCAAAAGAACTTCAGCATCTGGGATGCGGTTCATAGCGACTCCTTTAGATTGTTAATTGCGCGTAATAGGGTGAAGTATTGCGATTTATCAAGCGGGTGGCAATACCTACGAGGCCTGCTCAAAGGCCTGAACTAAGCGCCATCGGGACATCAATCGCTGATATCCAACTCCCGCCATCATTCCATCTGAAGCTGAAAGACCTGCAACAGAGTAAGTAACATCTTCAATTGAGGAGTCAGCTTCAAGACCTTCTTCACCAGAATCACGTAAAGCCTTATCCATGTAGTTAGCCAAACCACCGTAATCAAGTTCGACTAATGATTCTGGATGAAACATTTCTAGCCAGGTCAGCAGATTTTCTAACTCTTGTTCAACTGGGCCCTCACCAAATGCATTAACAACTGCATCATGTGCGCCATCACATCGTTGTTTTGCATAAGCAATACTTGTTAATGCGCGTGAATACAAACCATCTGCATTTGTTCCCCGAGTGCGTTCTTCAGGTGAAAACAAAATAAACCAACGCGGTGGAATAATCCATGTCTCATTTAAAATATGTGGGACTTTATCGTCGAGCAGATCAACCCCGGCGGTGATTACATCTTCCATGGCTGGAGATACAAAGTAGGGAACTACGGTGCTTGGAAGTGAGTCCTTAAAGTTATCAAGAGCGGCCCAACAACGTGTTGCTGTTGCCCACGGTGAAACATATCGAAGGCCATCACGTTCAAGAATGTGGACACCATCTGGTCGACCAGCTGGCGGTTCTGGTTGAACAACGCGGTGCATCGCTAACTCTTCTTCTTTATTGAAAGAGAATGGATCGATCTCTACATTCTGCCAACGCAAACGGTCGGCAGCTTCAAATGCTGAAAGAGGTTCGTAGATTCGAAGCGATGCTACGTACGGTGTTGGTCTCACGCACGTGGAATGTAGTTGCCCTCAGCAAATGGATCATCATCATCCTTGCGTGAGGTTGTATCGATCTCGCCATGAAGTTCTTTAGCCAGACGATCTAAATCCATATCTTGCGCGTTGTACTTCAAATCACGTGCAACCTTAGTTTGCTTTGCTTTTGCGCGGCCGCGACCCATGGGCGACCTCCTTCACTAATTGCTGTGCGTCAGGGAGGTAGGTTATCGCGCCTTGTACCCGCCCTCCAAAGATGAGCGTGGATCTGAGCCTCCACGCTCAGAAACCACCCCTGCAACCCAGGCTTTCATGCCTCGAGCGGCCAAGGATCGAACCGTTAGATCGGCGACTGAGGGATCCACGATGGCGCTCATGCCAATGCCGCAGTTCCATGTGCGCTCCATATCTGCCTGAGGGACTCCGCCCATCTTGGCCATGAACTCCATCTCGACAGGAAGTGACCATGTTGAACGGTCATAGGTAGCTGTTAAATGATCTGGAATTACGCGCGCAGTGTTCTCCGCGATTCCACCACCTGTAATGTGAGAAAAAGCGTGGAGATGTTCTGGCATCGCTTTGATTAACGCCAAACAATCAAGTGTGTAAATCTCAGTTGGCGTTAAAAAGACTTCGCCTGATGTTTTACCGTACTCACTTACATTGGCGTGCAGACTCAATCCCGCGCTTTTGATAATGTGACGAACAAGTGAGTATCCATTTGCATGGAATCCACTAGATGGCATTCCAATAATTACATCGCCAGCCTTAACGCGGTGAGCGCCAAGTTGACGATCAGCATCTACAACACCGGTTGCTGCTCCAGCAACATCAAACTCATCATCATCGAGCAAGCCAGGATGCTCCGCTGTTTCTCCACCTATCAACGCTGTGTTTGCTTTTGCACAACCACGAGCAATGCCGGCAACAATGTCTGCAATATGTTCTGGAATCACCTTTCCAACTGCAATGTAATCCGTCATAAACAAGGGTTCGGCGCCACATACGACTAAATCATCAACAACCATAGCTACAAGATCTTCACCAATGGTGTCGTACTTGCCAAGAGCGCGGGCAATCTCTGTTTTTGTTCCAACTCCATCAGTAGATGTAGCAAGCAAAGGCTGCTTCATCTCTTTTAATTTACTTGCATCAAACAATCCTGCAAATCCCCCGATGCTGCCCAGAACCTCTGGACGTGAAGCCTTAGCAATCGATGCTTTCATTAATTCGACAGCACGGTCCCCTGCATCAATATCAACACCTGCATCTTTATATGTAGACATTAGTTACCGTGCACTTCCGTTATTTCTAGGCGCATCTTTCCTTCAGATAGATCTTCTGGGATGCGGATTGGATACTCACCTGTAAAACAAGCAGAACATAACCTCTCGGAAGGCACCTCTGTAGCGGCAATGAGACCATCAAGCGATACATATCCCAAAGAATCCGCTCCGATTGATCGGCGGATCTCTTCGACATCTAAGCCATTTGCAATTAGCTCTGCTCGTGATGCAAAGTCGATTCCGTAATAACAGGGCCATTTAACAGGTGGAGATGAAATACGTACATGAATCTCGCGGGCACCGGCTTCACGCAGCATTCGAACAATTGCTCGTTGAGTATTACCACGAACAATAGAGTCATCAACCACAACAATTCGCTTGCCTTCGATGATCTCTCGCAATGGGTTGAGCTTTAACCGAATACCAAGCTGGCGAATAGTCTGTGAAGGTTGAATAAATGTTCGACCAACATATGAATTCTTAACAAGGCCCATACCAAAAGGAATGCCTGACTCTTTCGCATATCCAATCGCAGCTGGAGTTCCAGATTCAGGAACTGGAATGACAAGATCTGCTTCAGCTGGGTGTTCCTTTGCTAGCAGTGCGCCAATTGCTACACGAGACTTATGGATTCCGCTGCCTGCAATAGTTGTATCTGGCCGTGCCAAGTAAACATACTCAAAGAGGCAACCCTTTGGTTGAGCCTCTGCCCAACGTTGTGAACGAACACCTTGTGCATCAATAGAGATAAATTCGCCAGGTTCAATCTCTCGAACAAAGGCTGCGCCAACAATATCCAAGCCAGCACTTTCAGATGCAACTACCCAGCCAGTTTCTAACTTTCCAAGAACTAATGGGCGAACACCATGTCGGTCACGTGCTGCATACAAGGTGTGTTCATCCATAAACACCAATGAAAAAGCACCTTCTAGTTGAGGTAAAACAGTAAGCGCACTGGCCTCTACATTTTTTGAATCTTGTAACGCGATGAGCGCAGTCATAATCTCAGTATCAGTCGTTGCACCACGTGTGTAGGTCGCTTCTAGTTTTTGAACAAGCTCAGCTAAATCCCCTGTATTGGTGAGATTGCCGTTGTGGGCTAAAGCCAGCGTTCCATACTTAGTTGGACGCAGGGTTGGTTGAGCATTGACCCATGTACTTGATCCGGTAGTGCTATATCTGCAATGGCCGATCGCTAGATTTCCCTTAAGTGTTGCAAGATCACCTTCGGTGAATACCTGAGAAACAAGTCCCATATCTTTGTAGACAAGGATTCTTTCGCCATCACTGGTTGCAATTCCAGCTGACTCTGTACCTCGATGTTGCAGCGCATATAGACCATAAAAGGTTAATTTTGCAACCTCTTCACCAGGTGCCCACACACCAAAAACTCCACATGCATCCTGTGGACCTTTATCTTCACCTAGAACATTGTGGTTGAGTAATCCATCTGGACGTCTCATGATTGTGCTCCTAGCGGTAGATACTCGGACAAATCTGCACGCACACCAGAAGCTGCAATCTTTCCCTCATCTAAAGCTTGCGCCCAGGACAATCCTCCTTCAGCTAGTGCAAGCCAAGTTTGTGCATCCATTTCAATTGTGTTTGGTGGGGTTCCACGTGTATGTGTTGGACCCTCCCCACATTGAACCGCTGCATATGGTGGTACTCGAACCTCTATTGCACGTCCAGGGGCTTTAGTGGTTAGAAGCGCAAGAGTGCTCTTAACCTGTTCAAGTATCTGAGGATCGCGCATATCTTTAGCCAAACAACCGTGGAAATGTTGAGGTATGAGCGATTGATAACTCATCTAAAGAAATAACCGCATCATTAATAATTAGGGCGTCTCCCCCAGTTGTGCCAAGTTTGTTCATCGCAATCGCATTCTTAATCGCTAAACCTTCAAGTTTTGAGGTATGTGCAGGATCAATTGCAACTATTACACGGCCAGGAGTTTCGCTGAGCAATGCAACTCCAGGATTTTCAATTGTTACCGTTGCACCAACTTTGTGTCGCAAAACCATCTCTGTTAATCCAGCAGATAAACCGCCCTGGCTTAAATCATGGGCTGCCGCAAAGAATGAATTACCTTCAAGAAGTAGCTCTATAAGGCGCATTTCACGCTGTAAATCAGCATCTGGGGATTGTCCAACACGTTGGTTGTGCAGGAAGGCCCACTCGCTGCCTGCTAGATCTTCATGTGTATCACCAAGTAAGTACAGATCTAATCCTGCAGTTGTAAAACTCATAGGGGTGCGAGTGCGCACATCTTGAATAACACCAAGAACGCCAATGATTGGTGTTGGCAAAATCGCAACTGCTCCAGTTTGATTATAGAAAGATACATTTCCACCCGTTACAGGCAGTCCCATCTCTAGGCAACCATCAGCTAATCCGCGAACAGACTCGGCAAACTGCCACATTACGCCTGGATCTTCAGGAGAGCCAAAGTTAAGACAGTTAGTTACTGCAAGAGGTCGCGCACCAGCTGTTGCAATATTACGTGCAGCTTCTGCAAGTGCCAACTTTGCACCTTGATAAGGATTCAAGTACGACCAATTTGCATTTGCATCAGTTGAGATTGCTACACCAAGATTTGTCTTTTCATCGATCCGAATCATTCCTGAATCATCAGGTTGAGATTGAATAGTATTTCCTTGAACATACTTGTCATACTGAGATGTAACCCATGACTTATCTGCAAGGTTTGGCGCTGCAGCCAGTTTTAAAACAGCAGCTTTGATCTCTGATGCTGATGAAGGAATTGGAACATTAACTCTTTGTGAATTTACTTGATTAATGTAATCAGGCTGTGCCAGCGGACGGTTGTAAACAGGACCATCATGAGCCACTGTGCGCGGTGGTACATCAACAATTAACTCACCATTCCAGGTAATCTCAAGGTGTTTACCATCGGTAACCTCACCAATAACGGTGACGGTTACATCCCACTTCTTGCAGATTTCAAGAAAGCGATCAATACTCTTCGGCTCAACGATTGCGCACATGCGCTCCTGCGACTCTGACATCAAGATCTCTTCGGGTGATAACGAAGGATCGCGCAACGGAACCTTGTCCAACTGCACCTTCATGCCGCCAGAACCACCTGAAGCCAACTCGCTAGTTGCGCAGGATAAGCCTGCTCCGCCAAGGTCTTGGATGCCTACGACTAGATCTTCAGCGAAGATTTCTAGTGAGCACTCGATCAAGACCTTTTCAACAAAAGGATCGCCCACCTGAACGCTAGGACGTTTAGTAGAACCGCCCGCACCAAATGTTTCAGAGGCAAGCACAGATACTCCACCGATTCCGTCACCACCTGTTTTTGCTCCATACAACACCACTAAATTGCCCGCGCCTGCTGCCTTAGCCAATTTAATATCGCTGTGCTTCATAACACCAACGCATAAAGCATTTACAAGTGGATTGCCTGCGTAAGTTTCATCAAAGGTAACCTCACCACCAATATTTGGTAGACCCAAACAGTTTCCATACCCACCAACTCCAGCAACGATTCCGGGTAATACGCGACGAGTATCAGGTGCATCTGCGGGACCAAAACGCAATGGATCCATAACCGCGATTGGGCGAGCTCCCATAGTCAAGATGTCACGAACAATTCCACCAACTCCTGTTGCAGCGCCTTGATAGGGCTCAACAAATGATGGGTGGTTGTGTGATTCAATTTTGAAAGTTACCGCGTATCCCTGTCCAACATCGACAACACCTGCATTTTCACCAATACCAACTAAAAGTGCATCTGACTTTGGAGCTTTCTCTCCAAACTGCTTTAAGTGAACCTTTGATGATTTGTATGAACAGTGCTCAGACCACATAACCGAATACATCGCCAGCTCTGATGATGTTGGACGACGACCGAGAATTTCCTTAATGCGTGCATACTCATCGGGTTTTAGGCCAAGCTCTGCAAAAGGTTGCGAGTTATCGGGTGTTGTTTGCGCAATTGAAACGGTATCTAAAGCCATTACTTGACCATCGCATTCAAGATCGATGTAAAGAAGCCGAGCCCTTGAGCTGTAGGACCAGTTAACTCATCAATAGCGTGCTCTGGGTGAGGCATCAACCCAACAACATTGCCCTTAGCGTTGCTGATTCCGGCGATCAAATTACGGGATCCATTGGGGTTTTCACCCACATATCTAGCTACTACACGACCTTCGGCTTCCAACATTGCAAGGGTTTGATCATCGCACTGGAAGGAGCCTTCGCCATTCTTTAATGGGATAACAATCTTTTCCCCTTGTTTGAAGGAGCTTGTCCACGCAGTTTGGTTATTCACAATCTCAATCTCTTGATCTCGGCATAAGAAATGCAGATCTGAGTTTCTTGTTAAGGCACCTGGCAACAAATGAGATTCACATAAGACTTGGAAACCATTACAGATTCCAAGAACCGGCATTCCTTTATTAGCCGCTTCAATGACTAATTGCATAACAGGTGCAAATCGTGAAATGGCTCCACACCGAAGGTAATCACCATAAGAAAATCCACCAGGCAAGATAACTGCATCTACGCTCTTGAGATCTGCATCTGCATGCCAAAGTGCGATTGCCTCGGCACCGCCTGCAATTACTGCACGTGCAGCATCACGATCATCCAGAGTTCCTGGAAATGTAATGACTCCTACGCGCATTACTTTTCTACTCTCACTACGTAATTCTCGATTACTGGATTGGAAAGCAATACTTCAGCTGCTTTTTCTACTTCAGCAAGTTGTGCCGCTGTTGGTTCTCCCTCAACCTCAATTTCAAAACGTTTTCCTTGGCGGACAGATTGAGCAAAGTTAAATCCAAGACGTGGCAAGGTGGATGCAACAGCATTTCCTTGAGGATCAAGAATCTCGGGCTTCAACATCACATCAACCACGATCTTTGCCATTTGTATTTCTCCCTTTTAGAACTTGCTACCGGTGATTCGAAAAAATGCCTCTTCATAACGTTGTGCTGTCTTCTCTACGATTTCAGCTGGTAGTTCAGGGGGTGGGCTATTTCTATCCCATCCGCTGGATACTAGGTAATCACGTAGAAACTGTTTGTCATATGAAGGTTGCGCGCCGCCTGGCTTCCATGTGGAGGCCTCCCAAAACCTTGAAGAATCAGGGGTGAGAGCCTCATCGCCCAGAGTTATCTGCCCGGTGTCAGAGCGGCCAAACTCAAACTTTGTATCTGCGACGATGATTCCGCGACTGGTCGCAAACTCTGATGCGGTGTCATATAACTTAATTGTTAAATCTCGAAGTTGCGCAGCATCTTCTGCCCCCACAATAGAAGTAGCTTCATCAAAAGTAATATTTATATCGTGATCGCCGATTTCAGCTTTTGTCGCTGGAGTAAAGATGGTGCCCGGAAGTTGTGAACCATCAAGTAGTCCTTCTGGCAATAAGTTGCCACAGACAGCTTTATTGTTTTGATACTCGCTCCAGCCACTTCCAGTTAAGTACCCACGTGCAACACATTCAACTTCAAACATCGTTAGTGGCTGCACTATTACCGCCCGATCTTCTACTACTGAAGGAACATCTGTAGAAATAATGTGATTGCCGACAATGTCTTCTAATAATTCAAACCAAAATAAAGATAGTTGAGTTAGAACTGCTCCCTTGTCCGGAATAGTTGTTGGCATCACCCAGTCGTATGCTGATATTCGATCAGAAGCCACAAGCAAGATTTGCTTCTTATCGTTGATGTAAAGATCACGAACTTTTCCGGTGCGCAGATGTGTCCACCCAGGTATTGAAGGTGCTGGCGGTGGACCAGCTAGACCGAAGCCGCTCACCGAATAGAGCCGGGTTTGTACTGCACAGCTGCAGGGTGCGCGGATGTAATCGCTTCGATGCGATGTACAACTCGTGCCACTTGCTGGCGAGCCTCGCCAGTAAATTCAATAGGGTCGCTGATTAACTCATTTAACGCTGCACGATCAAGAGGCAGACGTGTATCAGCGGCGAGATCATCAAGAAGCGTGTTCTTCTTTCCCTCACGCATACCTAACGCAGCCTTAACTGCATGCTCTTTAATCACTTCGTGCGCGATTTCGCGGCCAACACCTGCTTTAACAGCCGCCATCAATATCTTTGTGGTGGCTAAAAATGGTAAATAACGCTCTAATTCAGCGTTGATTACAGCTGGAAATGCGCCAAACTCATCGAGAACTGTCAGCATTGTTTCCAGCAATCCATCAATCGCATAGAAGGCATCAGGTAGTGCAACGCGACGAACAACGCTGCATGAAACATCCCCTTCATTCCATTGATCCCCAGAAAGTTCACTAACCATTGATGCGTATCCGCGAAGCACGACCGCAAGACCATTAACTCGTTCGCATGAACGGGTGTTCATCTTGTGAGGCATTGCGCTACTACCAACTTGGCCAGCTTTGAATCCTTCAGTTACAAGTTCTGCACCAGCCATTAAGCGAATTGAGGTTGCGAGTGATGATGGCGAAGATGCAATTTGAACCAATGTTGTTACAACATCATAATCAAATGAACGTGGGTAAATCTGGCCAGTTGAATCTAAAACTTTGTTGAATCCGAGTTCTTTAGCTATAGCACCCTCTAATGTGAAGTGGGCATCTGATGAACCAAGCAGATCAATTGAATCTTGGGAAGTTCCAACCGGTCCTTTAATTCCGCGCATTGGATAACGATCTTGTAGCGCAGTCAATCTTTCAAACGCAAATAACAACTCTTCGGCAGAAGATGCAAATCGCTTTCCTAAAGTTGTGACCTGTGCCGGAACATTATGTGAACGTCCCGCGATAGGTTGATCTGCATACTGCGCCGCGCGTTCACCTAGTCGTGCTAAAAGTGTTACAACCTTGTCATGAACTATCTCTAACCCATCACGAATCTGAAGTGCTTCGATGTTCTCTGTTAAATCGCGACTTGTCATTCCGGCATGAATTGCTTCATGACCTGCTAATGCGTTGAACTCTTCAATTCGAGCTTTTACATCGTGACGGCTCTGTTTTTCACGGGCATCAATCGATGCTAAATCCACCTGTGTAATTACCTTTTCGTAATCTGTAATTACATCTTTGGAGATCTGATGTCCTAGGGTTGATTGAGCGCGCATGACCGCGATCCAGAGCTTGCGTTCGGCGATGATTTTGGCCTCTGGTGCGAAGATTTCACGCATCGCAGCTGATGCATATCGGCTAGCAAGCAGGCTCATTGGTGAATTATCCGTCATTTAATTGCCCTTCTCCGCGACCGACGCATTAAGCGCGATATCTGATCGATAAAAGGATCCAGCCAGTGAGATTTGGCTGATTGCTCGATAGGCAAGGTTGCGGGCCTCGGTGAGATCTTCTCCCACACCGGTAACAGTCAGGACGCGGCCACCAGATGCAACAAGCTCATGTTCCTTTATTGATGTGCCTGCGTGAAAGATTGAAACATTATTGATCGAAGAAAATCCCGAGACAACTCCGCCGGATTGAGGAGCAGATGGATATCCCTGTGCCGCAAGCACAACTGTTACCGCCGATTCATCTCTCCACTCCAAAGAGGTTCCACCTAAATCTCTAGTTGCTGCCTTGAACAATAAGGTTGCTAGTGGAGTTTTCAATCGTGGAATCAAAACCTGAGTTTCAGGATCGCCAAAGCGTGCATTAAATTCAATGACTCGAGTTCCATGATCTGTTAATGCAAGACCTGCGTAGAGCAACCCGACAAAAGGTGTTCCGCGAGCAGCCATCTCAGCAATCATGGGTGCAAGAACTCTTGTGTATGTATCTTCAATAATGTCAGATGGAGCCCACGGCAATGGTGAGTAAGCACCCATCCCACCAGTGTTTGGCCCCTTATCTCCATCAAAAGCTCGCTTAAAATCTTGTGCAGGTTGCATCGGAATTATCGTTGTTCCATCACTGATTCCAAATAAGGAAACCTCTGGACCATCAAGGAACTCTTCGATTACTACCCGTTTACAAGCAAGTGCATGTTCTAAAGCTTCCTGTCTATCAAGGGTTACAACAACACCTTTACCAGCAGCTAATCCATCATCTTTTACAACATATGGTGCATCAAATGCATCCAACGCAATTTCGATCTCTTCCTTACTGGTGCATGTGAAGCTATGTGCGGTTGGTACTCCAGCATCACGCATAACCTCTTTAGCAAAGTGTTTAGATCCCTCAAGCTGAGCCGCTGCTTTTGAAGGACCAAAAACAGCGATATTGGCTGCTCTGAGATCATCTGCAACACCATTAACGAGAGGAACTTCTGGGCCTACAACAACTAAATCAATCTGCAAGCTCTTAGCTAATTCAACAATTGCAGAGTTATCTGTAACTGCAATTGGATGGCACTGCGCAAACTCTGCTATCCCTGGGTTTCCAGGAGCTACATGAAGTTCAGTACATGCTGGATCTGCTTGTAGTCCTACCCCTAGTGCGTGTTCGCGACCGCCGCTTCCGACTAGGAGGATTTTCATTCTTAGATGAAATCCTTTACGACAATTGTTTGATCTCGCCCGGGGCCAACGCCAATTGCACTCATTGGAGCTCCCGAGATTTTCTCAAGGAATGCAACGTAATCTTGAGCATTCTTTGGAAGATCAGACAACTTGCGTGCACCTGAAATATCCTCGGTCCAGCCAGCTAAGTACTCGTAAATTGGCTTTGCATGGTGGAAATCTGTCTGTGATGCAGGAAGTTCCTCGACACGCTTTCCATCAATCTCGTAAGCAACACATACTGGAATCTTTTCCCAACCAGTTAACACATCTAACTTGGTTAGGAAGAAATCAGTTAAACCATTGACGCGAACCGCATAACGAGCAATCGGTGCATCAAACCAACCGCAGCGACGTGCGCGACCGGTCGTAACACCAATTTCTCCACCAATACGACGAAGAGCTTCTCCATCTTCATCAAAGAGTTCTGTTGGGAAGGGTCCGCTACCCACACGAGTTGTGTAAGCCTTTAAAATTCCGATTACGCGATCAATCTTTGTAGGCCCAATACCTGAACCTGTGCATGCACCGCCTGCTGTTGGATTACTTGAAGTTACAAATGGATATGTGCCGTGATCAACATCGAGCAAGGTGCCCTGAGAACCCTCTAAAAGCACCTTCTTTCCAGCTTTTAGCGCCTCATCAAGAATCAAAACGGTATCTGCAACATATGGGCGCAAGATATCGGCGTACTTCAAATACTCTTCAAGAACTTCATCAACCTCAATGTTTTTACGGTTGAAAACTTTGATAAGGATCTGGTTTTTATCACGCAACGCACCCTCGAGCTTTTGGCGAAGGATTGATGGATCAAATAGATCCTGAACGCGAATACCGATGCGGTTGATCTTGTCTGCGTAAGCAGGTCCGATTCCACGACCGGTTGTACCGATCTTTGACTTGCCCAAGAAACGTTCAGAGACCTTGTCGATTGTGCGGTGATAAGGAGTAATTAAGTGAGCATTAGTCGAGATCAACAATTTGCTGGTGTCGATACCACGCTCATTTAAGCCACGAATCTCTTCGAGTAAAACACTCGGATCGATTACAACTCCATTTGCAATTACTGGAATTACGTTAGGGGAAAGAATTCCTGATGGAAGCAGGTGAAGTGCGTACTTTTGATCACCGATAACAACTGTGTGCCCTGCGTTATTGCCGCCTTGATAGCGAACAACGTAATCAACGCGATCACCCAACAGGTCGGTAGCTTTACCCTTGCCTTCGTCGCCCCACTGAGCGCCAAGTAATACCAATGCAGGCATGAGTAAAGCCTTTCCGACTAGTTGTTAATTACTTAAGTGATGTAGTTCCTGTTGAACGAAGATCTTCACAAGCACGAACAACACGAGCCGCCATTCCTGCTTCTGCCGCCTTGCCCCATGCGCGTGGGTCGTAAGCCTTCTTGTTTCCAACTTCACCGTCGATCTTGAGAACGCCGTCGTAGTTCTTAAGCATGTGATCCACAACTGGGCGTGTAAATGCGTACTGGGTATCTGTATCAACATTCATCTTAATTACACCGTAATCAAGTGATTCGCGGATCTCTGAAAGTAGTGAGCCAGAACCACCATGGAATACCAAATCCATTGGCTTGCTTCCTGCTGGAAGACCAAGCTTTGCAGAAACCGCTTCCTGCAATGTTGCAAGAATCTTTGGTTGCAGAACAACATTTCCTGGCTTGTAAACACCGTGAACATTTCCAAATGTTGCTGCCACCATGTAGCGAGCATTTGCATCTGTGCCAAGGGTTTCAATTGTTAGAAGTGCATCCTCTGGAGTTGAGTACAGCTTTGCATCATGTTTTGCCTCGATGCCATCTTCTTCTCCACCAACAACACCGATTTCAATCTCAAGAATTGTCTTGGCTGCAACTGACATAGCCAACATTTCCTTAGCGACCTTCATATTTTCAGTCATATCTACCGCTGAACCGTCCCACATATGTGAGCTAAACAATGGAGCCTTACCTGACTTGATTCGATCTGCACCAAAAGCAAGAAGTGGACGCATGAAGCCATCTAACTTTTCTGCTGGGCAGTGATCTGTATGGATTCCAATATTTACTTTGTAGTTCCTTGCAACTACATGTGCATACTCTGCGAGCGCAACTGCACCGTCAACCATGTTTTTAACTGTTGAGCCTGATGCGTATTCAGCACCACCCCATGAGAATTGAATGATTCCATCTGACTCTGCTTCGGCGAAACCACGAATAGCAGCAGTCAGGGTTTGTGATGATGAAACATTGATTGCTGGATAAGCAAATGCACCCTTTTTGGCGCGATCCAACATGTCTGCATAAATTTCAGGGGTTGCAATTGGCATAGTGTGACTCCTATGGGCTCGTTGTAAATCTTTAGACTGAGCGCTTCGTTGAGTCGTCTAGAGGCTTACGGCCAATCCTCTCACCTCCACCCGCGCCGCACAAAAAGACCCTCCGCGCACCATGCTGGGAGGGTCTTTAAGCGTGGGATTTACCGTATTAGCTCACTGTTTTTAAGGCGTTAGCCAAGAACTTGGCCAGGGCCGCTACTAGTACTGGGTTACTCAGAAGCTTGATGAGAGCCAGAATAAATGAGGTCAGCATTGTGTCTCCTTTCCGAGGGGACATCTTCAAGGCAGCGCTCATTCAAAAAATCACCACTGAATCTGCTGTTGATAACAATGTTCAGCAGGTAGCCTCTAACGTTATGAGCCAAGATCACGAGTCCCTAGAGAACCTGCTTACTGAGGATCGCCAGTTTCCACCGACTGCAGAGTTTGCGGCGCAAGCCAATGCAACGGCAGAGCTTTACGATTTGGCTGAAAAGGATCGGTTGGCCTTTTGGGATCAACAAGCAAAGGCGCTGAGTTGGGAAACTCCATGGACGCAAACCCTGAAGTGGGAAGCGCCATATGCACAATGGTTTGTTGGTGGAAAGATCAACGCATCATTTAATGCTCTTGATCGACATGTAATTGAGGGTCGCGGTGATCGAGTTGCTTTCCACTTTGAAGGCGAACCCGGTGATACCCGAACAATTACCTACGCACAGTTGCTGACTGAAGTTAAGAAAACTGCAAATGCACTTATTGAGTTAGGTATTCAAGCTAAAGATCGAGTTGCAATTTACATGCCAATGATTCCAGAGGCTGCGATTGCAATGCTGGCATGCGCGCGAATTGGTGCAGCACATTCAGTTGTATTTGGTGGTTTCTCTGCCGATGCTTTGTTATCTCGTATTCAAGATGCAGATGCACAATTAGTAATTACAGCTGATGGTGGTTTTAGAAAGGGTGGAGCCTTTGCTTTAAAGCCCGCGGTCGATGAGGCGCTAAAGGGTCAACACAATGTTAAGAAGGTTTTGGTAGTTCAACGCACCAAACAAGAAACCGCATGGAACTCAGAAACAGATATCTGGTGGCACGATATTGTCGATCGCCAATCAGCTGAACACACTGCACAGGGCTTTGATTCCGAGCACCCGCTCTTTATTTTGTACACATCCGGCACAACCGCCAAGCCAAAGGGCATCTTTCATACAACTGGTGGTTACCTGACCCAAGCCGCCTATACCCATCGCGTTGTCTTTGATATTAAGCCTGAAACCGATGTTTACTGGTGCACAGCCGATGTTGGTTGGATTACCGGTCATAGTTACATTGTTTATGGACCGTTAATGAATGGTGCTACACAAGTAATGTATGAAGGAACTCCAGATACCCCACACAAGGGACGCATCTTCGAACTTATTGAAAAGTATGGTGTGACGATTTTGTATACCGCACCAACATTGATCCGTACCTGGATGAAGTGGGGAGATGAGCATCCGAAGAAATTTAATCTTTCATCACTTCGGTTACTGGGCTCCGTTGGAGAACCAATCAATCCAGAAGCGTGGATGTGGTACCGAGAAGTAATTGGTGGAAATCGCTGCCCAATCGTTGATACCTGGTGGCAAACAGAAACAGGCGGAATCATGATCTCGCCTTTGCCTGGAGTTACAGCAACTAAACCTGGTTCTGCAATGACACCAATTCCAGGAATCAGCGCAGTGGTTGTTGATGATGATGCCAACCCTGTTGCAAAGGGTCACGGTGGATTCTTAATTCTCGATAAGCCATGGCCCGGAATGTTGCGAGGTGTTTGGGGCGAAGATGAGCGGTACAAGGAAACATATTGGTCACGGTTTGAAGGAATCTACTTTGCGGGCGATGGTGCAAAGTTAGATAAGGATGGTGCGATCTGGTTACTTGGTCGCGTTGACGATGTCATGAATGTTTCTGGCCACCGTATCTCAACAACTGAAGTTGAATCCGCGCTTGTTTCACATGAAGCTGTCGCAGAAGCTGCCGTGGTTGGTGCACATGATGCAATGACAGGACAGGGAATTGTCGCCTTTGTGATCTTGCGCGGCGGAGTTGCTCACGCCAGTGGTGAAAAGTTGGTGACAGAACTTCGAAACCATGTTGCAAAGGAGATCGGTGCGATCGCTAAGCCCCGACAAATTTTGGTTGTGGCCGAGCTTCCTAAGACCCGAAGCGGCAAAATCATGCGTCGATTACTTAAAGATGTCGCTGAAAATCGCCAAGTTGGAGATGCAACAACCCTTGCAGATCCCAATGTGATGAAGCTGATCTCTGAAGGTTTAAACACCTCAAAGGATGAGGACTAAAGCTGCACTCCTAGGTATTTTTCGGTAAGTGACACAATCTCTTCGAGATCTTTGATGATTCCAAGATGCTTATAAGCAACTGAACCATCAGCTGCAATAAACCAGGTAACAGGTACCCCTAAACCAAAGTACTCACGTGAGCGACCATCTGGGTCATACAAATTGGGCCAAGTGATTCCATTGCGTTCTACAAAGGTGCGGCCATCATCAAAGTTTGCTTCTTCGACATCAACGCCAATTAACTGAACCTTATCCTTTGCTCTTTCATGAAAAGCACGCAGTACGGGCATCTCTTTCTTGCATGGTCCACACCATGAGCCCCACACATTGATAACCATAGGTCCACGTAACGCACCTAACTGTGCGCCTTCACTTCGATCTAAACAATCTAATTGAACGCCACCGGTAAAGCTTTGATCTTGTGAAATTGATTCACAAGAAAGTACCTCGCCTTTTACATATGAAGTTGAAGGAGAGCATGCGGTCAGCAGTAAAAGAACAGCTGCCGCCAACGCTTTCTTCATCTGAAATCCTTATCTGTTTTCACTAACAGTAACGCCTTCTCTTTATCCATCTCACCAATTCCAACACTCGGACAGATTTTGGCTACAGGACATGCTCCACATGCAGGCTTACGTGCGTGACAGATTCTACGACCATGCCAAATCATTCGCTGTGAAAGATTTGTCCATTCAGTTTGTGGAATCAACTGTTGAACTATCATTTCAACCTTGACTGGATCTGTTTCTTTAGTCCATCCAAAACGTCGAGATAATCTTCCAAAGTGGGTGTCCACTGTTATTCCTGGTGTATCAAATGCATGACCTAAAACAACATTTGCAGTTTTACGTCCAACGCCCGGCAAAGTAATGAGCTCTTCAAGAGTGCGTGGTACTTCTCCTTCAAAATCCTCTAACAGCTTGATGTTAAGCGCCTTTATATTGCGGGCCTTTGCTCGATAAAAACCAGTTGAATGGACCAGATCTTCAATCTCATGAATATCTGCCTTTGCGTACGCCTTTGGATTCTTGTACTTCTTAAAGAGCGCTGGGGTGACAGTGTTAACTCTCTTATCTGTGCACTGGGCGCTCAAGACCGTTGCAACAATTAATTCAAGCGGGTTTGTAAAATCTAACTCGCAGCGAATATTTGGATAGGTCTTGGTGAGGATGCGATAAACAGCCCTAGCCCCTTTTCGGGTTTCGCTATCGACCTTCATGGGTAGTAAAGTACTCCTCGTGAGCACAGAACAAGATGTCGTACGTA
>CAXNDW010000008.1:0-21142 GCA_964201405.1 Candidatus Planktophila sp.
AAGTTGGGGTAGCCGCGGTCGACGTGGAAAGCCTGATCTACAGTGGTTTCTCCCTCTGCAACTAATGCGGCAAGGATTAAGCCTGCTCCTGCGCGGATATCATGGGCTTCAACTGGTGCGCCAGATAGCTCATGTACGCCTGTAATTGATGCATGGTGGCCATCAACGCTGACCTGAGCGCCGAGGCGGCTGAGTTCATTGACGAACATGAAGCGGGATTCAAAGACATTTTCAGTAACTAATGAGTGGCCTTCTGCGATTGAATTCAGGGCGATCACCATTGGAAGCAAGTCGGTAGGAAAACCTGGGTAGGGAAGTGTTGCAACATCAATTGATTGTGGTCGCACATCCATCTTTACTCGAATTCCATCTACAGTAGATGTGATGATCGCACCAGCTGATGCGAGCTTTTCAAGTGGAAGTTCAAGATGTTCAGGTCGAGCACCATGGATGGTGATATCGCCGCGGGTCATTGCTGCTGCAAATGCCCAAGTACCTGTGATGATGCGATCTGTAATAGTTGTGTGATCAGTTGGTTGTAACACCTCAACGCCGGTGATTGTGATGACGGGTGAACCAAGTCCTTCGATCTTTGCACCCATTGAAATGAGAAACTCACCAAGATCTACGATATCTGGTTCGCGGGCTGCGTTATCGATCGTTGTTACACCCTTAGCTAACACCGCGGCGGTCATGATGTTTTCAGTTGCACCCACACTTGGAAAATCCAATTCAACTGGTGCGCCCGTTAATCCATTAGGGGCTTCGGCAATAACATAACCATGTTCGATGTGGGCCTTAGCACCAAGTGCCTCTAAACCTTTAATGTGAAAATCTAATCCACGTGATCCGATTGCATCACCACCAGGTAGCGCAACATCTGCCCGAGCAACACGTGCAACCAGAGGGCCCAGCACATTGATGGATGCGCGCATCTTGCGTACAAGGTCATAATCTGCGCGGTGTGCAGGCTCTTGAGGAACGGTAATTGTGACCATATCTTTTCCACGAACAACTGTGCATCCAAGACGGGTCAATAGATCAGCCATGATGTCTACATCGGCAATATCGGGAACATTTCTAATAGTTGTTGTGCCCGCAGCCAGCAATGAGGCGGCCATAAGCTTTAAAACAGAGTTCTTGGCACCTGTCACAGAGACTTCTCCGCGTAGGGAGGTTCCGCCAACAACGCGGAAGCGATCGTGGGATGCCATAGGCGCAGTCTACTTATAAGGTAAGCACATGGTTAATTTAACGCGCATTTACACAAAGACTGGCGATGACGGAACAACCTCCTTAGGTGACATGAGCCGTACCTCAAAAAATGACCCACGTCTTGAAGCGTATGCAACCGTTGATGAGGCTAACTCAACAATCGGCGTAGTTCTCTCAACCGATGATTTAACAGAAGATATGCGCGCACTATTAGTGCGAATTCAAAATGATCTCTTCGATGTAGGTGCAGATCTTTGTACTCCTGTAGTGGATTCTCCAGCTTTTGAACCACTACGTGTTCTTGAGTCACAAGTTACTTATTTAGAAGAGCAGATCGATAAGTACAACGCCGATTTAGAATCTCTTCGTTCATTTGTTTTGCCATCAGGAACACCAGCGGCAGCCCATCTTCATGTTGCCCGCACCGTAGTTCGTCGCGCGGAGCGTTGCACTTGGGCAGCTATTCACGCCTTCGGTGGCGGAGTAAATCCATTGACCGCTAAGTATTTGAATCGTTGCTCTGATCTTCTCTTTGTTCTTGCACGTTATGCAAATAGAGAAATTGGCGATCAGTTATGGGTACCTGGAGCTAATCGCTAGGGAGCAACTGTGTAGGTTGTTGCAGGTACTTTTTCCTGCGGTACATCCTTCCGGCACGATGCTTTTATGCTTGCAATCGAGTGCTGTACTTCAATCGGCTCTTGGCTAATTATCAAGATGGTTGCGTACTTCTTTGCACCGGTCTCACCTATTGTAGTTCTCACCGTTCCAAAGGTTTTCTTTGTTGGATCCTCTGCCGAAACTGCACCTCTGACATTTGCGGTCACTACCCACCAGGTGCAACCAGTTATTGAGGCTACCTGAACCGCGCCACATGAAAATTTTTCACAGACAGGTACCCCATCTATCTGTCGTGCCAATGCTCGCGTCAAACTCTTGTCATTAGAAGCCAGCCCCACGAGCTCTTTAGCGGTTGGAATCTTGGCGAAGGTGTTGCCATCTTTGCTCTTTACAAACCCCTTGGGAGGCCAGACGGGCGATGGTGATGGAGTTATCTTTGACTTCTTTGTTGCCGCGACTACGGAGGTTTGCGCAGAATGAGCAGCTGGCGCTAATAAAGCAAGCGCCAGAACAAGTGCAATTACCTTCTTAATCGCGATCCCACTTGAACTTACGCACGCTAAAGAAAACTCCAATGATGAGCCAAATGACCAACACAATGAAGGTTGTCGGAAGCTCCCACGATTTGGCGACCTCTTGCGATGCAAATGAATCAGGCAGAAATACAGATCTCATTCCTTGCGTTAGCCACTTCAATGGGAAGATCGCCGCAACCTGTTGCATCCATGGTGGTAGTTGGGTAAATACAAAGAATACTCCGCTAAAGAACTGCAGGATAATTACAATCGGAGAAACAACTGCAGATGCTCCGCGCCCACTCTTGGGAACAATAGAAAATGCGATGCCAAGTGCGGTGGAGCATGCGCTACCAAGCAGAACTAACCAGGTAAATGTCAGCCACTTACTTGCTTCAGTTGGCATCTCCAAACCAAAGAAGGCCACACCAAAACCTAGAAGCAGCAGAATCTGAATGAGCATGCTGACAAAAATTAGGATTGCTTTTCCAATGAAGTAGCTTGATGCTGGCATTGGAGTACCGCGCAACCGCTTTAATGCACCAACATCACGTTCCATCGGGATGGTGATCACTAGCGCTTGAAAACCAGTGTTAACCAGACCTGATGCGATCATGCCAGCTACAAAGTATTGAGAAAAGGTTACTCCGGGTGCGATTGTGTCCTGAAATACAGAGCCAAAGATAGCCAGCAATATGACGGGGAATAACAGAGTAAAGACAACAGACTCTCGTTGACGAGCAAATTGTCGGATCTCTAAACCACCACGGCGAACGCCTAATTGAAGTGCGCTAGGAACTTTATTCATTGACGCCCCCAATCATCTCAAGGTAGATATCTTCAAGTGATGGACGAGTAACAATCAACTCAGGGACTTCACCATTAAATCGTGAAGATAGTGTTGAGACTAACTCCGTTGGATTATCTGTCCTCTGATTTTTAATCTGATCCCCATCTCGCCACTGAACAGTGGCTTGCGAGGTGGCTCTTCCACCCAGTTCAGCGGGAGTTGAAACTTCGACAATTACACCCTTGTTAATCACTGCAACACGATCAGCAAGTGCTTCAGCCTCATCTAAGTAATGAGTTGTCAAAAGGATTGTTGCTCCATCTGACCGTAACTTCTTGATCAAGGACCAAAATGCACGGCGGGCTTCGGGATCAAATCCTGTCGTAGGTTCATCCAGAAAAATCAGCTCGGGGTTTCCGATAATTCCCAAGGCCACATCAACACGCCTGCGTTGCCCCCCTGAAAGGTTGCGGATCAATGCGCTTTCTTTCTCCTTCAAGCCAACAGAGTAAATAACCTCATCAACATCCCGAGGATTTGAGTAGTAACCGCTGAAGTGATTAATTGTTTCAAGGACTGTTAAATCACCAGCATCTGAGGAGGTTTGTAAAACGATTCCAATTCGGTTGCGCCACTGTCTAGCCTGATCTCCTCTTGTATTGGGATCAAAGCCCAATACCGAAACCGAACCCGAATCGCGATCTCTAAAACCTTCGAGAATTTCTACAGTTGTTGTTTTGCCCGCACCATTGGGGCCGAGAAGTGAAAAAATCTCACCTTGCTCAATTGTGAGGTCAACACCACGAACGGCATCGACATCCCCATAACTTTTTTTGAGGCCTTTTACTTCGATGAGGCTCATGAGGCAACTTTACTATGCGAAAATACACCTGTGAGCCCGCGTAGAAACTACCCAAAGAAGCGACAAAAACCCGAGGAACCTCGGGAGATTAATATCGCCTCAACGGGTGAGAGTATTGAAGAGCACAGCGATGGCATTTATGTCGTGAGACGCTTAACAGGCTCAGGATCTACAAAGCCTTATCGCTGTCCTGGCTGCGACCAGATGATTCCATTAGCTACACCACATGTGGTGGCCTGGAAAGATTACGATGAGGATGGACGTCGCCACTGGCACACAGCATGTTGGTCAAAAAAAGATAAGCGCCGACCAAATACTGAACGCACTCGAAACGCTCCACGTTTTTAATCTAGAGATAGTTAAGTATTTAACCTAGACGGCCTTTAAGTATTCGTGAGGCTCTGACTATGAGTCGATCAGTGCCAACACCTCTCTTGAAGCTCAATATCTTTAATGGAAGATTGAATCGGGTGCGCACTACTGTTCGGGCGTAGGTGTATTCAAGTAAACCTTCTGGCCCATGAATTCGGCCATAACCGCTCTCTTTGACACCACCAAATGGAACAGATGAGATCGCTGCAAATGAAAATGTGGAGTTGATGGCGACCATTCCGCAATGTAATTGAGAAGCGATCCTTTTGCCTTGTCGCTTTGACCAAATATTTGCACCTAAGCCATAGCGAGAGTTGTTGGACAGATGGATAGCCTCGCTCATCGATGTAACACGATTGATAATGATGATTGGTCCAAAAGTTTCTTCACGAACAGCAGCTGAACTTTCAGGAACATCAACCAAGATAACTGGCTGTACAAAAGGCTCTTGAATGGATTTCATACTTCCATATGCAAATTTTCCGCCATCTTTAATGGCGGCTTTGATATGAGATGTGATGACACCAATCTGGGATGGCATTGTTGATGCGCCATAATTTCCTTCGCCCGGAGCACCCGCCTTCAAGGTTGATGCAAGTGCGATCGCTTTTTCAATAAAGATATCTGCAACTCTTTCATCAACATATACGCGCTCTGCACCGATACAGGATTGGCCAGCGTTGGCCATGGCTGACCACATAGTTGCATCAACTGCGCGATCAATGTTGGCATCTGAGGCGACAATAACTGGATCTTTTCCACCGCATTCCAGAACAACAGGTGTCATTTGGGTTGCACATGCAGCAGCAACTAGCTTTGCAGTTCGAGTAGACCCAGTAAATGAGAGTTTGTTAATCGCAGAGGTACAGAGAGCGTTTCCGGTTTCTGCTAAACCGGTAATTGTTGTGAAGACATCATCAATAGGAGCCACTGCATTAAAGCTCTCATTGAGCCACATTCCAACGCCGGGGGTGTACTCACTTGGCTTAAACACAACTGTATTTCCGGCAGCCAAGGCGTAGGCGATGGAGCCGATAGGAGTGAAGATTGGGTAGTTCCAAGGTCCAATGACACCGACAACACCTAAAGGAGATCGCTCAACAGTGGCCGACATATTTACCATCAGCGCGCCCGGTGCCCGATGAGAGGTGCGCATAATCTCTTCTGCATGGCGCGCAGCCCAACCAATGTGGTTCACCGCATTGGATACCTCTAAACGAGAATCACTAAGGGGTTTGCCTGTTTCCAATGAGATCAGATGTGCAATATGTTCAATGTGATTGATTATGTAAGAGCTCCAGGCAAGTAATGTTTTCTGGCGGCCACTAAATCCTAAGTTGTCCCACCCATTAAAAGCTTCCTGCGCTTTCGACACGACCTGTGCAACATCTTTGGCGGAGAAAATTGGATAACGACCAAGAATGTGCCCATCAGTGGGGTTATAGGAGTTAAATGTTTTTGCCATGTCACAAAGCCTAGTCATGTATCGATAGGATTTGAAGTATGACTCAGACGGTTCGTCCCAGTAGTGTCTTTGAAGCGATACGAACCCCATTCCATGTTTTAACTGAGGATGGAGTTGATTTGATTGGAGAAGTTGCAGCTCCTGTAGGTGCTTCAAAAGGTGGGATTTTATGCTTGCATCCACTGCCAACCGCTGGCGGAATGATGGATAGTCATGTTTACAAGAAAGCAGCTAATCGACTCCCGGCTATGGCTGGAATTACAGTTGTTCGTTTCAATACACGAGGCACAACAAGCGAGGCAGGAAGCAGCACTGGGCATTTTGATAATGGAGCATCTGAGCAATTCGATGTTGAAGCGATGTTGCGCTACTGCTTTGATACATTGAAGTTAGAGAATCTCTGGGTAACGGGATGGTCATTTGGAACAGATCTTGCTTTACAACATGCAAAGGATCCACGACATAAGGGCTTGATCCTATTAAGCCCACCGCTACGCACAACCACAGATACGCAACTTCAATACTGGAATACAGATCCGCGACCAATTACCGCATTTGTTCCTGAGTTAGATGATTTCTTAAAACCTGACTCTGCGCGCAAGCGATTTGCAGTAGTACCTGCGCTCAAAGTAGTAGCAGTAGATGATGCGCGGCATCTTTGGATTGGCGAACCATCAGTAAACAGAGTTCTCTCTGAAATAACCTCGATAGTTACAGGTGTGCCTACAACACTACCTTTGGAGTTTTAAGCCTTATTTGCTCGAGGAATTACAACCTCATCAAGAATCAAGATTATTGATGCCGCAACAGGTACAGCTAACAATCCACCCACAAGCCCCAAAAGTGATGAACCAATCAGAGCGGCAATAATTGTGACCGCACCTGGCACTGACAGCGTGCGCTTCATGATGCGAGGTGTAACTACATAATTTTCAACTTGTACGTAGACCACGTAAGCGACAAATGCGATGATGCCGATTACAAGTGATTGTGACAAAGCGATTAATGTGAAGATTCCCGCCCCAATGAAGTGACCAATAAGTGGGATGAGAGCTGCAACCAAAATAAACATACCAATAGCGATAGGTGAAGGAAGCCCAAGAATTGTTGAAAGAATTGTGACAAATACCGCTGCCATTGCTGCGATCAAAATCTGGCTACCCACAAAAGAGCCCACTCGTGCGATCACTGCATTGGTAAGTAAACCAACGCGATCACGACGGCTTGCAGGCACCAAAGAGAGCCCAAGATTTACCGCCTGGGGTAGTGAGGTTATGAAGTACAAGGTCAAAACCAAGATTGTTAGAGCTGTGAAAAATCCCGACAGCACTGATTTTCCAACGCCGATAACTCCGCCAAAGGTAGATATTAACAATGTTCCATCTGAAGTAACCGACTTTAATCTCTCTTGCAAGGTATCGATCAACCCATATTGAGTATTAAGCTGGTTGATTGTTTCATTCTTCATTAAATCTTGAAGTAACTGTGGTCCAGATTCAATCAGATTAGTTCCTTGACTAATTACTGGTGGAACTACAACAAGTGCGAAAAAGATTACAAAGAGAATTACGGAAGAGAAAATTACAGTGACCGCTGCGCTTCTAGATAAGTTTCGCTTTCGTAGAGCTTCGACAGCTGGGTTTAAACCAGTAGCAAGAAATAAAGCGATCAAAATCAAGACAAAAATCTGACTGACACTTGCTAATGCACGCATTAATACGATCGCGGTCAGAGCCCCAAGGGTTGCGATGAAACCAAAGTAAAATGGGTGAGATCGATTGATCGGCGCTCCCAGCGTTCCGTAATCATCGGCAATCTTGTTTTCCTTGGATGAACGTGTTGTCGCCTTCTTGATTCGCTCTGTTATGGCCATGGGGACATTCTAAAGTGCATAGATCACTCTTATTGAGACGTGGTGTTCATGTTCCTGTCACATTTATACGAGAGAATACCGACTATGGCGTTGCGCATTACAGGCTTAGGCGAGGAGATCGCAGCAGTTACTGGCCTGCCTTGGCACCTGCCGCTGGAGGAGTGGCCTGAAGATCCAGCCCTGGCTGAAAAGCGCGGTATTTCTCGACATATTGTGCGGTTAGTGCGTGCAAGCGATGACCCCAACGCCGAGGTCTATGCGGTGAAAGAGACGGTTTCAGAGTTTGCAAATCGCGAGTACAAAATCCTGCGAGAGCTATCGCACTTGAACGCTCCCTGTGTCGAGCAAGTAGCTGTCGTAGAAGGTCGTGTTGATGTCAATGGTGAAGAGTTGCCGTGTGCAATTGTGACTCGCTTCCTGCCGTACTCGTTGCCTTATCGAGTGCTTCTATCGGGAGCCGTGACAGCGCATGAGATTACAACTATGGCAAGTGCCTTAGCGCTACTTTTGGTGCGCTTACACCTTTTAGGATTTTGGTGGGGGGATTGTTCACTCTCTAATACCCTGTTTCGACGGGATGCCGAAGGCTTTGCCGCCTATCTCGTTGATGCTGAAACAGGAGAGTTTCAGAAAACTTTGAGTGATGGTCAACGTGAACATGATTTAGATATCGTGCATTTTAATGTTGCCGCAGAGTTAGAGGATTTAGCACTATCTGGTGTTTTATACCCTAGCATGGATCCAGTGCGCGCCTCGGATGCGGTCATACGACGTTATCGACGCATCTGGGCGGCGCTCAAAGAGCGACAGTTGCTAGATCCCAAGGATCGCCATGCAGTAGAACGGGCGATGCGCCAACTACATGATCTTGGTTTTGCAGTTGAAGAGGTAGCAATCACAATTGATGGTGATACCCAGATGATTTCCTTCCAGCCAAAACTTGTCGCGGCCGGATATCACACACAACGATTACGTGAGTTAACGGGACTCGATGCAGAAGAGCTACAGGCTAAACGGCTCTTGGCATCCTTTGATAGATATAACGCTCGCGAAAATCTGTTAGGGCTTGCTGTTCAAGAGATGGCTAAGAAGTGGATCTTGGAAGTTTTTGAGCCGGTGATTAGCAGAGTCCCTGATCACATGCGAGGACGAGTAGAACGAGCTCAGATGTTTCATGAAATCCTTGAAAATCGCTGGTATTTGAGTGAAAAAGTAGGTTATGACGTTGGGTTAGAAGAGGCCACTGATAATTACTGCTCAGAAATTTTGCCACTTCGCCGCGACTCGGGCGTAGACATAGTTGGTAAATAGATAGGATGGCAACATGAGTTTGCCACCTAACTTTGGGCAAGCCTTTGATTTAAGCTCTTTGACTAAGCCAAAGGTGGATCCTTCCGTACCTTTGCCAGGTATTGAGGTTTCAGTTGAGAATCTAAGTAGCCAGATCCTTCCTCTATCTTTAGTGCGCCCCGTGATTGTTGTGATGTGGTCACCGAGATCTCCAGAATCTGTCGAAATGGTAAAGATTCTTGGAAAGTTAGAGTTGGATTACAAGCAAGCATTTGCTGTAGCTCGAGTAGATATCGAAGCTCATCCTCAGGTAGGCCAAGCCTTTCAAACTAAATCAATTCCTTACGCTGTTGCAATTATTGCTGAACAAATGGTTCCATTATTTGAACAGGCATATCCAGAAGCACAAGTACGAATGGTGATTGATAAGGTTTTAACTCTGGCTTCAGAGCAAGGAGTCGGTCAGGCCCCTGTCGAATCTATGGAGGCTGAAGAGATTGAGGCGATGGAAGCGCTCGAGGCCGGGAATTTTCTCGCTGCAGAAGCGGCGTATAAGAAGTGGTTGTTACGCAAACCAGGTGAGAATCTTGCAAAATTAGGATTAGCCCAGACCCAGTTATTGATGCGAACCGACGGCTTAATCCTCGATGATGTAATTGATGAATCCACTAAGAACCCAACTGACATAGCTCTTCAGCTCAAGGCAGCTGATGTCGAGATTGTTAATGGTGGGGTGGAGGCTGCATTTACTCGGTTGCTTCATGCGGTCCGTGCAACATCTGGAGAAGATCGCACAAAGGTCAAAGATCACTTACTCAACCTTTTTTCTCTTGTAGATCAGAGCGATCCCCGATTGGTTGCAGCACGTAAAGAGCTTGCGAGTGCCCTATTTTGAGTCAAAATCTCAGTGTTGAGCGAGAGCTTCGGCTCATAAAGGCTCTCTTTTTCCTCTTTGGATTACTCATTATGTCCTGGGTGCCAAGATTTCCCGAGGTTAAGGCTAATTTGAGGTTAACCAATGGCGAATTTGGTTCATTAGTAAGTATGGGAGCAATTGGAAACCTTGTCGCCCTCTTAACTATTGGCCATCTCGTGCACAAATATGGAGCGCGATGGATACTTCACATTGGCTCATTTCTATTGGGAGTCAGCCTTGTCCTGCTCACCCATAGCACTTCAAGCTTAGTTTTCCTTATTTTCGTAATCATTCAAGGCGGAGCGATTTCCGCTTTTCATATATCAATTAACTCACAGGGTTTCTTTTTTCAAGATAGAACAAAGAAGCAGATTATTACCTTGTTAAGCGGGTTCTGGAGTAGCGGAGCATTACTGTCATCAATCATTGCTGGATTTTTGGTTGATCGAGTCGAATTAGGAACGTACTCAAATTTTCTCGCTACCAGCTGTTTTATCTTAATGACAATTCTGATAAATAAGCTTTCCCCAAATTTAGTTAAAGCTGACACAAATCCTGACTCAGATCATCGAGCACGCGATATGTTTAAGGGCTTCACAATCGACAAACAAATTTCAGGAGTCTTGCTTCTCGTCATAATGCTCGAATATGCCGTTAGCGACTGGGCCGCCATATTCGTCAAAGAGGATATGAATATTGCTGGTGGTATACATACTTTGCCGTACATTTTGTTTACCGTTGCCATGATCGCAGGTAGATTAAATCTTCATAATCTCCTCAAACGTAATGAAATCGATTACTTAGTAGCTCGCGCTTCTCTACTTTCTGGAATATCGATGATCCTCGGAATAATTGCTGTAACCCTTGTCGGTACATCCAATAAGAGTGCAGTAATAGTCATCCTCTCCATTAGTTTTACAGTTGCAGGACTTGGTTCCTCATTCTTGGGGCCATCGGTTATGAACGCGGCCAATACACGCTCAAAGTTCCCATCAAGTGTGGTTATTGGTCAAATAGGCGTAATTAACATCATTTTGGTCTTCATCTTCCGATGGGTGATTGCATGGACCGCTCAAGCGACCTCGTTATCAATCGCCTTACTAATTCCAGCGGTTATGTTGTTGACCGTTCCATACTTTTCTAAGATCTTTAAGAGCGCTTAAACCACACGGTTGCTAAAGGTGGAATCCTCACTGAAGCAATCTGCGAAGCTCCAACAATTAATGGCTCGTTGCTAACACCGCTTCCTCCAAACTCAGGACTATCGGTGTTTAAGATTTCGCACCAGATTCCTGCATTTGGAAATGGCAACTGATAATTCTCATGTGGGACGGGGGAAAAGTTGGTGACGCAAACAAGAGCGGATGCATACTCATCCCAACGCGCAAAGGCCACAATATTTGCTGCGCCATCATTTCCAACAAGCCATGTGAAACCTTCAGGGTTTGTATCCTTTTCCCATAAAGCAGCAGTTGATCTGTAAATGGCATTGAGCTCAGCTACGGTCTTTTGAACACCTTGATGCTCGGCATACTCAGTCAGATGCCACTGCAAGCCGGCGCTCTCACTCCACTCATCATTTTGTGCAAACTCACTTCCCATAAAGAGCAACTTCTTACCAGGGTGGGCCCACATAAATCCATATAACGCTCTTAATGTGGCAAGTTTCTGCCAGCGATCACCGGGGAACTTATTGACCAGCTGGCCTTTTCCATGAACAACTTCATCATGAGATAGAGGGAGCATGAAGTTTTCACTCCAGGCATACAAGATGGAGAATGTAATCTCATTGTGGTGGTGTACACGATGGATTGGTTCGTGGGACAAGTATTGCAAAGTGTCATGCATCCAACCCATGTTCCATTTAAATCCAAAACCAAGCCCACCACCTGAAGTATCTGCGGTTACACCAGACCAAGCGGTTGATTCTTCAGCGATCATCATGATGCCAGGATGGGTTTTATACGCTGTAGATGTAGCTTCTTGGAGCAGTTGAACCGCTTCAAGGTTTTCACGGCCGCCATGCTTGTTGGGCAACCATTCCCCTTCTTCACGGGAGTAATCCAGGTACAGCATCGATGCCACCGCATCGACACGTAATCCATCGATGTGAAACTCAGTTAACCAGTACAGAGCGCTAGCGACGAGAAAGTTTCTAACCTCATTGCGACCAAAGTTAAAGATCAGAGTTCCCCAATCAGGGTGCTCTCCTAGGCGAGGATCTGCATGCTCATATAAAGCGGTTCCATCAAACTTTGCTAACGCCCATTCATCCTTTGGGAAATGTGCAGGTACCCAATCCAAGATAACCCCGATGCCGGCTTTGTGTAAGGCATCTACGAGAAACTTGAATTCATCAGGAGATCCAAAACGTGAAGTTGGTGCAAAAAATGAGGTTACTTGATATCCCCATGATGGTCCGTATGGGTGCTCAGTAACCGGCAAGAACTCAACGTGGGTAAATCCCTGTTGTTGGATGTAGTTAACTAACTCGGAAGCAAGCTCTAGATAAGTTAAACCAATCTTCCATGAACCAAGGTGTACTTCATACACAGATACAGCTGATCGCCATGATTGAAAGTGAGAACGCTGTTCAATCCAGGAATCGTCATTCCACTGATACGTAGACTCTTCAACAACAGATGCGGTCAGAGGAGGAATCTCTGTTGCCCGCGCCATTGGATCTGCATGATCAACCCATCGCCCATCAATTCCACAGACAGCAAACTTGTACTTAGTTCCGGCACAGATGTCGGCGACAAAGATCTCCCAAATTCCTGAAGATTCGATCCGATGCATTTGATGTGAATTACGATCCCAATAATTGTGATCACCAATCAAGGAAACAGCTTTAGCATTTGGAGCCCAGACTGAAAAAGCAGTACCCAGTAATGCTCCCGACTCATCCCGCTTTACTTGTGCGCCCAAGGCTTTCCACAGCTGCTCATGACGACCTTCGGCTATCAGATACAGATCTAGTTCACCTAATGATGAATGTGGGTTCAGATATGAGGCAGGTTGAATACCCTTGCTCTCTCTACCTTTAAAAAACTGTGAAAATACGCCCACGTTAGATCTTTACCGAAACGACATGGGCAACTTTTCCAACAGGACGTGTTGGATTAAGTGAAACATAAGTATGAGGACTCCAGGTCATCGTTGAGCCTTCAAGTAAATCCTTTACCTCAAACTCATTGCTCGAAAAGCCTAGAGCTTCCATATTCCAGTGAACCGTTGTTCCTTGAGCAAAGCTTGGATCTAGGTTTACAACCACAAGTACAAGATCTTTTCCTTCACGCTTTGAATAGGCGATGATCGCATCAGAGTCGGTGTCATGGAAAGTTAGGTTACGAAGAAGTTGTAATGCAGGATGTGCTTTACGAATTGCATTGAGCTGTGTGATAAATGGGGCAAGGGTCAGGCCCTTTTTGCCTGCACCTTCCCAATCACGAACCTTAATTTCGTACTTTTCAGAGTCCAAATACTCTTCGCCACCTTCTTTGAAGGCACGGTGTTCATATAGTTCATAACCGGCATACATTCCCCACGAAGGTGTCAATGTCGATGCTAAGACTGCACGCAATGCAAACATGGCTGGGTTTCCACTTTGTAAGTGGAAAGGATTGATGTCTGGAGTATTTACCCAAAAGTTTGGTCGGAAAAAAGCACTTGTACCTTGTGCTACCTCTCGACCGTATTCGGTGATCTCCCACTTGCTGGTTCGCCAGGTGAAGTATGTATATGACTGATGGAATCCAGCCTTACCCAGTGCGTGCATCATCGCAGGACGGGTAAATGCTTCAGCTAAGAAAACAACCTCTGGGCTCTCTTTGTGAACAATTGCCAGTAACTCCTGCCAGAAATGAACCGGTTTTGTATGTGGGTTATCGACTCGGAAGATCTTCACACCCTTTGAAACCCATAAACGGATAATCCGCAGAACCTCATCACGAATTCCCGGGTAATCATCATCAAAGTTAATTGGATAAATATCCTGATACTTCTTTGGTGGATTCTCAGCGTAAGCGATACTTCCATCAGCACGCTTGTTAAACCATTCTGGATTGCTCTTTACCCAAGGATGATCAGGCGATGTTTGTAGCGCCAGATCCATCGCAACTTCGAGCCCTTGTTTTCCTGCAGCCTTTACGAAATCTTCAAAATCCTTCATTGTTCCCAGTGCGGGATTAATCGCATCATGTCCGCCATCAGAGTTTCCGATCGCCCATGGCACACCGCAATCATCTGCCTTGGCATCTAATGAGTTGTTCTTTCCTTTACGGTGAGCGATACCAATCGGATGAACTGGTGGTAGGTACAAAACATCAAATCCCATTGCAGAAACACCAGCTAGCCTCTTTGTGGCGGTAGCAAATGTGCCACTTACAACTGTGCCATCGGGGTTTCTTTTTGCACCTTCACTGCGTGGAAAAAACTCATACCAAGCGCCAACAAGGGCACGATCTCGATCTGCTCTAACAGGATACTTTTCAGACTCACCCGTTACGGTTCGATACTGCGATGTACTAGAAGCTTTGATAACAAAGTAGAAATCGCCTTCGGCAGGAACGGTGAACTGACCTTCATATCTATCGGTACCTTGTGAGCGCTGAACTAATGGCTGGCAATCAACCATCTTCTCTTTTGCGTTATATAGGCAAACCTCTGCAGTAAGAGTTTCATGGCCCTCAATAATGATTGTTGCGCCGACCGAGATACTCTCTTTTGCAATCGCCTTTACCGCAACAAATTCTCCCCCGAAGTAAACCGCGGGGGAGATATCTGTGATGGGAATTCTAGAGATCAACCCGATCCTTCTGTATTGCCAGCATCTGCAGCTGAGACATCATGGATACGATACTTATCCATCGCCTGCGTGACAATGCTTTGCTTGATTTCACCTTGGTTACAGAGTTGCTGCAACACGGCGATAGCGATTGATTCTCCATCGACCTTGAAGTGACGGCGAAGGGCTCCACGAGTATCAGAGAGACCAAAGCCATCTGTTCCAAGTGAGTAGAAAGGCTGTTCGACCCACGGTGCAACTTGATCCTGTACAGCGCGCATAAAATCGCTAACTGCAACTACTGGACCCTTTGTATGGGCCAACTTCTTGGTGATGTAAGCGCTGCGACGATCAGTTGGATTGAGCAGATTGTGACGGTCAGTTTCTAGACCATCACGACGAAGTTCATTCCACGAAGTTACAGACCACACCGATGCATGTACACCCCAGTCATCTGCAAGAAGTTGCTGCGCCTTCATAGCCCAGTTTACTCCCACACCAGATGCCAAGATCTGTGCGACCTTCTTGCGTGATTTCTTAGCAGGGGAATACAAGTAAATACCCTTGAGCAATCCATCAACATCTAGATTTTCTGGCTCTGCTGGATGCACATATGGCTCGTTGTAAACGGTCATGTAGTAGAAAACATTCTCGCTATTTTCGCCATACATGCGGCGAAGTCCATCTTTAACAATATGTCCAAGCTCGTATGCAAATGCTGGATCGTATGAAACTACCGCTGGATTAGTGGCTGCAAGAAGATGTGAATGACCATCTTCATGTTGCAAACCTTCACCATTTAGAGTTGTACGGCCTGCAGTTGCACCAATGACGAATCCACGAACCATTTGATCTGCAGCTGCCCAAAATGCATCTCCTGTGCGCTGGAAACCAAACATTGAGTAGAAGATATACATCGGAATCATTGGCTCATCATGTGTTGAGTATGAAGATCCAACAGCTGTAAATGATGCAACTGATCCTGCCTCATTAATTCCCTCGTGAAGAATTACACCTGATGTTGATTCCTTGTAGGACAACATCAATTCACGGTCAACTGCTGTATATCGCTGACCATGTGGAGAGTAAATCTTCATCGTTGGGAACAATGAATCCATACCGAAGGTGCGAGCTTCATCAGGGATGATCGGAACAATTCGGTTACCCAAACCTGGATCCTTAACAAGATCCTTCAACATGCGCACAAATGCCATTGTTGTTGCGATCTCCTGTTGTCCCGAACCACGCTTTACAGATTCATAGACAGAATCTGCAGGCATAGTTAATGGTCGAGAAATTGAACGACGGCGAGGAATTGATCCACCAAGCTCTGCGCGACGTTCAGCCAAGTACTTAGCCTCTGGCGAATCTGCTGCAGGCTTGTAATAAGGAGGTAGATACTTATCTAACTTCTCATCTGGAATATCTAAGTGCAATGTATCGCGGAACTTTTGGATATCTTCCAGCGTCATCTTCTTCATCTGGTGGGTTGAGTTACGACCTTCGAAGTGTGAGCCAAGGGTCCAACCCTTAACAGTCTTAGCCAAGATAACTGTTGGACGGCCATTCTTTTGAGTAGCCGCTGTATATGCAGCAAAAAGCTTCTGATAATCATGGCCACCGCGCTTGAGATTCCAAATTTGATCATCTGACCAATTAGCAACCATCGCAGCTGCACGTGGGTCGCGAGCAAAGAAATTATCGCGGACATACTTTCCAGATTCGGCCTTAAATGTTTGATAATCACCATCAAGGGTTTCATTCATAATCTTTACAAGTGCGCCTTCGCGATCCTGGGCTAGAAGTGGATCCCAGCCACGACCCCACACAACCTTGATGACATTCCAGCCCGCTCCACCAAAGATAGATTCGAGCTCTTGAATGATCTTTCCATTGCCACGTACCGGACCATCTAAACGTTGCAGGTTGCAGTTAATAACAAATGTTAAGTTGTCTAACTTTTCACGAGTTGCAAGACCAATTGCACCTAATGTGTCGACCTCATCAACTTCACCATCACCCAGAAATGCCCAAACATTTTGATCACTTGTGTCTTTGATTCCTCGGTTGTGCAAGTAACGGTTGTAGCGGGCTTGATAAATTGCATTGAGCGGTCCGATACCCATCGACACGGTTGGGAACTGCCAAAAATCTGGCATCAAACGTGGGTGAGGATATGAAGAAAGCCCCCCACCTTTATGTGAAAGCTCTTGGCGGAATCCATCGAGTTGGTTTTCCGTTAAACGTCCTTCTAGAAATGCACGTGCATACATTCCAGGGCTCGCATGACCCTGGAAGAAAATCTGATCTCCACCACCTGGGTGATCCTGTCCACGGAAGAAGTGATTGAAACCAACCTCATACAACGCAGCAGATGATGCATAGGTCGAGATATGTCCGCCAACTCCAACACCTGGGCGCTGTGCGCGGTGAACCAACATCGCTGCATTCCAACGGTTGATGCGGCGAATCTTTCGCTCTAGATCCTCATCACCAGGAAACTTCGCTTCATGCTCTGGCGGAATAGTGTTGATGTAATCAGTGGCGCGAAGTGAAGAAATTCCTACATTTCGCTCTCTGGCATGGTCGAGAAGGTTGAGCATCAAGTAGCGAGCGCGTACCGGACCTGCTGCTTTGAGAGCGGCATCAAAGGAGGCTCTCCATTCAGCTGATTCGGTAGGGTCGGTATCTACAAGCTGTTCAATATTGACTTCTGACGCATCAAAGATTTCGCTCATGGGCCTATTCTCGCCCTTACTGCCCCGTAAGTGGAAATTGAGCAGGTGTGAAATTGAACGGGTCTACCCCTTGCGCTCACGCCCAGCAAAGTGTGGACTTAGCCCGTGCCTACACGTATGGGATTGGCCAAGGATGACCTCGTCCTTGAGGTTGGCCACGATAGTGACTGCGATTCCACACTTCGAGATCAGCTGATGGCAATTACAGGAACACAATTCTTAGAAGGATCAACATCTGAAGTTGTCGATGCGGTCATCATCTGGTGGCGCGAAGGCGATGGAGATTTAGTGGATGAGCTAATGGATGCACTTACCTATTTATCAGAAACCGGTCCCATTTGGGTCTTAACACCAAAGGTAGGCCGCGATGGACATGTTGAGCCAAGTGATATCCAGGATGCGGCACCGATTGCTGGATTAAGTGTCACATCCACAATTGCGCTCGCAAAGGATTGGACCGCAACTCGATTAGTGGCACGCAAGGCGGGCAAGAGGTAAGTTTGCGGCATGACTTTAACTACCGGACAAGCTGCACCTGATTTTGAAATTGCAAACCAACATGGAGAAAAGGTTTCACTCTCCTCATTTAAGGGACAAAAGAATGTCTTATTGATGTTCTACCCGTTCTCATTTACTGGAACATGCACAGGCGAGCTATGCGCATTACGCGATGATCTTTCATCATTTCAAAATGATGATCTGCAATTGCTTGCGATCTCATGTGATTCTCCATTTACACAACGAGTTTTTGCAGAGCAAGAGAATTACCAGTTCCCGGTCCTTTCAGATTTCTGGCCACACGGAGCGGTCGCAAAGGCGTATGGAGTTTTTGAAGAGTCAAAGGGTTGTGCACTTCGCGGAAGTTTCTTGATCGATAAAGAAGGAATTCTTCGTTGGGAAGTTAAGAATGGCTGGGCAGCGCGTGAAAACGCTGATTACAAGGCGGCGATCGCTGCCCTATAAGCGTGATTTAGGAAATTGCGGGCTCGTAAGTTAAGATTTGGGTCTGCAATACCGGGTGGTTAGCTCAGTGGTAGAGCGTCTCGTTTACACCGAGAATGTCGGGGGTTCGAAACCCTCACCGCCCACAAGATTTACTTAATTCCCCAGAATTCTCCTGTTAAACCGACACCTTTGAAATAATCTAACGCGGCAGATGGCTCGCGTCTTTCATATTGGTAATTCAATCTTCCTTCGTACCAAGATTGTGACAATTTCCAGAGAGTTTCCAAATCCATGGAGTACCCATAGTCGTTTCCAGACTCTGCAAGCCATTCCTTCAAGCAAACTTGGTTACAGAAAATTCTTTGATTGCCGCAGGTGTGTACAACGTCATCCCACATTCTGTTGGTGGGAATCAAAAAGTGAGCAATTTGTTGCCCCTGGGGAGGAGTATCTGGATCTACTCTCCATGAGTGCGCTTTGGAGCAATTCTGACAGGTAGTTGCGATTACAACTTCAGTTGATAGCAAGTTGGGCAAGGCAAATGAGTCCCATGCACAACCACCCCACCAAAGCGTGTTGGAACCCATAACAGAAAACCCCAATGGAATTGAAGAAAAAGGATGTGCCATCAGAATTCGATAGTGCTGATCAATAACTATATTTCTTGAAGCTGCAAGCTCCTGTAAAACAACTTGAATTTCAGAAATAGTTAAAGATGTTTGCTCAGCTAGGCCCTCTATTGTGGGAGCAACACCAGCTTTTGCAAAAGAGTGATAGATCCTGAATCTGACATCTTTATGTGAATCTTCCATTTCAGCGTTTGCTCTCAAACTTTTCAAAAGACCATAAATCAATCTCATCAAGGTTAAGCACATCCATCTTGTTTGCGGCCAAAATATCTGAAATCTGCGCTCTGTGTTCTGATGCGTGATGAACCGCTTGAACCAAGATGGTTGATGTCAAGAACTCAACCTCCTTGCCATAACGCGCAAAGCTCCGTATTTCATCCGGAGTATCAATTAGTGCAAACAATTGCTCATCACGCTCTGCACACACAGAAATTAGCTCAGAGATGTCTGATGCAGATTTTGGCGGATCAAACTCAATAGGTGCGGGCTGCTGAGCAATGCGAGAGATCAACCGACCTTCGGCAATCACAATGTGATGCGCGATTGTTCCAACGGTCCAATCAGGATTCCACGCTGAAAAGTTAATTGCCTCATCTGGCAAACCCTGCAGAATCGTAAGCATTTGCTTGTTGGCCCAGGCCATATGTCTAAATGATCGCTCCACCAATGGATTACTCATAGTTTTACTGTATTACAGAGTTATTTGGTTTTCACTACCCCCTGACCTAAACTTAAGCCACACTTACATAAGCGGTCAGGGGAGTAAATCGATGAAGGCATCTCCTAGCGACCAGCGTTCGATTTTAGATATTGCACGGTTTGACCAGCAGGCAAACTCACTTCGTCACAAGGCTGCAACACTTCCTGAAATTGCAGAGCTTGCAAGCACAACTGTAAAGGCAAACAATGCGCGGGACCTTCGAATCGCAGCTGAAACAGAGCTCAGCGATGTTAAGCGCGAACTATTGCGTGCAGAAGCTGATGTGGAACAGGTCGTCTCTCGAATTACTCGTGATGAGGCACGGCTCATTAGTGGATCGGCATCGCCCAAGGAATTGGAGCAACTTCAGCACGAGGTCGGAACTCTTGGCGCACGCCGAGCCGAACTTGAAGAGGTTGAACTTGAAATCATGATGCGGGTGGATGCAATTAATGAACGCATCACAACCTTAAAGGCCGAGGAAGCAGAACACTCATCAGTTATTGCAGATCTTGAGATTCGCAAAGAAAATGCATTGACAGTCATTCATAATGATCTTGATGCAATAGCGAAAGATCGCTCCGAAACAGTTAATGGGGTCGCAAAAGAGCTAGTTGATTTGTACGAAAAGATTAGGGAAACAACGGGTGGGGCAGGTGCTGCAGCACTTGCTGCTGGATCTTGTACTGGCTGCAACCTGTCAATTAATGCGGTTGAGATAAAGCGAATGTCAGATTTGGCCGAAGATGAAGTTGTTCGGTGCGAAGAGTGCCGTTGCATCTTGGTGCGTGGAGTTTAAATGGCTCGACATTTTTTGCTCACAGCTGATGGTGGATCTCGCGGAAACCCTGGCCCAGCTGGTTATGGCTCTGTAATAACTGAAAACGGCAAGATCATCGCCGAGCTATATGACTTTATCGGCGTTGCAACAAACAATGTGGCTGAATACAGCGGCCTTATTGCGGGTTTAACCGCAATCAATGAGATTGATTCAGCGGCAACAGTTGAAGTAAAGATGGATAGCAAACTAGTCGTAGAGCAGATGTCAGGCCGTTGGCAGATCAAGCATGCCGATATGAGAGTGCTTGCTCAATCTGCACGATCTGCACATAATCCATCATTAGTCAGTTACACATGGATTCCGCGAGATGAGAACTCTCATGCAGATCGACTGGCGAACAAGGCCTTGGACCAACAAGCTGGCGGCGGAGAAGTTATCCAAACTCAACAAAATTACTTAACGGAACGATTACTTTCTGCGGAAAAAGCGACGACTATATTTTTGATTCGCCACGGAGAAACAATTTTGACTCCATTTAAGAAGTTTTCAGGTGATGGACCCTTGAATCCAGAGCTAACTGCTATTGGCTTAGAGCAGGCGGAAAAGGTTGCCGCAGCGGTTGCAAAGCTCAATCCTGAAGTAAT
>CAXNDW010000009.1:0-20635 GCA_964201405.1 Candidatus Planktophila sp.
GAGCTTGGTTTTGCCGTCGCATTTGGTGTCCTGTTGGATACCTTGATCGTTCGAACAATTCTGGTACCAGCACTTGTCCATGACATTGGTGGAAAAGTTTGGTGGCCTTCTAAGTTGCAGAACTCTTAATCATGAGTTTGCGGGTTGGAATAGCAGGGTACGGACTAGCAGGACGTTACTTTCATGCGCCTTTACTAAAAGGGTGTGGCTATGAAGTTGCGGCTGTTCTTACCTCAAATCAAACCCGTGCTGCTCATGCGCTAGAGGATTTTCCGAAAACGGTAGTTGTTTCAACGATGCAGGAACTTGTTACACAACAACTAGATCTTGTGGTTATAGCATCTGCAAACATTGCCCATGCCGAACAAGCTATTGCAGCCCTTGAAGCAGGTATTCCAACTGTCGTTGATAAACCTATGGGTAGAGATTTCAATGAAACAAAGAGGATTATTGATATTGCGACCGATCGCGGCGTTCCAGTAACAACCTTCTTTAATCGTCGTTGGGATAGTGATGCTCTTACAATCAAGAAGGTTGTTGCTAGTGGCGTGCTAGGCGATATCCACCGCTTGGATTCGAGATTTGAACGTTTCCGTCCCGAGGTCAATGCACAATCCTGGCGAGAAAATATGAGCGCACAAGATGGTGGAGGACAGTTGCTAGATCTTCAGCCTCACTTGATCTCCACTGCGATTGATTGGTTTGGTAAGGCCGAACTTATAACCGCTACCGTCAAGTCAATACGCGGCGCAGCCGATGATGATGCGGTTTTGGTTTTGCGCCATGACAACGGTGTGAGCTCATACTTGTCAGCTAGCGCTGTTGTTGGAGCACCCGGTCCACGAATTCGGATTTTAGGAAGTAAAGGTGCGCTGGTTATCAATGAGTTAGATCCACAAGAGGCGCTTTTGCGTGCAGGCAGCTTCCCTGCCGGCGGTGTTTGGTCTGAACCAACTACTTCAGTAGCCCACATTCATCGCGGTGATGAGGTCGAAGAGATTGTTGGCGAACCCGGAAATTATGCACACTTTTACTCAGCTGTCGCAACAGCCATTACCAGCGGCACTGCGTGGCCGATTTCTAATGATGATGCATTGCTTGTCGCTCAGATAATTGATCAAGCTCGAAAGATCGGTACACATGCCTAACTCTTCTGAGGTGCTCATTGTTGGAGCAGGTCTTGCAGGAATCAACGCCGCCATTACATTACAAGAGGCAGGTGTAGATGTTCGGATCGTTGAGAGTTCTGACCGTCCCGGAGGTCGCGTAGCTTCGGACCTTGTTGATGGCTTTATATGTGATCGTGGTTTTCAGCTCATTAACTCCAAGTACCCAGCCCTCGTTGATCTAGATGTCATCAAAGAGATTGAGTTTATCGCCGCACCTCGCGTCATTGAGATTTCTTTGGGCAATGATCGCCATGCGCTGGGTGATCCACGAGTTGCTCCATGGACCGCACTTGATCGCGCCACTGGATCTATTCCTGAGAAAATAGCTCTCCTTCGATTTCTTGCGATACAGCCGAAGAAAAATGCTTCAGTTGAAGATGCGTTGAAAACACTGGGTACAACTTACACAAGAGTTCTACGACCATTCCTGCACGGAGTCTTTTTGACCGAGTTGAACAATGTCGATGCCAGATATGGGCAATCAATTATAAAAAGTTTCGCAACTGGTTCACCTGGCATCCCTAGCAAAGGCGTCGGTGAGTTATCCAAAGCTCTGGCGGCTCGGGTTAAGGCCATTGAATACGGGGTCCAAGTCGACAGCATCGAGCACGCAGTTGCGCACAGCTCATCTGGAGATTTCAAAGCCTCCAAAATAATTGTTGCAACCGATGCCACCACAGCTACCCAACTTTTAGGATTAAATGAACTGCCACGCATGGCTGGCTGCATCACCTGGTATCACGCCGTGGACATCAATCCATCAGGCACTGGGCGGTTAGTAGTAGATGGTCAAAATCGAGGTCCTATTATCAATACGGTAGTGATCTCTGACATTTCTAAGGATTACGCCCCATCTGGAAGTAACTTAATCTCCACAACAACGGTTTTAGGTGCAACGGAATCAGATGTCAGAAGACATCTTGCACTTGTATGGCAAGTACGAACTCATGATTGGCAATTAATTGCTAAGTATGAAATTCCTGCCGCTCTACCCATTCACAGTGTGGGTCGTGAGTTAACACAGCAAGTTAAGTTTTCAGAGAACATCTATGTTATTGGTGACCACCGAGCGGTCCCCTCACAGCAAGGTGCATTGTTTTCAGGGCGATTAGCCGCTGAATTAATCCTCAATGAGGGCGGATAAAGCCTCTGATATGTGCGGGTAATCCCAAGTAAATCCAGCCTCTTGAAGCACATGTGGAATTACCTTCTTAGAACCAAGCACCTCAGATGAGAACCCTCCTAAAGCAATTTTCAATGCGATGGCTGGAGCTGGAAACAATGCGGGACGATGCATGGCTCGGGCCAAAGCGGCGGTGAATTGCTGATTGGTAACGGGATTTGGTGCGGTGAGATTTACTGGACCTGAGATTGGATTTTCTAAAGCAAAAACGATCGCTCTGATTTGATCATGCAATGTGATCCAAGACCACCACTGCTTTCCGTTGCCCAACTTTCCGCCAAGACCTAAGCGGAAGAGCGGCAACATCTTTCCCAGTGCACCACCTGTTGGATCTAAAACCAATCCTGTGCGAAGTTTGACTGTGCGAACTTGGCCGGCAAGATCTGCTGCAGCCTCCCATTCGCGACAAACCGCTGCAAGAAAATCATCGCCGGCACGATCTGTTTCTACAACAGCACGATTACCACTTTCGCCATACCAGCCAATAGCAGATGCAGAGATAAACACTTGGGGCTGTAACTCTGCAACAGCCTTTGCGATGGCGGTTGTTCCCAGTAGTCGTGAGTTAAGAATCTCGCTTTTGTACTTCTTGTTCCATCGTTTGTCGCCAACACCTACACCCGCCAAGTGAATTACCGCATCTACTCCGCGCAAAGGTTCGAGATCGACAAAGCCTGTTTGTGGATCCCACTGCACTTCATCTGCACCCACTGGAGCTCGACGAACTAAACGCTGAACTGTGTGACCCTCAGCTTTGAGATGACCAACTAAAGCTGTTCCGATTAATCCGGATGCACCAGTGATAGCAATACGTTGTGGAACTGACATGAACTGTTAGAGACCCAAATCAGATTCAAAGGCACCGCCTTCTAGGCGCTCCTTCAAAGTTACTAGGAATCGAGCAGCATCGGCGCCATCTACAACACGGTGGTCATAGGACAAGGCGAGGTAGACCATCGAGCGGATCGCGATAGTTTCGCCACCATCTTCACCACGTACAACCATTGGACGCTTTACAACCGCACCGAGACCAAGGATTGCAACCTGAGGTTGATTAATAATGGGAGTATCAAACAATGCACCGCGACTGCCTGTGTTTGTCAGTGTGAATGTTCCGCCACCAAGTTCTCCTGGAGTTACCTTGCTATCTCGTGTACGAGCGGCAAGATCAGCAATCTTTCGTGCGATTCCACCCATGTTTAGATCGCCGGCATTTGCAATGACGGGAACTAGCAAACCGCGCTCAGTATCAACCGCCACACCTAGGTGCTCTGCAGCATGATAGGTAATTTGATCACCTTCAACAGATGAGTTCAGAACTGGATGCTGCTTAAGCGCTTCACATACAGCAACTGCAAAGAATGGAAGGAAGGAGAGCTTTACTCCTTCATTGGCTTCGAAATTAGCCTTTGCCCGATCACGTAGTCGTGCAATCTTTGTTACATCAACTTCTACAACAGTTGTTAACTGTGCGCTGACCTGAAGTGACTCGACCATTCGCGCTGCAATAACTTTGCGAAGTCGTGACATCGTCACTGTAGTTCCACGAAGAGGAGATACCGCCACAACAGGTGGCTTAGCTGCAGATGGAGTCGATGCCACAGCGACTGAAGGTGCAGGTGCTGCAGGACGAGCCAGCGCTTCAACATCTTCGCGACGAATTCTTCCGCCGATGCCTGTTCCCTTAACCTGCGCAAGGTTTACACCAAGCTCTGATGCAAGTTTGCGAACTAGGGGAGTGACATACGCATCTGCAGGTTGTGTAACTGATTGAGACACTGCAGATGCTGTCACTGGTTGGGCTGGAACCTGTGCCACCGGAGTGGAAATCACTGGTGCGGACACAACTGGTGCAGGTGGGGGAGTTACTGGAGCTGCAACAACAGGAGCTGCAATAACAGGAGCAGGAGGAGGCGTTACGGGTGCTGCAACTACGGGAGCCGCGGCCAAAGGAGCAGCAGGTGTTGAAACAGCACCACCTGCTGAACCGATCAATGCAAGTCGCGCACCCACCGGAACAGTTGTATCAACTGCAACATCAATTGCAAGAAGAGTTCCTGCAACAGGTGAAGGAATTTCAGTATCAACCTTGTCTGTAGAAACCTCTAGAAGTGCTTCATCAACTGCAACTGAGTCTCCAACATTTTTTAGCCAACGTGTAACAGTTCCCTCAGAAACGCTCTCGCCAAGTGCTGGCATCGTAATAACTGTTCCTGCACCAGTTGCTACAGGAGCTGTTGCTGGCGCAGCTGGAGCTGGAGGAGGAGTAACAGGAGCAGGAGTTTCAACAACTGGTGCTGCAACTGGTGCTGCAGGTGCTGGCGTAGATGCCGCAACAGAACCATCGGCAATAATCGCAAGCTCTGCTCCGACAGGAACGGTTTGATCAATCTGCACAACAATCTTTTGAAGAGTTCCGGAAACTGGTGAAGGGATCTCTGTATCAACCTTGTCAGTGGAAACTTCTAGCAGCGGTTCATCAACATTGACATGGTCGCCCTCGGCCTTTAACCAACGAGTGACTGTGCCTTCGCTAACGCTTTCGCCAAGTGCTGGCATCGTTACTGAGAATGTCATCTATTTCTCTCCTTGGTTATCCGTGTGCGTGAAGCGGTTTGCCTGCAAGTGCCATATGAGCTTCGCCCATTGCCTCTGACAGTGTTGGGTGTGCATGGATCAATGGAGCGACATCACTTGCGCGAGCCTCCCAGTTATAAATCAATTCTGCTTCTGCAAGAAGTTCACCAACGCGGGCACCAACCATGTGAACGCCAAGAACTGGTCCATCCTTTTGCGCAACAAGTTTGATCGAACCTGCGGTGTTAAGGATTTGAGCCTTTCCATTTCCGGCTAGGTCATAACTGAGCTCAACTACATCATGACCGCGCTTCTTCGCTTCTGCCGTTGTTAAGCCAACAGATGCAACCTCTGGATCTGAGTATGTGACACGTGGAATTCCATCGTAATTAATCGCACGAGGGTTCAAGCCTGCGATCTCTTCGGCAACCAAAATTCCTTCAGCAAAACCAACGTGAGCTAACTGCAATGTTGGAATCAAGTCGCCAACAGCCCAGATTCCTGGAATGTTGGTGCGGCACTTGTCATCAACAAGGACATAACCGCGATCCATCGCGATTCCCTGCTCCTCATATCCGATATTTGCAGAGACTGGACCACGACCTACAGAGACCATAAGTATCTCTGCGGTAAATGTCTTTCCATCTTCAAGAGTGACATTCACACCTTCGGCGGTTTTTTCAGCAGATTTAAAGCGAACACCAAGTTCAAAGTTGATTCCGCGCTTACGGAATGCACGCTCTAGTTGTTTACTTGAAGACTCATCTTCCAGTGCAATCAGATGTGGCAGACCCTCAATGATTGTTACCTCAGAACCAAATGATTTCCAGACAGATGCAAACTCGCAACCAATAACTCCGCCACCTAAAACAATGACGCTCTTTGGCACATATGACATCTTTGTTCCGTGGTCAGAGGTAATAATCTTTTCGCCATCGATTTCAAGACCAGGCAGAGTCTTTGCATATGAACCGGTAGCAAGAATTACATTCTTACCTGTGTAGCGGGTTCCGTTGACCTCAACTGAATCCTTTGAAACTAACTTTCCATATCCTTCGACATAGGTAATGTTGCGAGACTTAACTAGACCTGACAAACCCTTATGCAGTTTGTTGATCACTCCATCTTTATACGAGTTAACTCCGGCCATATCAATGCCATCAAACGTTGATTTGACTCCAAAGTGAGAGCCATCGCGAGCGCCATCTGCGATCTCAGCTGCGTGCAAAAGTGCCTTCGTAGGAATACATCCACGGTGAAGACATGTTCCGCCGACCTTGTCCGCTTCGATCAAGGCGACGCTTAAACCAAGCTGCGCGCCGCGAAGGGCGGCGGCGTAACCACCACTACCTCCACCAAGGATGACGAGATCAAATTGAGACACTAATGGCTCCCTTCATGCGCCCACGCGGGCTAGGTGCCTATCTTGCCCCAAAGAGGGTGAAACTTCCCAATGCACAGGACAGGGCTACCCCTGCTCAGCCAATGTCACAAGTGAGCGCAAGGAGATGCCTGTGCCACCCACTGGTGTGTAGCCATGGGGCTTAGCTTCGTTATAGGCAGGCCCTGCGATATCTAAATGAAGCCAAGGCAGATCTGCCGATACGAAATCCTTCAAAAATAGGCCGGCAACCAACATTCCACCCATGCGATCTCCGATGTTGGCTAGATCTGCAACTGGTGAATCCAATGAGGCGCGAAGCTCTTCAGGTAAAGGCATAGGCCAAAACTGCTCGCCGCTGAGTGCGGTGACCTTCATGAATGCATCACTGAACTCTTGGTTGTTTGTCATAACCGCACTAGTGCGGGTACCTAATGCAACAACTTGCGCACCAGTCAATGTCGCAACATCGACAATTCCATCTAACTTATTCTTTGAGCTCTGCGCCTTCATTAATGCATCGGCCAGAACTAAACGACCCTCAGCATCGGGGTTGAGAACCTCAACTGTTTTTCCACCAAAGATTGTGATGATGTCACTAGGACGTGTTGCTGTATCGCTGGGCATATTTTCAGCAAGTGGTGCCCATGCATCGATTGCAACATTGAGTTGTAACTCTGCGATTGCAACTACCGCCGCGCTAACCGCTGCAGCCCCACTCATATCTGATTTCATCGCCTCCATGCCAGCAGCTGGCTTAAGAGCCAAGCCACCAGTATCAAAGGTGATTCCCTTTCCTACATAGGCATAACGTTTGAAAGCTTTGCCTTTTGGTGTGTATGAAATGTGCAGTAAACGTGGGGGATTAGCAGAGCCTTGACCTACACCAATGATTCCGCCAAAGCCCTGAGATTTAAGTTGCTTCTCATCCCAGATCTGAATCTTCAATCCAGCTTTAGCGCCACCAGCAGCTTTAACTACCGTCGCCATCTTCTTCGTAAATGAATCAGGAGTTAAGTGACTTGGTGGAGTGTTAATCAAATCTCGAACTAAGTATGTGTACTTAGCAACAATTGCAGCTCGCGATACCGCTGACTTTGCTTCAGTTGATGAAGAAAGCTTTGAGTGAATAGTGATTGTCTTTAGTGGCGCTTTGAAATCCGCCTTCGTTGAACCGCGAAACTCGGTAAAGGAGTACGCACCTAGGGCTGCACCTTCAGCAATAGCTGCAACCTCTGGCACTGACTTTGCAGGCAGGGAAAATGTTGCTGAAGAGTTTCCGGCTAGCGCACGAGAAGCTGCACCGGATGCCCGTCGAAGAGTTTCATGTGAATACTGAGCTGACTTACTGCCAAGACCGGTGAAAACCAATAAACGAACATGAGTTCCAGGTACTTTGATTACCTCATCAAACTTTCCAGTTGCTCCCATATCTGCAAGTTGGGCGAGAACTGTTTTGGTGTCGATCGCCATGTCGCCGGTTTCAATAGCAAGGCCACCCTTTGAATTTGTCGAGGCCAGGCCAAGGACCAAGACCTCATCTTTAACGACGCCATCTGAAATCTTTAATGTGCTCATACCCTGAAGCGTAATAGAAGTATTGATAGGTTTGCACAATGAAGAGATCTCCATTAGATGAAAAACATCTAGCCCTAGGGGCAAAGATGGCTGATTTTGGTGGATGGTCGATGCCAATCGAGTATCCAGGGGGTGGAGTCCTTGCTGAGCACACCGCTGTACGTGAGCGGGTAGGCCTGTTCGATGTATCCCATTTAGGCAAGGCCTCGGTAGTTGGAAATGGCGCGCTAGATTTTCTCAATCACTGCCTTACAAATGATCTCAATAAAATTGAGGATGGTTCAGCTCAGTACACCTTGCTGTGCGCACCCAATGGAGGAGTAATCGATGACCTCATCGCTTATCGAAACTCATCCTCTGATTTCTTTTTAGTTCCCAACGCCTCCAACACATCCGATGTTGTCAAGGTTTTACAAGAGCAGGCACCTCCTGGCGTAGAGGTAAAGAATCTGCACAATGATTTTGCAGTTCTGGCGATTCAAGGCCCTCTTGCACCACAAGTGTTAGCACAACTTGGAGTCGTGACCGATATCGATTACATGGCCTTTACCCATGTAACCATCTCTGGAGCCGATGTCATTGTGTGTCGCACCGGATATACCGGCGAGCAAGGTTTTGAACTACTGCCACGTGTTGAAGATGCATCGCGAGTGTGGGATGCAATAACTGATGTGATCACAACTATGGGTGGCTTAGTGTGCGGATTAGGCGCGCGTGACACTTTAAGAACAGAGATGGGTTATCCATTGCACGGCCATGAACTTGGTTTGCAGATTACTCCGGTTGAGGCAAGTGCTGGTTGGGCGATTGGTTGGAAAAAAGCTTCTTTCATCGGCTCTGAAATCCTGAAGGATCAAAGAGAAAAGGGCGCTTCACGTAAAAGCTTTGCTCTCAAATCTCTCGATCGTGGAATCCCGCGCGCTGGAATGGTTGTTAAAGATATCAATGGTTCAACTGTCGGCGAGATTACTAGCGGTACCTTTTCTCCAACCTTAAAGGTTGGTATTGGTTTGGCGCTTTTGAAATCAGATATTGAAATTGGTCAGAAACTTATTATTGATGTGCGTGGCCGCGACTCCCAATGCGAGGTTGTAAAACTTCCCTTTGTTACCTCACACGTTCGTTAAAGATTATTGGGGCCAGAAAAGCGGCCCGGGTATGAGTTCTTCGAAGCGCTGAAAGCACAGCACCCCCAGTAAATGCAATCAAGGTACTGGTGAAGATCGCCCGTGGAACATCCCAAGCCATAGCGGTAGCGAAGTGAAATGTTATAAAACGAGTTAAGTTTTCTGACAGATCACCATTGGGTAGGTAGGACAGCTGGGTATTTGCGCCAAGTGCCCATGGCCAAAATTGCAGATCCATCAAGATGCCAAATAATCCAGAGGCAAAGATGCTGAAGCACATCAACATCACAATCTCATAACCACCCCGTGTTTTCTTGGGCAATGATCCTGCTAGCAAGCCAATCCAAGCAGCTGCAAACACCTGGTAACCAAGCCAAGGACCAACTCCACCGGTCATGAGCGCAGAGACAAACATGGAGATCATTCCTAAGAGAAAACCGAAAGATGCACCAAAAACACGAGCGCTAAGAATTAAAACAAACCACATCGGCTCAATCCCAACAGCACCAGCACCCAGTGGTCGTAGAGCTGCGATAAGTGCAGATAAAACCCCAAGTAATGCCACAGATTTTGCATCTAACTGTTGACTAGATATTTGGAGAACGACCACGAGAAATGAAAAGGCAACTGCTCCCCAAAAAAATAGTTGAGTTTGTGGAAGGTTGTCGCCGACGAAGAAAAAGGGCCACAGAAATCCAGCAGCGCTAAAAAGAGATGCCACACACAAGATGAAGGTAGTTCTGCGAGAAAAGGAGATTACATCCGCTGTCCTTCTCATTGCATACCCTCAATAGCAGCAACAACATCCTTAACGCGCAGCCATGGTTGTGGTGACATCACCTTTGCTACCTGCGGTGCAAAGGCCGGTGATGAAAGCAAAACTTCCAAGGTTGACCCATCTGCCACGATATCTCCATCAGCGATGAAGATAACCCTGCTAGCAAGCTCTGCAACAAGTTCCACATCATGGGTCGCAAGCAACACAGCCTTGCCAAAGGATGAAGCGAAGTGAATCAACATCCGAGTGAGTTCATTTTTTGCTTCGTAATCCAGGCCACGCGTTGGTTCATCTAAAATCAATATCGATGGATTTGAAGACAGGACAACGCTAAGAGCCAAACCAAGGCGTTGGCCCTCGGATAAATCTCGAGGATGTGTAGAAAGGGATATTCCTGGAACAAGTTGCTGTAAAACCGCGTGCGTAGTACCTGCGGTTAACTCATTGTCCCGATCGGCTTGTTCGCATTCGATCTTTACTGATTGCCCATATAAAAGATCGCTAGGCTCTTGAGGAATAAATCCGATTGATTCTCTTCGTTTCTTTCCGTGTAGTTCAGAAGGTGTATTTCCGAGTAAGGAAACTGTTCCATGATTTGGTTGATTTACCCCAGCTAGCACCTTGAGCAATGAACTTTTTCCAGCACCATTTCTTCCCATAACCGCAACAATTTCTCCAGCATGGATTGTTGAGGAGACACCGTTGAGTGCGGCTTTGTTCTCATATGAAACGGTGAGCTTTTCAAAGGTGATGACAGCCTCTGTTGGTTTCTTTAATTCGGTAACTGGATTGATGGTTTTAATCTCTCGGATATCGGTGGTCATTCTGCGCATCTCTCGGACGGTGGTTCCGATCTCCTTCAATCCCAGCGCTCTGGCCAAATGCACAATGGGAGGTGCAATAGGCGATTGCATCAGGATCTCCTCAGGAGTTCCCACATTTGCTGCACCATCACCGTTGATATATACGATTCGATCGGCAAATTGAATCACCCGCTCTAGTTTGTGTTCGGCAATTACTACAGTAAGAGCTAAGTCATGAACCAATCTGTGAAGAATGGAAAGAACTTCTTCTGCCGCAATAGGATCCAGAGCGCTAGTTGGTTCATCCAACACAAGAACCTTTGGATGGGTCACCAACGCTGCTCCGATGGCTACCCGCTGTTGCTCACCGCCACTTAAGGTAGCGATAGATCTGTTGCGCAGCGATGCAAGACCGAGCAGATCCAATATCTCTTCAACACGTTTGCGCATCACATCATTAGGAAGGTTGAGAACCTCCATTCCAAATGCAAGCTCTTCTTCTACGGTGTCAGCGACAAAGCCGTTAGCTGGGTTTTGACCAACGATTCCAATCAGATGAGCCATGCCACCTGGCTTACTCATTTGGGTTGAAATCCCATCGACACTTACATCCCCAGCAAGAATGCCGCCGGTGTGATGGGGGACTAATCCATTGATCAGCCTGAGCAATGATGATTTACCTGAACCTGTAGGGCCGATCACCAAAACCAACTCGCCTTCGGCAATTGTCAGGTTGAGATCCTCAAGCACGGTTCTAGTTGAGTTGGGATAAATCAAAGAAACATTGGAAAACTTGATCATGAAATCACGACCAAACCGAAGGCAGAGATCACAACAAGTGAATCTTTGAGATGCCATGAAATAGGACGGTAGCGGGAACGTTTCTTGCTCACACCGTATCCACGACTATCCATGGCAGCTGCTAAATCTAAAGATCTGGCAAGTGATTCTTCAAGCAAAGGAATCGCAACCCTTTTCCATGAAGTAAATCCACGTGTGTTTTGTCCACGCAATCGTTGCGCCATACGAATTCTTTTGACTGAGGTTACAAGCTGAGGCAATACCGATGTTGCGATGACAACTGCAACTGCAAACTCGTAGATATATACCGGCAAAACTCGCAGAAGCCGGTGTGGACTAGTAAGAGAAGCGGCTGCACCGAAAATTACAATGATGGAACAGATCAGCAACCCTTCTGAAAGCGCTGAAGAAAGTCGTTCCAAAGTAACACCGCCTCCGATTCGAATCCCGGGCATCCATGATGGCAGCGGAACAATCGGCAATCGGAAGATCTCTGTTCCTGGGATTGGTACACCAATTGTGATACCGATAAATGTACGCAATGCCAAGATCCACAGTGAAAGCTTTAATGTCCAATCAAAACTTTTAGCCCAAGGGGCATCATCACGAAATGAGTAAACGATAACCATGACTGCACCCACGCAAGAAACAGTGAACCAGGTGCTATCAAATCGAACTATGGCAATAGCCAATCCGAAAGCCCATAGCCACCATGTGAATGGGTGCAGTGATGGTTTACTCATAATTACTTCTTTAGGTATCCCTTAGGAGTTTTCATTTCGACTCCACACTCTTTCGCCGGGTATCCATTAAGGCCACAAATAAAGCCGGAACCTTGTGCCCGAACCTTTACCGCTTGGCCCAAGATCTCGATACCTAAAGCATCTTTGTCAGCAACAACGCATCGCTGAATCAATCGGCCAGGTGCTTCACCTTTGGGGCGAAGAACTGCAGAACCAAAATCAACCATCACGCCAACTCGTTTTTTCCCTGCGACAGCTTTTGTCTTTCCGCAAATCTTTGAAAAGGATGGTGCAACTTTGGGTGCTTTCGCATCCGGAACCGCATCATTGCTAAAGGTAAATGCCCAGCCTTCTACAGATCCATCTGCAACATTTACCGTTGGACCCGTCATGGCAGCTGTCCAAACCGTTGCGCTAGGTGCGGCCTGAAAGTAACCCCAATAGCGCCAACCGGTGTCGGCTGCTTGTGCGTGAGGAATTGATAGCGCGGTCAAAAGAAGTGCCGCGAAAAATACTTTGAATTTCATTGATGTGTAGCCTCTCGAAAAATAAAGAGTCTCACAGGGAGTGAACCGCACCGCGGTATGGCAAAAGCGCCAATGCATTTGGTGTTGGGAGCACACCCCGCAAACCTCGGCGGGTGTTTATCTCATCTCGATCTAATGGGTAATCCGACTTATCGCACACTGAATTTCTTGATTGGGAATTCTTATGTGAGCGATTTACGGTTGCGGGTCAGCGTCGGATTTTCACCGAACTTCCCCCAGTAGAGGAGCTATTAAGTTGTGTGCGAACCAAACCACAATGGTTTGGGGTTGGCAACTAGGCGCGCTCGTCATAGGCTTGCAGACATGGAATACAGACGCCTTGGCAGTACCGGAATGTATGTTTCAGAGATTTCCTATGGAAACTGGATTACTCATGGAAATCAGATCGAATCCGAGGCTGCTATCAAATGCGTTAAAGCCGCGCTGGATGAAGGAATCACAACCTTTGACACCGCAGATGTGTATGCAGGCACTAAGGCAGAGACAGTTTTAGGTAAGGCTCTCAAGGGCGTCAAGCGCGAATCCTATGAGCTATTCACCAAGGTTTATTTTCCGACAGGTACTGGAAAAAATGATCGAGGCTTATCTCGCAAACACATTATTGAATCATGTAATGCATCGCTCAAGCGCTTGCAAACAGATCACATTGATTTGTACCAGATGCACCGCTTCGATTATGAAACTCCACTTGAGGAATCCTTAAGCGCCTTTGATGATTTGATCCGTGCAGGAAAGGTCCATTACATAGGCTTTTCCGAATGGAATGCCCAGCAGATTAAATCAGCACTTGCGATTCAGGATGCTCGCGGCTACAACCGTTTTGTTTCTAGCCAACCTCAGTACTCTGCTCTGTGGCGAGTCATTGAGGCAGAGGTTGTTCCATTGTCGAAAAAAGAGGGTATTGGACAGATTGTTTGGTCGCCGCTGGCACAAGGTGTATTGACCGGAAAGTATCTACCGGGCAAGAAAGCACCCGCTGGTTCACGTGCCACAGATAAAGGCAGTGGCGCAAATATGATCAAGGGTTGGCTACGTGAAGAGGTTCTAGAAGCGGTACAGAATCTCAAGCCGATAGCGGATCAAGCTGGCTTGTCGATGTCTCAATTGGCAATCGCATGGGTGTTGCAAAATCCAAATGTTTCTAGCGCAATCATGGGCGCTACCAAGCCAAAGCAGGTTAAAGAAAATGTCAAAGCATCTGGAGTAAAACTAGATGCCGAGATAATGAAGGCGATTGATTCGATTCTGGGAAATTTGCCTGAACGAGATCCAGAGAAAAATCAAAGTCCAAATCCTCGGGCTTAATTGATCGGGTCGCCGACCTTAACTTGAGGATGTGGTGCACGTAAGCGACGCATTTGCGTTGATCGTAGCCATGCATACATTCCTAAACCCTTGGTAGATGTACCTGGGAATTTTGCTTCAACCGCTTTACGAATCTTGCGTGATAAGAAGATTCCATCGATAACAGCGATAACAAGAACTGAGTACATCAGTGCGATCGCACCGATTTGAACAACCGCTACTGGGAAAAGAGTAAGTACAAGTACTACAAATATGATGGGAAGAAAGTACTCACCGATTGATCGGCGAGTATCGACAAAGTTACGTACATAACGTCGAGATGCTCCTCGATCACGAGCTGGCAGTGCAGCTTCATCGCCACGTAGGTAAGCAGCTCTTTGAGCCACGCGGCTCTCCTTTGCTAGTGCCTTTGAAGCACGCTTCTGCTCCTTGCTTACCAAGGGCGCAAGAGTTGAGACCTTGCGCTTAGATTCAGAGTCTTTTCGCTTTGGGGTGGGACGGCCTTTGCCTTCATTCTCAGTCATGGGGCAACTATAGAGCCCGACTCTTAATTTCTTCGACTCGCTTGGGGCAGATGCGGGGAGTAGGATTAATCTGTAGTCAATAGAGGAGAGCAACAATGACAACTGAAGCAACGACAACAACAGGAATTCTTCTAACCGATGTAGCTGCATCAAAGGTAGCTGCTCTGCTTGCACAAGAGGGTCGCGATGACCTCAATCTTCGCGTGGCTGTCCAACCTGGAGGTTGCTCAGGACTGAAGTACCAGCTGTACTTTGATGATCGCAATATGGACGGGGATATCATCCGCGAGTTCGGTGCCGTTAAGGTGATCACAGACAAGATGTCTGACCCATACCTATCAGGTGCCACCATTGACTTTGTCGACACAATCGAAAAGCAGGGCTTCACAATCGATAATCCAAATGCAGCGGGCTCATGTGCTTGCGGCGATTCCTTTAACTAATTTGTAGCTGCTAAGACATTAGTATCCCTACATGAAAATCGGTGTAGCGGGTTCGGTCGGTCTTGACCATTTGATGACTTTCTCCGGAAAGTTCACCGATTCCTTGGTCGCGGGTTCGCTAGAGAAGGTTTCATTAAGTTTTCTCGTTGATAGCTTGGATGTTCGTCGTGGCGGTTGCGCCGCCAACATCGCTTATGGAATGGGTGTTCTTGGTCTTAATCCAATTTTGATTGCAGCAGTGGGCAAGGATTGGGCCGATTACGAGGCATGGCTGACACGACACGGTGTTGATACCTCTCACACATTAGTTTCAACAACATTACATACCGCCCACTTTGTTGTAACGACAGATCAGGATCTCAACCAGATCGCATCCTTCTTTCCGGGTGCGATGTCTGAAGCAAGAAATATTGAATTAAGCCCGATCATGGAAAAAACAGGTCGGTTAGACATGATGGTGATTTCACCTGATGATCCCGAAGCGATGCTTCGACACTCAGAGGTATGTCGCCAACTGGGGATCGATTTTGCAGCGGATCCTTCTCAGCAAATGGCGCGGATGTCTGGTGAAGAGATCAAACTTCTGATCGATGGTGCGGCCTATCTTTTTTTGAATGAGTATGAACTCGCACTTGCAATGCAAAAAACCGGCTGGAGTGATCGAGAGATTTTGGAGCGGGTCAAGTACAGGGTTGTCACACTTGGCTCTCAGGGCGCAAAGGTTGAAAGTGCGGCGGGGGAGTTTGTTCAAGTCTCCTGCCCACAGGAAAAATCCAAGACCGATCCAACAGGAGTTGGTGATTCATTCCGCTCTGGATTTATCGCAGGCCTTGCTTGGGGAGTTTCACATGAGCGATGTGCTCAGCTAGGGGCGCTTATTGCCACCTATGTGATCGAAACCTTGGGAACCCAGGAGTACCGCTTTACCTCGGCAGAGTTTGTCGCCCGCTTTGAAGAGGCCTACGGCAAAGATGCCGCTGATGAGGTCGCACTCCACCTTAAATAATGTGAGCAGAGCCACCCCTCGCGGAGATTGGGCTCATGCCACGCTCACGAGAAATACAAACTATCCTTACCCCCATGTCCCGACGCTCCGTTTTTAGCCGCTTCAAAGCGCTCTTCCTCCTGGCCCCCATCCTTCTATTAACCGGATGCTCAAAGGTATCTGGCTTAGGTTTTGAAGAGGGAGTAACAAGTGTCAATGATCAATCCCTGTCACTGTGGCAAGGCGCTTGGATCGCAGCGGGCGTGGTGGGTGTATTTACTTTAATTTTGATTCTTTGGCCTGCAGTGTTTCATCGTGGCAAAAAAGATGATCCATCCTTCCCTAAGCAAACTCAGTACAACGTTCCGGTCGAAGTGGCATACACAGTTATTCCATTCATCATTGTTGCTGTTCTCTTCTATTACACAGCGCAAAAGCAAACTATTATTACTGAAAAAACTACGACCTACGCCCATGAAATTACCGTTGAAGGAATTCAGTGGTCGTGGCAGTTTGGATATCCAGAAGCTGGACCTAAGGCAGTAGTAACTGGAACACCAGAACAAACTCCAACTCTGGTTATTCCACTAGGGGAGCGGGTTCGTTACACCCTTACAGCCAATGATGTTGTTCATGGTTTTTGGATTCCAGCCTTCATGATTCAGATGCAAAATCTTCCAGGGGTTACTAATCATCTTGAGTTCACCGCGAATAAATTAGGTGAGTTCCCGGGTCGCTGCAATATTTTGTGCGGACGCAACCACTCGCAAATGTTGTTCACCGTAAAGGTGGTTACACCTGCAGAGTACGACGCATATCTTGAAACAATTAAGGGAGGCCAAGCATGACAATCTATGCAGAGAAGCCAACGATGACCGCAGGTCGTCCAGCGCCTACCCCAAAGGGAAAGTCCTTTGTTAAGTGGATTACCTCAACTGACCATAAAACAATCGGTTATTTGTACCTAATGACATCTTTTGCTTGGTTTCTCATTGGTGGAGTTCTAGCCCTAGCCCTGCGTGCAGAGTTAGCCCGCCCAGGCATGCAGTTCTTGAGCAATGAGCAGTACAACCAGATTTTCACAATGCACGGAACAATCATGTTGCTTATGTTTGCAACGCCGCTGTTTGTTGGTTTTGCCAATGTGATTATGCCGCTTCAAATTGGTGCAGCGGATGTGGCCTTCCCGCGTTTGAACATGCTTTCGTACTGGTTGTACTTCTTCGGTTCCATCATGGCCTTCGGCGGTTTCCTATCTCCAGGTGGCGCTGCTTCATTTGGTTGGACTGTGTACGCCCCACTTTCAAATGCACAGTACTCACCAGGAATTGGTTCAGATCTTTGGTTGATCGGTTTAGCGATCAGTGGTGTTGGAACAATTTTGGGTGGCGTTAACTTCATTACAACTATCTTCACCATGCGCGCTCCCGGAATGACTATGTTCCGCATGTCTATCTTTTCTTGGAACGTACTGCTCACTGCGATCTTGGTACTTCTTGCGTTCCCTCCACTTGCAGCTGCATTACTTGGCCTAGAAGCAGATCGTTTGTATGGAACACATCTCTTTGATCCTGCCAATGGTGGAGTGATGTTGTTCCAGCACTTGTTCTGGTTCTTTGGACACCCAGAAGTTTATATTTTGGCTTTGCCGTTCTTCGGAATTGCAACAGAGATCTTGCCGGTATTTAGCCGTAAGCCAATCTTTGGTTACTTAGGATTGATTGCAGCAACAATCGCAATTTCAGCACTTTCTGTTTCTGTGTGGGCTCACCACATGTTCGCAAGTGGTCAGGTGCTTTTGCCGTTCTTCTCATTCATGACATTTTTGATCGGTGTTCCAACTGGCGTGAAGTTCTTCAACTGGATCGGAACAATGTGGCGTGGCCACGTAACCTTTGAAACACCTATGTTGTGGGTTATGGGCTTCTTGGTTACCTTCTTATTCGGTGGTTTAACTGGAATTATTCTTGCTTCACCTCCACTTGATTTCGCTGTTTCAGCAAGCTACTTCGTCGTTGCTCACTTCCACTACGTACTATTTGGAACAGTAGTCTTCGCGATGTTTGGTGGTTTCTACTTCTGGTGGCCAAAGATGACAGGTCGCATGCTCAATGAAACCCTTGGAAAGATCCACTTCTGGACCTTGTTCTTCGGTTTCCACCTAACCTTCTTGATCCAACACTGGTTAGGAATCAAGGGCTTCCCTCGTCGTTACGCAGATTTCCTTCCTACCGATGGCTTCACCTTTATGAACACAGTCTCGACGATCGGTTCATTCCTGTTAGCTCTTTCCATGATTCCATTCGCAATCAATATCTGGATCACACGCAAAGCGCCTTTAGTCGGTGTTGATGATCCATGGGGTTACGGTTCTTCTTTGGAATGGGCGACATCATGTCCTCCACCACGCCATAACTTCCTTTCAATGCCACGCATCTCATCAGAGCGTCCAGCATTTGATCTTCACCACCCACATGTAAAGACTGAAGGGCACAAGTAAGCGATGAAAGCATCCTGGAAGCTATTTGGCGGATTAAGTGTTTTCTATGTACTGATGACTGTCATTTATTGGCAGATCGGTGGTGAGCCGGTTGGTGTTGCAGGAATGCTCCTGTCTGCCTGTTTGGCTGGAATGGTTGGCTTCTATGTGTGGTTCACACAAAAGCGCATCGGTGTAACTCTTCCTGAAGATAACTTAACCGCTGAAATTTCAGATGGAGCTGGCGAACTCGGTTTCTACAGCCCTCACTCATGGTGGCCGCTACCGGTTGCGATGAGTGCATGTGTATTTGCACTGGGTTTAATCATTGGTTGGTGGCTCTCGTTAATTGGTTTGGGTGCTCTTGTTATTTCAATTATTGGAATGGTTACAGAGTATGAGAAGCCAGAGATTGCATCTGCTCACTAATGAGTTCAATCCGCGCTGAAATTCTGGAGACGGATTTTCCGAATACCGCTGCGGCGCGAATCACTATCAACGCACCTGCTCATGTGATCTTTGATCTTCTGGCAAACCCTGCCTCTCATCAACGCTTTGATGGTTCCGGAACTATTAAAGGCTCTATCTCTGGACCTGACCGCCTTTTTTTAGGCGCACAGTTTGGAATGGCGATGAAGATCAAAGTTCCCTATCGCATCAAAAACACAGTTGTTGCCTTTGAAGAGAATAAGAAGATTACCTGGTGCCATCTCATGAAGTGGACCTGGAGCTATGAGCTGAATGCAATTTCGCCAACACAAACAGTAGTTACCGAATCCTTTGATGCCAGCAATATTCCAGCCTTTGCTCAGTGGTGGCTAAAAAGGACGGGGTCAATGGCTCGTAATCCAAAGTGGATGGCTAAATCTCTAGTAGCCCTGAAGGCGATCTGCGAGGGTTGAAGTTAGCTCGATGTGCTCCAGCCCTCTTCGTTTTATTGTGGAGCACAGGGTTTGTTGGGGCTAAATACGGATTACCGTATGCTGATCCATTTGTATTTCTATCGATTCGCGTTTTGATTGCAGCGATACTTCTCTTTGTAATTGCATATCTGTTAAAGATGCCTGTACGGATCGGAAAAAGCGCAATAGCCCGCTCGTCGTTGATTGGATTTTTTCTGCACGCCTGCTATTTGGGAGGCGTCTTTTACTCAATCTCCCAAGGTTTGCCAGCAGGTGTGGCCGCCGTTGTTACAAGTCTGCAACCGGTACTTGTTTCGATCCTGGCGGTCAAAGTACTGGGGGAGCGGCTGCGAATTTCCCAGATTGCAGGATTACTTCTTGGTTTGTGCGGAGTCATTCTTGTTCTAGCCCCATCATTTAAATCTCACATTCCAACCCCAGGAATCATTTCAATCGTTGTTGCACTTTTCGGAAGTACAACTGCAACACTTCTACAGAAGCGGCTTGGTGCTGATATTCCACTTGTTGCAGGTACTGCTTATCAATATCTCTTCACAGGCTTGGTTTTAGGTGTCATCGCCCTTGCAACGGGCAATACCCACATCAACTGGAGTTCACGCTTTACAGCCGCTTTCGTGTGGCTAGTACTGGTTTTATCAGTAGGTGCGATTCTGCTTCTTTTGTGGCTACTTAATTCGGGAAGCGCAGCATCAGTCTCATCACTTCTCTATTTAGTTCCACCAGCAACTGCAATAGAAGCATTCTTTTTGTTTGGGGAAAAAGTAAACACCCAAGGCCTCCTTGGAATAGGAGTTACCGCCCTGGGTGTTTGGCTTGTAATCAGAGCTTAGTGAGTGTCAATCTCCTTGAGATCATCTGCTGAAACCTTAGGGATAGCCTCAGAGTGAGCAACACTCATACGTGAGCGAATCTTGTTTCTGATCGCACCGGCGCGCTTAACGCCACGGCCATCAACCTCAGGAAGCTCAAGAGCGGGCGCTTGTTCATGTGAGGTGAGTAGATAAGCCTTCTCTGGTGAGATTGGCTCATGTACTTCAACAAACTCACCATGAGGCAAGCGAAGTAGACGACCTGTCTCGCGACCATGCAGAACTAGTTCGCGATCTGCTCGCTGTAACGACAGGCACAAGCGCTTAGTGATAACAAAGGCAAGTGGCGGAAGAATAAAGATTCCAAATCTCGTTCCCCACATGATTTGATTAATTGATAAATCAAAGTGAGTTGCGATCAGATCGTTTCCACCGTTAATCAACGCAACAATCATGAAGGTAATTGACATCGCACCAAG
>CAXNDW010000010.1:0-19820 GCA_964201405.1 Candidatus Planktophila sp.
ATTATTGGGTGGCGTTGTAACTTTGACAGTCTTCCTCACACATGGCGCAGTATTTCTCTCGCTTAAGACAACAGGCACTATCCGAGATCGTTCCCATGAAATAGCAAAGGTTTCAGGCCTTGTAGCTGCGGTAGCAGCGGTTGCCTTCCTGGCCTGGACAAATTTGATGCTTCCTGAGATCAACTCAGTTGTTCTAGGACTATCTGTAGCTGTTGCACTTCTATGGGTTGCGGGAATCTTTGCAAACCTGAAGCGTCGAGAAGGCTGGGCTTTCATCTTCTCAGCGGGGACCATTGCAACATTTGTTTCTACATTGTTCTTCGCACTGTATCCAAGGGTTATGCCAAGCTCACTTGGAGCTCAGTTTGATTTAACAATCACCAATGCATCCAGCACCGATTACACACTCAAGGTGATGACATTTGTCGCGGTCATCATGACTCCTTTGGTGTTGATTTATCAGGGCTGGACATACTGGGTATTCCGCAAACGTGTCAGCGCTTCTCAGATCCCAAATGCAGAACATGGCATTTTGGACACAGTTAGTCATACTCTTCATAAGTGAGATCGACCAACCTGCGGCTACTGCTTCAACGAGGCGGTAGCCGCAGACTTTTCTTTGCTTCGATAGCAGCCTCATTTATTTGGGTTGCTGTCATTGTTGTAAGTGGTCTCGTACTAGCACGGGTGATTGTCGCAATAATTGATCAGGACTCAACAGCTCTCTCATTAATTGCCATACTTGCAGCGCTTTGGGCTTTTCGTGCCATTTTTCAATCAACATTTGAGACATGGTGCTCACTTCAGGCAAGCTCAATAAAGAAGCAGATACGAAACGAGGTTACCTCCAACCTTGATGCATATTCACATATACCGCCCTCCGTAATCACAACTCTTTTAGTAAAAGGATTGAACTCGCTAGATATTTACTTAGGTCGCTTTCTTCCGCAGTTATTTTTTTCGATGGTTGTTCCAGCGGTTGTGATCGCGACACTATTTATTTTAGATCCATTGTCCGCGCTTATTGCAGTACTTACGCTTCCCTTGATTCCTATTTTTGGTGCGCTCATTGGTCGCTATACAGCTGATTCAGTCGCTAAAAAGTGGCGAAGTTTGGGCTCCCTATCCTCTTACTTTGAGGACTCGCTTCGAGGATTTATCACCTTAAAAATTTTTGGTCGTCATGACTCTCAAAGCTCTCGGATTGAAGAGATGGGGGATCGATACACCCGAGAAACGATGAAGGTGTTGAGCATTTCATTTCTATCTGCCCTCGCACTCGAATTAGTGGCAACTCTGTCAGTTGCACTCATTGCGGTAACAGTTGGAATTCGATTAGTTCATGATTCAATCGATTTTACGAGCGCACTTGCGGTTTTAATCCTGGCTCCAGAGGTTTACTTTCCTCTTCGAAATGCCGCCTCCTTATTTCATGCTTCAGCAGATGGAAGCCAGGCCCTTGAACAGTTGCAGGAGGTTGAGAAAAAGAAAGTTTCTTCAATTGAATCGATCGAGTGCGACTTTTCTCGAGTCGATGCAATCTCTTGGAGGCAATGGGGGCTCACTATTCAAGGCCGCAATACCTCGGTGATTGAGGCTCGCACCGTAAGAAACGGAGAGATTCATTTTATTCTCGGGGAATCAGGGGTTGGTAAAAGCACCTTTGCTCTCAACTTGCTTGGAATCACCCATGAAGCGGGGGTAACACTTCTTCAAGGAACAACCCACAATCCCTTAGCTCCAGAATTGAACGACTCATGGTTCAAACACCTCGGTTGGATCCCTCAATTACCACAACTTGCACATGGCTCCTTGCGAGATCAGTTCCGACTTTTATCGCCGACCGCCACTGATGAAGATATTGAAAAGGTCTTAACGCTCTGCGGATTACGCACAGAGGATTTACCTCAAGGTCTTGAAACTGTTCTTGGAGGATCAGGTGAAGGAGCAAGCACCGCATCTGGAGGACAGATACGAAAGATAGCTGTGGCCCGAGCACTTTTCTCAAAGCCTCAACTCTTAATTGCAGATGAGCCAACTGCAGATCTTGACTCGCAGAGCGCACAAAAGGTTATGCAAGCTTTGAGAGCTTACGCATCATCTGGAGCAATAGTTATTTGTATTACCCATGATGTATCAATTGTAGAAAGAGATGATTCTCAGCAAAACTTTGTATCGAAGGTGCTCTTATGATGTTTTTAGCCTACCTATTTGGTGCTTTTGTATTTATAGGCGGGATAGGACTTACTATTTCAAGCGGATGGCTCATCACCATGGCCTCATCCCATCCACCTATTCTTACCTTAGGCGTCGCCGTGACCTTAGTGCGCTTCTTCGGAATCTTTCGTGCTGTAGCCCGATATGGCGAACGAATGATCAGCCACAAAGCAGTCTTTGATCAACTTACATCTTTGCGAGTAAGGATTTATTCCCAGCTTGCAGCTAAGAGTATTTCTGCATCATCTGTGGTTAATTCTGGTCCGGCGGTTAAGAGTTTGGTCGATGATGTTGAAAGGGCTCAGGAGTATCAACTCCGCATCAAACTGCCCGGAGTCTCTGCAGCATTTGCCTTAGCTTCGGGGGTTTTGCTGGGATGGTGGATACGGCCTGAATCCTTAGTGATCACCCTTCCAGTTTCATTACTCTTGCTAGCTCTGATCCCCGCACTTATTTCACGTTCTGCTCTTCCACTTGCAAAAGGCATAGAGAAAAAAGAGAGTGAGTACACACGAATTGTGGATTCAGCTGTACATGGTGTTGTTGAAGCCAGAATTTATGGTTACTTAGAACAATCCTTTATTCCAGCACAACAGCATGAGATTGTAATTGGAAAGAAAGAAAGGTCCTTGATATTCAGAAGTGGCCTTTTCTCGCTCATCGCAAATCTCCTTATCGGCGGTTCTATTGCAGCATCAACGTACTTAGCCTTCAATCTTACGCAGGATCACAATCTTCCGGATGTTCAGATCGCTATGTTGATCTTTCTGCCGTTGGTTATGTTTGAAGCCATCACCGCTTGGTATCCGAATTTATTTGGATCAGGAAAGCTGATCGCCTCGCAGCAGGCTGTCGATGAATTACTGCTGACCGAAAGTGAAATCTCTCTGAAGAGCGAATTCAATGAGATTGTTAAAAAGATTGAATGCAGGAATGTCCAGGTTTCATGGAGCCAGGATTTCATGCATGGAGTTTCATGTGAGGTTTCTCGAGGAGAGTTACTGGTAATCCGAGGAAACTCTGGAACAGGTAAGTCAACCTTTGTAATGGGCTTGCTTGGATTATTGCCATACACAGGTTCAATCCTCATTAATGATCGGGAGCTATCAACGATCTCCGATCTGCACTCCACCATCGTTGGTACCGTCCAGAAATCTCACCTCTTCAACACCTCAGTGCGGGAGAATATGAAGATAGGTAACCCTGATGTCACCGATCAACAGATCATGGATGTTCTTCATGAACTTGGCCTTGACTGGCTTATCTCTGAGATGGATAGCGGATTGGACACCATTGTGGGTCTTTATGGAAGAGGAATTTCAGGTGGAGAAGCAAAGAGGTTTGCCATCGCCCGCACCTTGTTAGCTAAGGCACAGATATACATCTTTGATGAGCCAACGGAGCATCTCAACTCAGAGCTCTCAATTGATGTCATGAATGCAATCAGAAGACGCTGTGGCTCAGCTATCTGCATTGTGATTACCCATTCTGATTGGGAAAACCCAGATAAAACGCTGACCTTGGTGCGATAACCAACTTTTTCCCCTAGGACACGAGAGAATGCTCGCGTGGCAACATTAGAGAACAAGGTTTCAGCCGTTGTTGGTGACCGCACCGCCAAAGTTCTCACGACTGTATTTGGAATTTCGACCGTTGGCGATTTGATGCGTCATTATCCAAGGCGATACATGGTGCGTGGTGAGTTAACAGATATATCGCAACTGCGCGAGGGTGATGAAACGACGATTTTGGCGCAGATTTACTCCACGACAAATCGACCTTTGCGGGGCCGAAAGGGGAGCATCCTCGAGGTTGTCGTCACTGATGGAACCGACAAGTTGTCACTGACATTTTTCAATCAAGCCTGGCGAGAAAAAGACTTGAAGGTTGGAAGACAGGGATTGTTTGCGGGAAAAATCGGAGTCTTTAATAACAAGAAACAATTGGCACACCCTGACTACGAGTTGATACCGGATGGCTCCGATGTGGACTCAGCGGTTGAGGGATTTGCTGGAAAGTTTTTGCCGGTATATCCAGCCTCATCAAAGCTTCCTTCATGGAAAATCTCTCAATGCGCACAACTTGCAATAGGTGCGCTAGATGAAATCGATGATTTCCTGCCCTCATTTATTCGGGAAAAACACAAGTATCCAACCTTGCATCAGGCATTAGTGCAGCTTCACCAACCTGCAGATTTAGACCATGCAGAAATTGCTCGAGAGCGTTTAACTTTTGATGAGGCATTTCTGCTCCAATCATTATTAGTAATGCGAAGAAATGAGTTGAAGAAACTTAATTCAACATCACGAAAGCGGGTTTCAGGAGGACTTCTTGATGCCTTTGATAAATCCCTTCCTTTTGATTTAACTGCAGGCCAGGTTGCGGTGTGCAAGGAGATTGAAAGTGATTTAGCTCAGCCGCATCCGATGCATCGCCTGCTTCAAGGAGAAGTTGGATCAGGAAAGACCATTGTTGCTTTGCGGGCGATGCTTGCAGTTGTGGATAGCGGAGGACAGGCAGCACTTCTTGCTCCAACAGAAGTCCTTGCCGCCCAACATCTTCGTACGATCCAAGGACAGCTTGGAACCCTTGCACAGGGCGGAATGTTGGGTGGTTCTGATAAAGGTACTCAAATTACTTTGATTACAGGATCGCAATCTGCCCAAGCCAGAAGAGAAGCGTTAGCAAAGGCTGCTGATGGAAGTGCAGGAATCGTTATTGGAACCCATGCCTTGTTAGGCGAATCTGTTGTTTTCAAAGATCTTGGATTAATTGTTGTAGATGAGCAACATAGATTTGGTGTTGAGCAACGAGATGCATTGAAGGAGAAAGCCGTTCTACCTCCACACCTACTTGTAATGACTGCAACTCCGATTCCCCGCACAGTTGCCATGACAGTTTTTGGAGATTTAGATGTCTCAACCCTTCGCGAACTGCCATTGGGTCGACAACCAATTACTACCCATGTTGTTCCAGTTAAGGAAAAGCCAAATTACTTGGAGCGTGCATGGGAAAGAATCCGTGAAGAGGTTTCGCAAGGCCATCAGGCTTACATAGTTGCACCACGTATTTCAGCCGATCCTGATGCTGGAGCAGATGCAGATTTGGATTTTCTCTTTGGTGAGGAGTCAGAGGAGATCTCATCTGTAGAAGAGCTCGCACCCATGCTGCATTCAGGTCCCTTACAAGGGTTGAAAATTGCGATTCTCCACGGTCGTCTTGCGTCAGAGGAGAAAGAGGCAACGATGCAAGCCTTTTCACGGGGCGAGATTGATGTCCTGGTTTCGACCACAGTTATTGAAGTTGGTGTGGATGTTGCCAATGCAACAATCATGGTGATTATGGATGCCGACAGATTTGGCGTATCTCAACTGCACCAATTAAGAGGACGTGTAGGTCGCGGAACATCTCCAGGTCTATGTCTTCTGGTTTCACATTGCGAGGATCTGACACCAGCTCGTGAGAGGCTTAACGCAGTTGCTGCGACTCTGGATGGTTTCGAACTTTCACGTATCGACCTCGAACAAAGACGAGAAGGCGATGTATTAGGTAGAAATCAGTCGGGAACCCAATCCCACCTTCGCTTATTACGTGTGTTAAGAGATGAATCATTGATTGAAGAAGCACGGGATGATGCCGAGCAACTTATCGCAAAGGATATTGATTTAACCGACTATCCTGCGCTTAGGAAAGAGCTCGCCCAATTACAGCGAGACCAAGCGGTCGATTATTTAGATAAGGGTTAGCACAGTGAGAATCATTGCAGGTGTTGCGCGAGGTAGAACTTTGGGTTCAGTGGCTGGTGCGACCAGGCCTACCTCCGATCGTGCACGCGAAGGTCTTTTTTCATCGCTGACATCAGAGTTTGGAAGTTTTGAAGGCGTTCATGTTTTAGATCTATTTGGTGGCTCAGGTGCCATTGCTCTCGAATCTCTGTCACGTGGTGCAACCTTGGTTCATGTTGTTGAAAAGGATGATGAAGCACAAAAGACAATCGAAACAAATTATGAGTTAGTTAAGAAATCAAATCCACCAGGAAAGTTTCAACTCTTCGGAATGAGTGCCGAACGTTTTCTCAAGGATTTGCCCAAAGCTAAGTATCACTTGGTGTATATCGATCCACCTTACGATTTCAGCAATCAAGCTGTAGAAGATGTATTGAGCGCATTGCACGATGGAGAGTTCTTAAGTAGCGACGCTTTTATTGCAGTAGAACGCACTGCACGTGGGGCTCAATTCATTTGGCCTGATGCCTTTTCGCCTGCACGTGAGCGAAATTATGGGCAAGCCACCATTTATTACGCTAATTTCCAGTCTGAGAATGGATAACTTGGCTCCATCTTGCTAGCGTTTACGCCATGAAGCGCGCTGTCTGCCCAGGATCTTTCGATCCAATCACATATGGTCACTTGGACATCATTGAGCGCGCTGCTCAGCAATTTGATCATGTTGTTGTCGCGGTACTAGAAAACAGAACCAAATCCAGCCTCTTTACCGTTGCAGAACGAATCTCCATGATCTCCGAGGTTGTAGCTAAGTTTCCCAATGTTTCCGTTGATTCCTGGAGCGGATTGCTGGTTGATTACTGCAAGAGCAACTCAATTCAAGCGATCGTAAAAGGACTTCGTGCAGTAACTGATTTTGATTATGAGTTGCAGATGGCTCAGGTGAATCTGCAAGGCTCAGGGGTGGAAACCATGTTCATGGCAACTGCACCGACACATTCATTCCTTTCTTCATCACTAGTAAAAGAGTTAGCCCATTACAACGGAGATGTTTCAACGATGGTTCCTCCATCAGTTAACGAAGCGCTCAAGCTACGAATAGCGGGGAAGTAAAATGGACTCAGTAGAGAAGTTAACATCGGCAATTACCATGGTCGAAGAGGCACGTGGGGTGCCACTGTCAGCTAGCTGCGTGGTTCATCGCGCCGAAATGCTCGAAGTTTTGGATGAAGCCCGCGAATCACTTCCTTCAGATTTTGAATCTGCTCGAAAGATTATCGAGACACGTGATGCCATTATCGAAGAGGCACGCGTCAGTGCCGAGCAGATGATCGCAATTGCTCGCGAAGATGTTGCGCAGATGGTTGAACAGACCTCTATTGTTCAAATTGCTCGAGATGAAGCACGAAAAATTCTTGATGATGCTCGTGAAACCGCTGAAATCGAAAAGGTAGAGGTGGAGGAGTACATTGATGGGCGCCTTGCAACTTTAGAGGTAATTTTGAATAAGACTATGGATGCTGTCTCTCGTGGACGCGGTCGCTTGGCTGGGGCAAATGATAAGGATGTTTTGTCTCAACTTGCTGATGAGAATTAATCATTAAGAGATTTATATGAGTAAACAAGTAGATACATTTGAGCTCAATACCTATGAGCTGCCTCGCCGGGCTGGTGAGATGAAAGAGTATGAATTAGATATTGTTGTAAAAGAAAAGTTCGGGGTTGATTTAATCGGTGTCCCAGCTGGAGATTTCATCGAAGTTGATGCACGTCTTGAGTCGGTAACTGAAGGTATTTTGCTCAGCGCAGATGTATATGCGGTTGCAAAAGGTGAGTGCATTAGATGCCTTGATCCAGTCGAGATTGTGATTGATCGAAGGATTCAAGAGCTCTATAACTATGAGCCAACCAATGAGCGTGGAAAGAGAAAGAATAAGCAAGAGGAAACCCTCGAGGATTTAGAGATCGAGGATGAGTTGATGATGGATGGGGAGATCATGGATCTAGAAACCCCGATCAGAGATGCTGTAGTTCTCTCCCTGCCCATCAACCCACTCTGCAACCAGGATTGCCTAGGCCTATGCCCTGAGTGCGGGGGCAAATGGGCTGAGCTGCCGGAGGATCACGCACATCAGGCGGTCGATGCCCGCTGGGCCAGCCTTAAGGGGCTTAACCTCGACGATCCCGATTTCAAGATTTAGCCCTTTTGAGGGATACTTTCCCTCTGCAGCCATGCTGCCGCCAAATGATTGAGAAGAGGTTAGAACAGTGCCAGTACCAAAGCGAAAAATGTCGCGTTCAAAGACGCGTTCACGACGTAGCCAGTGGAAAACTACTGCAGCAGCTCTTTCAACATGTGGTCAGTGCCAGCAACCTAAGTTGCAGCACACCGCTTGCCCAACCTGCGGTACATACAACCGTCGTCAGGTATTAGAGGTCTGATCTGAGCTCCATGCTCAGTGAGCAGCTGGGAGTAACACTCGATCCAGCTTTGCTTGAGTTGGCCTTTACACACCGATCATTTGCATATGAATCGGGAAGTCAGGAAACAAATGAACGCCTCGAATTTCTTGGTGATTCAGTCCTTGGATTAATAGTTACTGAAGAGCTGTACAAACGTTATCCAGATTTTGATGAAAGTCGTTTGTCACCGTTGCGTTCAGGTGTTGTCAACATGCGCGCCTTGGCAGATATTGCACGTGGGTTGCAACTTGGCCAGTACATCCGCCTTGGAAAAGGTGAAGAGGTTACAAATGGCCGCGATAAAAACTCTTTGTTAGCTGATGCTCTAGAGGCATTGATTGGCGCTATTTATTTGCAGTTTGGTTTTGCACGGTGCACCGAGATTGTGCGCACGCTGATTACCCCAACGATGGATTCTGCGGTCGCACGTGGTGCCGGACTTGATGGAAAGACGGCGCTACAAGAGTTAGCGGCATCTTTAGGAAAGGGTGCGCCTGAGTACATCGTTAGCGAAGAGGGTCCTGATCACGATAAAAACTTCACCGCGGTCGCAATGTTGGCTGGGCAAGCGTTAAGCGAAGGTACTGGAAAGAGTAAGCGCGAGGCTGAACAAGTTGCCGCCCGTGCTGCATATGAGGCTTTAAAAACCGCCAATCCGCAAGGGTAATTTCGCCAAAATCACGCTCAAGAGGCGATAGGTTTACCGCGTGTATTTGAAGAGTATGACGCTCAAGGGCTTTAAGTCCTTTGCTTCAGCAACCACTCTTCGACTCGAACCCGGAATCACCTGCGTGGTGGGCCCTAATGGTTCCGGAAAATCAAATGTCGTCGATGCCCTTACCTGGGTTATGGGTGAGCAGGGCGCGAAATCATTGCGTGGCGGCAAGATGGAAGATGTCATCTTTGCTGGAACAAGTGGACGTGCACCGCTAGGTCGTGCAGAGGTTTCACTCACCATCGATAACTCAGATGGTGCGCTACCAATTGATTACACCGAGGTCACGATCTCAAGAATTCTCTTTCGCAATGGACAAAGTGAGTATCAAATAAATGGTGAAGCATCACGTCTATTGGATATTCAAGAGTTGCTCAGCGATTCTGGTATCGGCCGCGAAATGCACGTCATCGTTGGACAAGGTCAACTTGATGCGATCTTGATGGCAACACCTGAAGATCGCAGAGGTTTTATTGAAGAAGCCGCAGGAGTTCTTAAACACCGTAAACGTAAAGAGAAGGCTCTGCGCAAATTAGATTCGATGCAGGCAAACCTTGCACGTGTTCAAGATTTAACAGTAGAGCTGCGCCGTCAACTTCGCCCATTGGGCAAGCAAGCTGAAGTTGCAAAGAAAGCAGCAACGATTCAGGCAGATCTTCGTGATGCAAAGCTTCGTCTTTTGGCTGATGACTTTATTTCTATGTCTAAAACTTTAGAGCTTGAAGTTGCAGATGAAAACGCCTTGCGCGAACGCAGAACAGCGGTTGAAAATGATCTTGACACTGTAAGACGTCGAGAAGAAGCCTTAGATGCTCAAGCAGCCCATGAAGGTCCATTGCTACTTGCAGCGCAAGAAACCTTTTACAACTTAAATTCATTGCGTGAAAAGTTCCGCGGAACCCAGAGCCTGGCTCAAGAACGTTCTCGCTTTCTTAATGAAGAAGCTGAAGAAGCGCGCACCTCTGGTCGCGATCCAGAGAGTTTGGATGCGGAAGCTCGCACTCTTCGCTTAGAGGAGACTCAACTTCGCGCAGATGTTGTCACATCGCAACAACATTTAGCCCAGGCGACAACAGCCCTTGCTCAAGCAGAGGTTGCGCTTAAGAGCGATGAAGACACAATCGCGGCTGCAATGCGCGCTATTGCCGATGCGCGTGAGGGAACTGCCCGACAAGAGGGTCACATTAAATCTCTTAACGCACGTCTTCAGGCGATCGCTGAAGAGATTGAACGACTTACAAAGGCCCGTGATGAGGCCCAAGCCCGTGTTGATCAAGCAAAGCGCGAGTACTCATCTCATGAACTTGAAATTGCAAGCGCCGATTCTGGAGAACTAGGACTGGATTCACAGTACGAGAATGCAAAATCGCAATTAGAGATCTCTAAGGCAAAGTACTCCGAATTAATAGAAGCAGAGCGTGCCGCCGATCGCGAACGAAACGCTGTTGAATCAAAGCTAGAGGCTATGAAGCTAACCTCACAAACTCGCGATGGAGCCTCGGCGCTTCTTCGTGATTCACGTGGAGTTTCAATTCTTGGAAGTATCGCAGGACTTATCGAAATTGATAATGGTTGGGAAGCTGCAGCTGCAGCGGCCTTGGGATCCTTGGCTGATGCGGTAGTTGTTAAGGATCTTTCTTCAGCAGTTACCGCCTTAACCACATTGCGAAATGAAAATCTTGGTCAGGCAGATGTATTGGTCTTTGAACCAGGTCAGGGCGCAAATGCATCGATCCCATCAGGATTGAACCCTCTATCTGCACATATTCGCTCATCTTCTATTGGCGATCTCATTACATCCCTTTTGGCTTCAACAGTTGTTGCTGAAAACGCGAACGCTGCTGAGGCGATTTTGAGATCCCATCCATCGGTAACGGTAGTAACTCGTGATGGTGATGTGGTTTCACGTGATCGTGCTCGTGGTGGCTCGAAATCATCTTCATCTCTTATAGAGATCAAAGCCTTAATTGATGCTCTTGAAACAAAGCTCCAGGAGATTTCACATATCTGCGATCGCCTTAAGTTTGAAATTTCTACAGCCAGCGCCGAAGTTACATCCCGCCAAGGCGATTACGATGCAGCACTTTCAAAGCTCAACGAATCAGATGCTCGTATCGCAGCGCTAACGGAACAGCTTGCAGTTTCAGGGCAAAATATGAAGTCATCTATGGCTGAAGTAGATCGCCTTAATACCTCAATTAGCGAGGCCACAGCTGCAAAATCTCGTGATGAGGGCGAGATTGCAATCGCGCAATCTCAACTTCAGCAACGTGGAGAAGTTGCAGAGCCGGATCATTCTCGTACCGAAGTACTTCGCAACGATGTATCTATTGCACGTACCGCCGAAGTAGAGGCAAGACTTGCAGTCCGCACAATTGAAGAGCGCGTAGATTCAGTTGCAGCACGTGCACTTGCCCTAGAGCAATCAGCACAATCAGAACGAGATGCATCGGAGCGCGCAATTGTTCGACGTGGCGCACGCGCACGTGCTGCGGTTATTTCTCAAGCGGTTGCCGAAGCGGCATATGAGGTTTTAATTCACATCGAACGATCTATCGCAAAAGCTGCAACAGAGCGTGGACGTTTGGAAGAGTCACGTGCAGCTCGCGACGGAGAGACATTAACTGTACGTACGCGTGGACGTGAGTTGGCTTCTCAGTTAGAACAGTTGACCTCTAGTGTTCATAAGGATGAGATCGCTCGTGCTGAGCAGCGTTTGCGCATCGAAACGCTTGAAGCGAAAACAGTAGAAGAGTTTGGCATTGATACCGCCACCTTGGTTAATGAGTATGGTCCAGATAAAGATGTTCCAACTTTCCATGAAACCGAAGATGGAGAAATCATTTCAACTGAGATGGTTCCATACCGCAGAGATCAACAGGAAAAGCGTCTGGCTTCAGCAGAGCGTTCATTGAATTTGCTAGGAAAGATCAACCCTCTTGCTTTAGAGGAGTACACATCTCTTGAAGAGCGATTGAAGTTCTTAGCTGAACAATTAGAGGATTTGAAGAACACAAAGAAGGATCTTCTGGATATTGTTAAAGAGGTTGATGATCGAGTCCAATCCATCTTTATGGAAGCGTATGAAGAAACCGCTAAACACTTTGAGGATATCTTTGCTCGACTATTCCCGGGTGGAGATGGTCGATTAATCCTTACCGATCCCGACAACCCACTAACAACAGGTGTCGATGTTGAAGCACGCCCACCAGGCAAGCGCGTAAAGCGACTTTCACTGCTTTCTGGTGGAGAAAAATCCTTGACCGCTGTTGCGATGTTGGTTGCGATTTTCAAAGCGCGTCCAAGCCCGTTCTACGTTCTTGATGAGGTTGAGGCTGCATTGGATGATGTCAACCTTGGTCGTTTGTTGGGCGTACTAGAAGAGCTGCGTGAAAGCTCTCAGCTGATCATCATCACCCACCAAAAGCGCACCATGGAGATCGCAGATGCTTTGTATGGCGTAACAATGCGTGGTGATGGTGTGACTGAAGTTATTTCACAACGCTTGCGCGAATCTGACGCAAGCTAAGGCGCATCACGATGGGTCTTTTCAGTAAGTTCATCGCCAAGATAAAGGGCACAAATGATTTTTCGCCTGCCGATTGGGCAGAGCTAGAGCAGGAACTTTTGTCTTCAGATGTTGGTCCCCGACTTACTCAGCACTTTCTTGAGGCAGCCAAGAAGGTAAAGAGCGAGAATGCCGAGCAAGCACTTGTCGAGATAATGACTAAAAATCTTTCAGACAAATCCCATCAACCTATTCTTGGTGAAACAACCACCACAATTATGGTTGTTGGCGTGAATGGAACAGGCAAAACAACTTCAGTTGCAAAGTTAGCTTCACATTACAAACGCAATGGAAAGAGCGTTGTATTAGCCGCGGGCGATACCTTCAGGGCTGCAGCTGTTGATCAATTAAAAACATGGGGAGACCGAATCGGAGTTGTTGTTGTCTCTGGAAAAGAAAATGGAGATCCAGCCTCAGTTGCTTTTGATGGTGCAAAAAGTGCTCATGAGAACAGAAGTGATTTTTTCATCATTGACACCGCAGGACGCCTTCATAACAAGAGTGATCTCATGGCTGAACTTTCAAAGGTAAAAAGAGTTGTCGAAAAAGTTTCACCTATTAATGAAGTCTTACTTGTCATTGATGCAACAACTGGGCAAAATGGTTTGCAACAGGCGAAGATATTTACTGAAAGTGTTGAAGTCACCGGTATCGTTTTAACCAAGCTCGATGGGAGCGCTAAAGGGGGAGTCGCCCTAGCGATCGAGGCTGAGCTAGGGATCCCTATCAAGTGGGTAGGCACAGGTGAATCTGAGTCGGATTTTGCCCCATTTGAGGCGGAAAGCTATATCAAGGGGTTGCTGGCGTAACCCAGATGTAACACAAGCTCAACTTTTGTCACCAACCTGAAACCAACCCTGCCTCTAGTTGTAACTGAACTCGGAGAAGGTTCATCCATCTCAAAGGCGAGAAATTTCTCGATACAGCTTAGGTGGTCTTTCATGGAGGAAGTAGTAATAAATTCGGGCGATACCGCTTGGATGTTAATTAGTACGGGGCTAGTAGTACTGATGATTCCAGGCTTGGCGCTTTTTTATGGTGGCATGGTTCGCGTGAAGAGTGTTCTCAATATGATGATGATGTCATTCGGTGCTCTCGCGGTTGTTTTTGTCTTATGGATTGCATTTGGTTTTTCAATGGTTTTCGGAGACTCAGTTGGCGGCAGAGGTCTGATCGGAGATATTGGCCAATTCACATTTTTGAATGGATTGGATAACTCTGCTGCGCTCATCGGAACTATTCCGGCAGCGGTGTTTATTGCATTCCAAGGAATATTTGCAGCGATTACAGTTGCACTTATTTCTGGTTCTATTGCAGATCGTGCAAAGTTTGGTGCATGGATGGTCTTTGCTGGAATCTGGGCAACTCTTGTTTACTTCCCTGTTGCGCACTGGGTTTTTGCTTTCGATAACTTTGTTGCCAAAACTGGAGGCTGGATTGCAAATGATCTTGGTGCTCTGGACTTTGCTGGCGGTACCGCGGTTCATATCAACGCAGGTGCAGCAGGTCTGGCGCTTGCATTAATTCTTGGCAAGCGAGTTGGTTTTGGAAAGGTTCCAATGCGTCCACATAGCTTGCCGCTGGTAATGCTTGGAGCAGCGTTGCTTTGGTTTGGTTGGTTCGGATTTAACGCTGGATCTGCTGTTGCATCAAATGGAACAGCTGGAATTGCACTTCTCAATACAATCGGTGCAACAACAGCAGCGGTCCTTGCCTGGTTGCTTGTTGAGAAGATTCGCGATGGTCACGCAACTAGTCTCGGTGCAGCCTCTGGTGTTGTCGCAGGTCTAGTTGCGATTACCCCGGCGTGTGCGGCGGTTAATGCAAGTGGAGCCTTAATCATCGGCGCAGTTGCGGGAGTTCTCTGTGCTCTATCGGTAGGACTCAAGTTTAAGCTTGGGTATGACGACTCACTTGATGTTGTAGCGGTTCACCTTGTTGGTGGAATTGTTGGAACTGTGATGATCGGCTTTGTTGGCGTAGATGTTGGCCTATTCAATGGCGGCGGAACTGAACAACTCGTCAAGCAGGTAATTGGTGCCGGTGCTGTACTGGGATACTCATTCATTGCAACTTTGATTATCGGAAAGATCATCGATCTCACGATTGGTTTCAGAATCACCCAGGATCAAGAGATCGCCGGAATCGATCTTGCTATCCATGCAGAGCGTGCATATGAATTATCAGACAACAGCCAGGGCAGTGTCTTTGGCATCTCGAAGGGGGCTTAACAATGAAACTCATTACAGCAATCTTGAAGCCATTCAAGTTAGAGGATGTAAAGAACGCTCTTCAAGGAGCGGGCATTACAGGAATGACTGTTTCTGAAGCTAGCGGCTTTGGTCGCCAGGGCGGTCACACCGAGGTATATCGCGGTGCTGAGTACACAGTCGACCTAATCCCTAAGGTGCGTCTAGAAGTGCTTGTCGATGATAAAGATGCAGACTCTGTAGTCGATGTCATTGTCAAGGCTGCTTCAACAGGATCAATTGGTGATGGAAAGGTTTGGACAACACCAGTGGATCAAGTAATTCGCGTTCGCACAGGAGAGCGCGGCGTAGACGCAATATAAAGTAATACCTATGAGTACCCGCGAGAGGCGAGATCGATCGAACGAGAGCGATCGATATCTATCTCAACTGTTCCAGAAAGCTGTACAAGCTCATACTGGAATAGATGCGGGTAAGGAGATAGCACTTGCCGCGGTCGGAGGATACGGCCGCGGCGAGTTGTCTCCTGGATCAGATTTAGACATTTTGTTTATTCACTCCGGAAAAATCAAATTAGAAGATCTTAAATCTCTTGTAAACGAGATCCTGTACCCCTTATGGGACATCAACAGCGTAGATCACTCAGTTCGAACTCGTAGTGAAACTCGGGATGCTGCCGCATCAGATTTGCGAGTTGCAACCGGTTTATTAGATATTCGATTTATTGTAGGCAACCCTGATTTGGTAGCTAATGTTCAATCAGATGCCCTCGAATTCTGGCGTAGAAATTCAAAGGAAAACCTTGCAGCTTTGCACAAGAGCTTGCAGGAGCGTCATGTGCGTTCCGGAGAGTTAGCGTATTTACTTGAGCCAGATCTCAAAGAAGCCCGCGGAGGGCTGCGTGATATTCAAGCCCTTCGAGCAATTTCATTGGCAGCGGTGGTGCCTGTTCCTCTTGAAAAGATTAGTTGGGCAGAAGGGACGCTCAACAATGTCCGTGAATCTTTGCACATAGCAAGTGGGCGCGGAAAGGATCGACTGCTATTTCAAGAGCAGGATAAGGTCGCGCAGATATTACATTACCCAGATGCCGATGCGATGATGAGCGATGTTGCAAGAGCTGCTCGCTCTGTTGATTATCTGCTCAACTACACATGGCACTCACTGGAACACAAGAGCAAGGATGGCTTGGGGCGAATCTTAAAGCGATCTCGAGTAACTACAGTTGCTAAAAATGTTAGCGCTTCACATCGCGAAATAATTATTGATGAATTCACCTCATTAAATGAGGATCCCGTTGTTGGTTTGCGCGCTGCGGCCACCGCCGCTCAGTTGGGTCTACCGCTTTCACTCGAAACCTGCACCGAGTTATCTGAAAATCTCAAGAAGGGTCGAGGAAAGCTTCCTACTCCTTGGCCCCGCGAAGCGCGTGAGCTACTTATCTCTTTAATCGGTGCAGGTGAAGCGATGGTGGGAATTTTTGAGTCTTTAGACCAGGAAGAGATCATCTTTGAGTGGATTCCAGAATGGATGAGTGTTCGATCTCTGCCGCAACGTAATGCGCTACATCGCCATACGGTAGATCGCCATATGGTTGAAACTGCGGTTCATGCAGCTCAGTTAACCCGAAAGGTTCAACGCCCCGACTTGCTTCTCTTTGCAGCACTTTTTCATGACATCGGCAAGGGGAGCCACGAGGATCACTCTGTTCGTGGTGTTGCTTTAATCCAGCCGATAGCCCAACGTGTTGGCTTTGATGCCAAAGAGATTGAGATCCTAAAAAATTTAGTGCTGCATCATCTGCTTTTATCATCTACCGCCACCCGTCGTGATTTAGATGATCCAGCAACAATCCAATCGATCCTCTCGGTGATACCCGATGTAAATACCCTAGAACTTCTTCATGCTTTGAGTATCGCCGATGGTGAAGCAACAGGAAGTGCAGGATGGAGTGATTGGAAAGCAACTCTGGTCAATGATCTCGTCAAAAGGGTCAAGAGCGCGATGGCCGGAACGGAGTTCGCCCCACAACCAGAGGTCAGCGATGAACAGAGAGCTTTGGCAGCAAAGGGTCAGCTAAGAGTCACATTAGAACAACACTCAAGCGGATATGCCGTTGAAGTCATCTCACCAGATAAACCTGGTTTGCTATCTATTGTTGCAGGTGTCTTTAACATCTCACGGTTAGATGTTAAATCCGCCCGTACTAAAACTTTGGGAAGTTCTGCGGTGATGTATTGGATTGTTACCCCAGAACCTCATGCGCCAGAAATAAGTGCGGCAAAACTTCATGATTTGATAGCCATGGCGTTAATCGATCCTAGGGATGTTGAAGAAAAACTCATTGCACGTGCTGCCGCTTACGCCTCTATTCCTGCGATTCCTGTTCCAGATCCCGAGGTTGAAATCTTTACCGATGCCGCCACGGATGCAACAGTCATTGAAGTGCGCAGCCATGACAGACCAGGATTGCTTTTTAGGATCGGTGCAGCGATTACCCAATCCACAATTGATATTCGTTCAGCGATTGTCACAACCCTTGGTGCCGAGGCGATCGATACCTTGTATGTCACAGAATTATCTGGGGGAGCGCTATCTCCTGAGCGCGCAGCTGAGGTCGCTTCGCATCTTAAGCAGGCCTTGAAGTAGTCTTCCCTCCTTATGTTTGAGTCACTCACCTCGCGCTTTAGTGGAGCATTTTCCTCCCTGCGCTCAAAGGGAAAGATCTCAACCTCAGATATCGAGGCTACATGCCAAGAGATTAAGCAAGCACTGCTTGAATCCGATGTTGCGCTTTCAGTTGTAGAAGATTTCATCGCAGATATCCGCCAAAAGTCATTGGATGCTTTGCCTACTTTGCAATCTGGAAGCAATCAGGCAAATGCAATCTTTGAAATTGTTAATGCATCTTTGATTGAAATTCTCGGGGGACAGGCACGCAGAGTTCGCTTTGCAAAGAATCCTCCAACGGTAATCATGCTTGCAGGTTTGCAGGGTGCGGGTAAGACGACCTTGGCTGGAAAACTTGCCAAGTTTTATGCAGAGCAAGGAAACACACCTTTACTAGTTGCCTCAGATTTACAGCGACCTAACGCTGTTACACAGCTTCAAGTTGTAGGTGATTCAGTCAATGTTCCTGTGTTTGCACCTGAACCCGGAAATGGCCAAGGAAATCCCATCAAGGTAGCTAAAGATGGCATCGAGTTTGCAAAATCAAAGATGTACAACATGGTTATTGTCGATACCGCAGGTCGTTTGGGTGTTGATGAAGATTTAATGAAGCAAGCTTCAGATATCCGCGATGCCATCAACCCAGATGAAATTTTGTTTGTTGTGGATGCAATGATCGGACAGGATGCGGTCAGAACATCACAAGCATTCTTAGATGGTGTGGGATTTGATGGAGTTGTACTAACAAAGCTTGATGGTGATGCTCGTGGTGGTGCCGCACTTTCAATCGCTTCAATGACAAAGCGTCCGATTATGTTTGCATCGACCGGTGAAAAATTACATGAGTTTGATATTTTCTACCCAGAGCGCATGGCGTCTCGCATCTTGGGTCTTGGCGATGTTGCAACACTGGCCGAACAAGCCAAGAAGGCCTTTGATACAGATACCTCTGCCAAACTTGAAGCAAAGTTTGCAAGCGGAGAAGATTTCACATTAGAAGATTTCCTGGATCAATTACAGGCTATGTCCAAGATGGGCAACATGTCTAAGTTGTTAGGAATGCTCCCTGGTGCAGCTCAGATGAAGAAACAGATTGAAAACTTTGATGAGGGTGAGATAGTTCGAACTAAAGCGATAGTTCAATCAATGACCCCAGCAGAGCGTCGCGATCCGAAGGTATTAAATGGTTCCCGTCGTGCTCGAATCGCACTGGGTTCAGGTCGTAAGGTTTCAGATGTAAACAACTTGGTGGATCGATTTAGCGCCGCCCAAAAGATGATGAAGCAGGTGCGCAATGGTGGAATGCCAGCTGGAATGCCGCCAGGGATGGGAATGCCAGCCATGCCAAAGCTCAACGCTCCCGTGAAGAAGAAGAAGTCCAAATCAGGAAACCCCGCCAAACGAGCCCAAGTTGAGGGAGAGTAACCCTCGATTTCCCTCTTTCGGGCTTAAATGGCAGAATTGATCACCTGTTGACGGGGCCCTCTACCCCCAGCAACATCCACAATTCGATAGTCATATGAATTGATCGCGCACCCCGCTGCGGTTGATACGCATGGCACACATGTACAGGAGTACAACTTTCTTGGCTACAAAAATTCGTTTAATGCGCATGGGCAAAATCCGCACACCATTTTTCCGCGTTGTAGTTACAGACTCACGCAAGGCACGTAATGGTCTATCAATCGAAGAGATTGGTCGCTACGTACCAGGACAAGAGCCATCACTAATCGAGATCAACTCAGAGCGTGCTCTGTACTGGCTCGGCGTTGGTGCACAACCATCTGAAGCTGTAGAGGCTTTGCTTAAGGTGACTGGAGATTGGCAGAAGCACAAGGGACTTCCTGGAACTGAAGGAACTCTTCGCGTTGCAGCTGTTAAGCCAGGAAAGGTTGTTGCTTACGAAGCAGCGATGAAGGCTGCGGCATCAGAGCCAGCAGAAGGCGCAACAACATTGAAGAAGAAGGCACAGGAGAAGCTTGCAGCTAAGGCAAACCCTGTTGTTGAAGAAGCTCCTGTTGTTGAGGCGTCCGAGCCAGTTGCAAATGATGCTGTGGCAGAGGTTCCAGCTGTAGAAGCGACTGCAGATGCAGTGGTTGAGACAGAAGCGGCTGCAGAGTAACAATGATGGATGAAGCCCTAGAGCATTTGGTCAAGGGAATCGTCGATAACCCTGATGATGTTGTTGTCGCTGAAAAGAGCGGACGTCGCGGGACAACTTTAGAGGTGCGTGTTAACCCTGAAGATATCGG
>CAXNDW010000011.1:0-19533 GCA_964201405.1 Candidatus Planktophila sp.
AGTGTGTCAAAGGTTAGTTGTAGATCTTCACCAAACTGCAAACGACCAAATGCGTGAGGTAGTGCCAAAGTGCCTGGAATAACCTTTGCAACAGCTTCTGCAGCCGCATTAGAAAGATCATCGAGAGGCAAAATAATTACGTGATTGCGGATACCCATGGTGCCGTTTTCGCGGCGGTATCCCATTAAGCGCGGCTTGCTTCCCATCGATAACTCCTCATGTTGTGTGTGTGAATGTAATCGCCCGTTTTGATGGCAGCTGATGCAAGTCCGACTTTGATGCCGTACTTAATGATTGCGTCGCCCTCAGCAAGATCTGTGAGTGCAAATTTGTGTCCTAGCGGAATCGCGTGATTAAGCACCGCGGTGCCCTCGGTTCCTTCCTTCACGGAACGACCGTGAAGAGTTCCTGGTTGCAGATCTTCCATCGCAACAGCGACATTGTCGCCATCATGGTGGAGCAGATACTGCGGTGGAGTTATTGCCATATCTACACATGCCTCTCTTCGCATATAAATGGGTAGTGGTCTGACCTCTTGCGGGAGTCTAGGACAGTTGAGCGTGTTCCGTCTAGCCCCCTCCTAAACAATTGTGAAGTGGTCTAACCTGTTGCCATGAAATCAGAGCTTCGTTACGGGATTATCGGCGCTGGAAGCATGGGCCGTGAACACATTGAGAACATCAAGGTCATGGGTGGAGCCACAGTCACCGCCATCAGCGATCCTCATACCCAGTCCCAAGAAGCCGCCCTTGCTATGGCCCCTGGTGCCGCGGTCTTTACCGATCATCGCGCTCTGCTGGATTCAGGGTTAGTAGATGCTGTTGTAATCGCAACCCCTAATGACACACATGCAGCGGTACTTAAAGATGCGCTCGCAACTGATTTAGCGGTTTTTGTTGAAAAGCCTCTTGCAACAACTGTTGAGGATTTGAAATCAATTCTTTCGTGGGATGAGAAGCGAAGTGCTATGACATGGATGGGGCTTGAGTATCGCTTTATGCCACCGGTTGCAGAAGCGATTGCACGAGCACAAGATGGTGATGCCGGAAAGATTCATCAAGTTTCTATCCGTGAACACCGCGAACCTTTTTATCCAAAGGTTGATAACTGGAATCGTTTTGCAGAGCGAACAGGTGGAACCCTGGTTGAAAAGTGTTGCCACTACTTCAACTTGATGGACATCGTTATCGGTGAACAACCTGTGCGTGTATTTGCATCTGGTGGTCAAAGTGTTAATCACTTGGATGAAAAGTACGATGGCAAGAAATCAGATATGTTAGATAACGCTTATGTAGTTCTGGAATATGCCAATGGTGCCCGTGGAATGTTAGATCTGTGCATGTTTGGAGAAGGTTCATTTGATAAAGAGATTCTGACAATTGTTGGTGATGAAGGAAAGATCGAATCCTTCTTGCCTTCTCAAGTCGTTAGAGCTTCACGCCGTGAATCAGTTGGCGATCTTTCATCTTGGGCTCGCGGAGCAAGCCGTGCTCGTGGCAATGAGCAAAAGATTGTTCATAATTACGATGTTAAATACATGGGACACCATTACGGTGCTTCGTATATTGAACACACCAAGTTTCGAGATGCGATTTTGAATTCAACACCTGCTGAAGTCAGCTTAAAAGATGGCGTCACTAGCGTCGTAACCGGCCTTGCCGCTCATAAGAGCATCAATGAAGGCCGCGTTGTAGAGATAAAAGAGCTCTGGGGTTAACGCTCTACGCGAGCACTACCGCCACGAGCAAGCTTTTCCACCTCTGCCAATGAGGCCATAGTCGTATCGCCAGGCGTGGTCATCGCTAGACCACCATGGGCAACACCTAGTTCTAGAGCCTCTTGCATAGTGCGACCATCCAACAGCCCGAAAATTAATCCTGAGGCGAAACTGTCACCGCTGCCAACTCGATCTAAAACTTCAACCTTCTCGTAGAGCTTGGATTGCAACAGGCCAGTTTCCTTAGACCATGCAATTGCGCTCCAATCATTGATCGATGCGCTGTGCACCTTACGCAAAGTTGTACCAATTACTTCTAGATTTGGGTATGTCTTCACAACTTCTTGAACCATGGCACCAAAGGCGCTGTGGTCGATCTCGGTAAAGTTTGAACTCAATCCTTCAACTTTAAACCCAAGTGATTCGGTGAAGTCTTCTTCATTTCCAATCATGACATCTACAAATGGAGCTAGCTTACGATTTACTTCTTGAGCCTTTGCTTGGCCTCCGATAGCACTCCAGAGACTTGGTCGATAATTTAAATCATATGAAATCTTTGTTCCATACTTTTTAGCACTCTTCATGGCAGCTTCGATGACACCTGGTGTTGATTCAGATAATCCGGCATAAATTCCACCGGTATGAAACCAACGAACCCCTTGAGAGAAAATACTGTCCCAATCGATTGAGGTTGCAGTTAACTGTGATGCAGCGGTGTTGCCTCTATCAGATACTCCAACCGCACCCCTTAAGCCAAATCCTCTTTCAGTAAAGTTCAAACCATTTCGTGTTGTGCGTCCGATTCCGTCATACTTTTTCCAATGAACAAAGCGGGTATCTACCCCACCTTGCAAAATAAGATCCTCCACTAAACGACCAATTTCATTTTCAGCAAAGGCTGTTACTACCGCTGTTCGCAAACCGAAACAGCGACGCAAACCTCTGGCAACGTTGTACTCACCGCCGCCTTCCCAGGCATCAAAGGTGCGGGTGGTCTTTATTCGTCCCTGGCCTGGATCAAGTCGCAACATAACTTCGCCTAATGAAATTTGATCAAAAGCGCACTCTGACATTGGCTTTATATTCATTGAGCACACACCTCTACCGCTTCTTTAGTGAGAGAAATAATCGCATCAAAGTCTCCTGCATCAACGAGTTTCTGCGCAACCATCCAAGATCCTCCGACCGCGACTACTGAAGACAGCTGAAGGTATTCCTTAGCATTTGCAGCGGTTATTCCCCCTGTTGGCATAAATGAAATCCCTGGAAATGGAGCTGACATCGCCTTCAGAGCGTTAACGCCGCCAAGGGTTTCTGCAGGGAAAAACTTTAAAGTTGTAATGCCTTCGTTAATCGCCTGGAGCATTTCTGTTGGAGTCGAGACGCCAGGAAAGTATGGAATACATTGCTTGCTAGCCTCTGCAGCAACTGATGGTGAAAAACCTGCAGATACTGCAAACTGCGCGCCAACATCAATTGCTTTCTTCAAATCTTCACCAGTGCGCAACGAACCAACACCCACAAGCAAATCCTTATTCTGGGCAGCAATTTTTAAAGCTTCCAGACTTGCAGGTGTTCGCAAAGTAATTTCGGCGATTGGCAATCCCCCAGCAACTAATGCTGAAGCTAAATCCGCTGCTTTCGAAGCATCGCTGATTGCAACAACAGGAACAATTCTCAAGCTCTTAATTAATTCAATCATTGTGGCTTCCTAAAGTGCATCGAGGCGAAGTGAATAAACTGTTCCCAATCATATGCGGTCACATCATGTTTGCCACTACGAATGTGATAACCAATAAATTCTCCGACAGGGTTATTCACCGACGGCCACTCTGAAACCCCTAATCCCTTCTTACCAAACAAGGCATAAACCGGTTCAGCATGCTTTCCCGCAAGGAACTCCCCTCGCGGGTCAGCCCACAGATCCTCTTCGGCACTTGCAATGTAAATGGGTCGTGGAGCGATGAGGGCTGCCAATTGGTGCATATCTACTGGCAACTTTTCAGGGTGATGGTTATAGCTCTTGTAATTGCCACAAAACCAATGAGGAAAGTTTTCATTCAGATCAGAAATCGATTCACCAAAATTACGCCGTGCAAGGGAAATGCCACCTGCTCCAGAATTATTTGAAATCACCATTGCACATCGCGTATCCAATGCACCTGCCCACAGCGCAGCCTTACCCAAACGCGAATGCCCGATCACTGCAACTCTTTCACTATCAATTGCTGGATTGGTCACGAGATAGTCGAGGGCCCGGCTCAGACCCCATGCCCAGGCCGCAACTGCGCCCCAAGAATCTGGTTGAAAATCCTTTGGCCCGCTTAGATTTAAAAGTTGACTACGGATCCCGGATTTCCAACCATCAGCATGATCGGGCTCCACATCTCCGTAATAAAAAGTTGCTACACCGAAGCCGCTTTCAATAATTGTCTCCAAGGGCCAACGAGAACTTTCCGACCCTCGAGAACTTTCTGTTGCGTAATGGTTTACAACACTCTTTTCATCAACTGTGTTTCGCATCCAGCGGTGGTTGATTGGAATTTTAGGATCTGGATCAACAGCATGATTTCCATTGAAATTACATCCAAGAAAGATTGGAACTGGATGAGCTGCATGCTTTGGCGTGTATAACTGTAGATCTATTCTCGTTCCGTTTTCATTATCGCCTATATAAATATGTATCTCTTGCCTGATCGCTAATCCATTGAGCGCATTGGTATCAGTAGAAATAATCTGGTGGCTTATTGCTAATTCCGTTGATGGAACTTTTCCAAATAGCTCAGATTCAAAAAGAGATAGAACCTCAGATCGGCGCTGTGACATCCATTGTGTGGAATCACTGACTCTTGTTCCATCCTCACAGATTAAAACTTCAGGTAATGGAAGGTTGCCTACAAGAGATTCATCATAATTTGCCGATTCATTCATCGACCCATCCAACCGCCATCGACAGTTAGTAATTCGCCATTGATGTAAGCAGCTGCAGGGGATGCTAAAAAGACAGCTGCCGCTGCAAGGTCTTCAGGATTACCCCAACGACCTAATGGAATTCGTGCCAATATAGATGTGCTTCTATCAGGATCATTACGTAACGCTTCAGTGTTATCAGTTGAAATATACCCAGGTGAAATTCCATTTACATTGACGCCTTTTGAACCCCACTCATTAGCTAAGGCTTTTGTAATACCCGCAACTCCATGCTTACTGGCGGTGTATGCCGGGACGTTGATTCCACCCTGAAATGAAAGTAATGAGGCGATATTTATGATTCGACCATAACCTCTTTGTAACATCGGCCTTGCACACAGTTGTGAAATTTGGAATACCGAGTTGAGATTTGTATCGATTATCCGATCCCACTCGTCCATGGTCGCGTCAATAGCTGGTGCTCTAGAAATGGATCCTGCGTTATTTACTGCAATATCTACATTGAGTTGATCAATATTTTTGAATGCCTCTGAAATTTCAGACCGAGATTGAACATCACAGATTAAGGTTTCAACCTTTTTGCCGATCTTTTTTATTGCATCATGCGTAGACTTCAGAGAATCTTCAGAGCGACCAACTAAAACAAGGTCAGCCCCTGCCTGTGCCATTGCGATTGCAATACTTGCCCCAATGCCTTTACTGGAACCAGTTACTAGAGCCTTTTTCCCAGTTAATGAAAATTGAGACTCAAGCCATGTTGTCATTACTTTAAGTTCTTAGTCTCGACGGGATTGAAATCGGAGTAAGTAATGTTTTCACCTGCTGTTGACCACACAAACTTATAATTAGTTGTTCCCGCTCCTGTATGGATTGACCATGCAGGGCTAATGACAGCTTGCTTATTACTTAAGACAAAGTTGCGGGATTCATCCGGCTTTCCAAATAAGTGAATAACTTTTTGGGACTCATCTAGTCCGAAATAAAGGTATGCCTCGGTGCGACGCTCATGAACATGGCAAGGCATCGTGTTCCAGACACTTCCCTCATGAATTGTTGTTATGCCCATCGCCATCGAAGATGATGCAACACCTTGATCGTGAATGTACTTTCTGAGAGTTCTTTCGCTGGAGTTCTTTGGATCGCCGATTACTACAGAATCTGCAGCCGCCTTTTTCACATGAGTTGTTGGATGATCCGCGTGACACATACTGGAAGTGAAATAGATTTCCGCAGTGCCATTTAAAGTGATTACTTTAGAACCACGACCGATATAGATAATGTCTTCGGTATCGAGTGCATACAGTTGACCATCGACGGTGACATCCACAGATCCTTCTAAGCAAACTAATCCCAATTCGCGTCGCTCTAGAAGATATTCAGCACTTAACCCACTGGGGGCATCCAGGGTCACTGAACCCTTATTCAATGAGACACCGCCGATCAGAATTCGATCGTGGTGAGACATGACGTAGGTGACGAGATTTACTTGAAATAAGTTGGTAATCACCAATCTTTCTCGTAAATGGTCACCGCTCTTTGATTGAACATCTTCTGGAGTTATTTGTGGGCGAATTTCCATAGAGAAATAGTAGGGCACTTTCGATTATAAAGAAATGTTATTGAACCAGACATTTACCGACCCCGAAGATCTATCTGCTGTTGCTTATTCATGTGATTTCTAATTGAATGTCCCCACGTAATTAAAACGAGTCCATTTTATTTACGTCTTAACAGAGAGGTTACAAACTATGAACAAAAGTCTTCGTTCAAAGTTGGCTATCGCAGCTTCCCTCGTGCTCTCAGTAGGCCTTGTTGCAACAGGTCTTCCATCAGCACAGGCAGCATCAGGTCTTAAGCCAACAGCGGCGCAGTTGTCTGCATGGAAAGATAAGGAAATTACTTATTACTTCTATAACGACAGTGCTCAAGAATTGGAAACTACAAAGACACAGATCGCTGCATTTGAAAAGCTAACAGGTGCAAAGGTCAAGCTTGATGTAATTCCATTCACAAGCCTAGATACACAACTGCAGGCACGTCTTGCAGCAGGAAATGCTCCAGATGTTGCACGTCTCAATAACCCTGGTTTCTACCAAAACGATGCACTTCCTTTGGAGACATACCTAGGTAAGAAGTACGCAGCAGAGTTCCTTAAGGGATCAACTCTTCAAGTTACTCACCCAACAACCAAGAAGTTGATTGGTACTCCATACGACCTTTCAATGAACGGTCCATTTATTAACGTTGATATGTTCAAGAAGGCTGGAGTTGCAATTCCTACTGCATGGAACTGGACAGAGCTTGTTGCAGCAGCAAAGAAGGTTCAAGCTGCAACCAAATCTGAATACGCATTTGCAATGGATAAGTCTGGCCACCGCATGGCAACAGTCTTCAGCCAATACGGAGCGTTTATGGTTGATAAGAACAAGCGAAATGTTCTTACCTCATCGAAGTTCCGCGCTGAAAAGGCTTTAAAGTTGATCACCGATCTTTACAAGGCTGATCAAGCCCCTCGCGATCTCTGGATTGGAACAGGTACTAAGTACAACTCTCCAACCTCTGTCTTCCTTGCTGAGCAAACACCAGTGATGTTCTCAGGAAACTGGAACCTTGCAACTTTTGCTAAGGATGCAAAGTTTGATTTCCAGGTAGCTCCAAATCCAAAGGAGCTCAATGGTGGTGGATGGCCTGGCGGTAAGTTCTTGATGGCCTTCAAGGCGAGCAAGACCCCAGACCTAGCTGCATACTTCCTCTACTTCCTATCTGATGCAGATCAGATGGAACAGATGTGTCAGAATGCTTTCTGGATTCCAACACGTAACGATCTAGTTGCGCAGGGAATCGAGTATCCAACACGTGCAGCTGACATGGCTGTCTTCTTGAAGGACACAGCTAACACTCCAGCGGCAACATATGGAATCCAATCAGTTCCTACTTTGACTGGACCTATCTACAACAAGCTACGCGACCTAATGACTGAAGTGATGGCTGGAAAGATCACAGCTAAGCAAGCAATTGCTCAGCAAATTGCTTTCATTGATGCTCAGCTTGCAACACTGAAGAAGTAACTAAGGATATATATTCTTAGTGACAAGTTCAGGTATTACGGTTAACCGCCGGCGTTCCAACGTAAGTTGGAGCCGGCGGTTAATGCCGTATGTATTTATTGCGCCAAATATGCTCATCTTTCTTACCTTCATCATTTGGCCAGCGATACGTGGTGTTTATATCTCTTTCTTCGATAGTATCGATGGAAGAAACTTCGATTATGTAGGAACTGCAAATTACAGTTCAATTTTCGGCGATCCGACTGTCGCTTCTGTTGCAAGAAACACTGCAACTTATGTAATTTTCTATGTGATTATCTCGACGGTTTTGTCTCTTATGTTTGCTTTGGTTGTTAATGAGCAAAAATTTGCTAAGGGATTTTTTAGAGCTATTCTCTTTTTGCCAGTGATGCTCTCACCAGTTGTTGTGGGCCTCATTTGGAACGATGTTTTAGATCGTAAAGTTGGTCCACTCAATGCTCTTCTAGAGGCTGCTGGTGGTGGAAGTCCAGGTTGGATGGTTGAACCAAAACTGGGCATGATCGCAGTCATCTTTGTTGGTGTTTGGGTACACCTCGGTTTTTACTCCATTATTTTGCTGGCAGGTCTTCAGGGCATTGATAAGAGCCTTTTAGAAGCCGCCGCTATGGATGGAGCTACGAGGATACAGATAATTCGCTTGATTATTCTGCCTCTATTAAAGCCAACCACATTGGTAATTGTAATTTTGTCGACCATTCATGGCTTCCAGTCATTTGATTTTATCTACACATTAACTGGAGGTGGCCCTCTAGGTGCAACCACCTTAATTGTTCAATACATTTATGACCGTGCCTTCCAAAGCCCAATTCAATATGGACTTGGAAGCGCAGCAGGCGTAATTCTCTTCTTAATTATCTTTGCTTTTACTGCTCTTAATTTCTTAGTTGGAAAGAAGAAGAATGCGCTATGAGCAAGTTAACTGTTACTAAACCAAAAAGTACCTGGACTTCGGCGTCCAACCGCAAAGTACCAACCGCAGGAAGTATCTTTAGAACCACTTTTCTATTGATGATGACCTTCATTGTTCTAGCTCCAATTACCTGGTTCGTGCTCTCATCCTTTAAAGATTTAACAGATCTAAGCGCCAGGCCTCCAAAGCTATTTCCTTCCAGATGGGCTTTTGAGAATTACTCTGAAGCATTTAACGCATACAACTACACCCGATACTTTTTCAATAGTGTTTTTGTTACAACGGTAGCTACTTTTCTTACATTACTTATTAACTCAATGGCGGCATATGCCTTTGCCAAGTACAACTTCAGAGGGCGCGATGGCTTATTTGTCATGACCCTAGCCATGATCATGATTCCTCTACAGGTAATTTTGATTCCAATTTATCTTGTGGTTGCATCCCTGGGATTGGTAAATACATATTGGGGAATGATTATTCCCGCCGCAGCCACCCCCACAGGTGTGTTTATCCTTCGTCAATACATGTTGACCATTCCAGATGAGTTGATCGAATCTGCCCGAATTGATGGTGCTGGCGAGTTTAGAATTTTTGCTCGAATTGTTCTTCCATTGTGTCGACCAGCATTAGCCGTGGTTGCTATCTTCTCTATTCTTTGGCGCTGGAATGACTTTATTTGGCCATTACTTATCGCTCAAAGAGAAGAGCTGTACACATTGCCGGTTGCCTTGGCCTTGTTAAATGGCCAACTGGTGGTTCCGTACAACGTAGTTTTGGCGATGTCTGTAATGTCAATCATTCCTGTCCTCTTTATGTTTATCTTTATGCAGCGTCAAATAATTCAAGGCATTGCACAAACTGGAATGAAGTAAATTTCTTACGCATCCGAACTCAAGAAAGAGGTCAGAAAAATTCCACGGTTTACCGATAACTTCGATCGCACGATTCATTTATTGGATAAGAATGGATTCATTCGAGATTGGTTAATAACCAAAGCGTGGATAACTCCAGCAGATGACTTAGGAAAGCTACTCAAGGATTCAGGTGATCCATTTGGAAAAGATGGACGTTGGGTTCTTACAAATGGTCCAGACATTGCACCCCTAAAAGCTAAATTATTTAAAAACCGTCCATTCATTGCAGAGCAAACAATGCCCACAGTAATTGAAGGTGGCGAAGTTTCTTGGAAAGCACCAGGGAGCGCAGAAGTAAACAGCGACACGTGGACGCGAATTCACACCGGCCATGATGGATTTGCTGATTGGAGTCACTTTTCCTACACACCGGAATATCGCCACTCACTTATGGCTACTCAGATTGAGGTTGATCAACCTGAATGGCGCAATATTGTTGTAGAGAGTCAAGGGCCGGTTCAGCTTTGGCTCAATGGAGAACTGGTGTTAAGCACCGATCAATTTGGATACATGCAGCCAATTTCAAGTTCGATCAAAACACTATTACCTTCTGGAATAAGCACATTGATAATTTCTCAATGGCAGATCTCTCTTCGAGAGGTTCGCCATGCTGTTCGAGTAAAGATAGAAGGCTTACCTGTTCGAATCGTTATTCCATCTCCTGGCGCAGATGAGTATGCATCGGAAATCGCTGAAAGAGAGCTTGAAAATGTAGCAATTGAACGCTGGGCGAGGACAACAGATTCTGTTGAATTCCATGGCTCACCTGGGCTTAGAGTCCGCGTAAAAGAGAGCAAATCTCAAGGTGATGGTGTTCCTCTGGTATTTAAGCAAGGCAAAGCTAAGGTCAAAGTCAGTGATATTCGAAGCGCAGCAAAGAAGGCTGAAAAGTCAAAGGCTGCAATCGATGGCGATGTAACTGCAACGATGTTGGATACAGGCGAAATCTTCTTAGAGCTGCGTCTTGATTCTCCAAGTACACCTGTCTTTAGAACCTTTAGAACAGCATATGTTCCAGAACGAGTTCGAACGACCGTTCCAAAAACTTCACCAAAGGTTTGGCGTTCTGAGGTAATTGATCATGTTGCAGATAGTTACGCCTCATCTGCGCGAGCCCTTGCTCGTTTAGATAAGAATTCAAAGTATGTTGTAACGGCAGAGGATCTGAAACCTGCGCTGTCCATGATCTCTTCTCGTGCAGATTGTGCAGACTTCGAGGCTGTTGGTCTCGTACATATTCTTCATAAGTTTCCTGAAAAACAGTGGGAAGCTGGTGTTCGCGAGGAAGTTAAAGCAACGCTACTTAATTTCAAGTACTGGATTGAAGATCCAGGTCTTGATGCCATGTGTTACTTCACAGAAAATCATCAATTTGTTTGGCATACAGCTGAGCACTTAATCGGTGATCTATTCGCCAGTGAAACATTTTCAAACGCTAAGTTAACTGGAGCTGCACACTCTGAACGAGGCCGCGAGATGGCGCTGGAGTGGTTGAAGTTAAAACTTGAGGGTGGATTTAGTGAGTATGACTCAAATGCATATCTTGCAATTGACACCTTAGCTCTGGTTTCTTTAATCGAGTTCTCCCCTAATAAGGAGATTCGCCAGTTTTCAGAGGCTCTGCTTGATAAGTTAATGTTCTCTCTTGCTAGTAACTCGTGGCGTGGAGTACATGGCGCAGCACATGGTCGCAGTTATACGACGACCTTAAGATCATCACGATTTGAAGAAACCGCCCCAATTATGTGGGCGCTGTGGGGCATGGGTGCGCTCAACCTTGCTGTACTTCCTGTGACTACTTTGATTACTTCGAAGAGATATGTGCTTCCACCAATGATCGTTAAGGTTGCACACTCACTTAACAAGACATGGCATGGTCGCCAGGTTTACCGAGGTAAGTATCGATTTACCAGCGATTTGCTAGAACGTCCTTATGCATCAGATCTACATGTGTGGCGAACCGGCGATGGAATGCTCTCATCTGTCCAAGATTATCGAGCAGGTTTACCTGGTCTGCAGGAACATGTCTGGGGTGCAACCCTTTCAACAGAGGTGCAGGTATTTGCAAGTTATCCAGCAGCGTTTAGCCACGCAACATCGGTAAGGCCAAATGCATGGGCTGGACACCTAGTACTGCCGCGTGTGCGTCAACATGAGAATGTCATCCTTGCGATTTATGCATTAAATGATCAGTTGTATCCAGATTTCACACACTTATGGTTCCCAACACCATGGATGGATGAGTTTGTACAAAAAGGATCCTGGTTAGCTGGTCGAGTTGGTAATGGCTACATTGCTGTTGCAACACCTGGCGGATTTTCTCCTTTGAAGAGTGGAGATACAGCCCACCAAGAGTGGCAACCTAATGGCAATGGTGCTCTTTATGTTTCTGTTCTTGGTGACAAAAAGAGTTACACAGACTTTAAGAGTTTTGTTCGCAAGTTAAATGAGCCAACCTTTGATGAGAAGAACCTTACGATTTCTTGGAAACACAAGCGTCGCTTTGACCTTAATTGGGAAGGTCCATTCTTGGTTGATGGCGTTAGTGAACAACTCGAAGGTGGGTTGCCTGAAATGGCACCACGACTTGATAATCCAGCGGTTGCTCTTGAATCTAGTGACTCCATCTTCGATGCTGAGTTTGGAAAAGAAAAGCTGCGGATCGATGTAGTCAATGGAAAGCGACTGCACCCAAAGTCTCAGGTATAACAATGGCCGGCGAAGATACGACTTCCAGTGTTCTTGAAGCGCCACCGCTTGTTTCACTTGCCCCTGCGGCATTGACCACTGCTTTTCTAAGGGAAACAGCTGATCGAATCATCAATGCAACATGGGATGCGGGACTTCCACAATGGTCGTGGGGTGAAGGTGTTTACCTTTTATCTGAGGTTCGATACTTCGAAACAATAAAGCAACCAATTCCAGACCGACTCATCAACTGGTACTCGGGACGTGGGGCATTAACTTCTGGGCACATTAATAATGTTGCACCGGGCGCTGCAGCTTCACGTCTACATGCAACTGGATTTCTTGATGCTTCTGCGATCAATTCAACACTTGAACAATGGGTGATGGATCCAGCCTCTGCTACTCGTGCGGCTAATGGGGCAGTTGAACATTGGCCAGGTGGAGTCTGGGCAGATACCTGCTACATGATGGGAACTTTTCTTCTCAATCATGGCGTAGCAACTAAGAAATCTGAGTATGTTGAATTTATTGGAGAACAATTAGCTGCACATATTCAATTGTTGCAAAATCCAAAAACTAAACTCTTTGCACATGGTTCACATAAAGGTGAGTCCCTTTGGAACTATTGGGGACGTGGCAACGCCTGGATGTCCCTCTCTTGCGTAGAGTTTTTGGATGCTTGTCTAGCACTTGGTATCCGACCAGCAACATTGGAAACAATTAAGAGAGCACTCGCAGATCAATTGTCAGCGTTGATTCCACTACTGCCTGATTATGGAATCTGGGATGTTTTAGTAGATCACCAAATTGAAAACAAAGGTGTACTGGAAACCTCTGCTACCGCAGGCTTTGGTGCTGCCATGTTGAGAGCTGGACGACATTTACCTGAAATGAAGGATCAACTAGATCAGGTTGCGAAGCGAGCAATTGCTGCAGCTCTTACCTATGTAGATCATGATGGAGTCCTGACTCGAACAAGCGCCGGAACCGTCTTGCAACTGATTCCATTTGGTTACAGTGTTATTCGCAGTGATCGAATGCAGTTGTGGGGGCAAGGTTTAGCACTAAATGCCATCGCAGCAATGCTTGATCCTGATAAAAACTTTGTTGCGATCGAGAATTAACTCCAACTGCTCCAAGGCTTTGCATGGGTATCAACGATCTCAGCTAGCTGTTCTAAGCGTGGAATAGAGATTTCACGGAGCGCCTTTGGGATATCTGGTGAGCTAACAATGTCAGCCCAGACCGCACGTCCTGCAAGAAAGCCACTTGCTCCACCCATTGCGCAAGCTTTAACCGCATCATTAAAGAATGGCTGCTTTACACCATTTGAAAGAACCACCCAAGGAGAACCAATCGCCTCTGAAATTCTGTCAGCGTTTTTGGTGACAAGGTTTAAATCTCCTTCGCCGTGGAATGGAACCTCAGCCTTGTAAAGATCTGGTTTCCAGGCTGCCGCTTCACGAGCAGCAATAATCAACTCTTCTTCACGGTTGAAGCTGCGAGATGAATCAGTTGGGGGTTTAACAATGATTTCGATGATAGATGGCAGGCCTGAAACTTCACAGAGCTTATTGAAATCTTCTACCAATTTAGCACGCACATCTGGAGATTCATCATTGCGCCATAAAACAAGAAATTTCAATCCAACACTGCCGATATCGCGCATGCGAATGGGATCTACATCTGGATCTATCGCTGTATCTGTTGCTGCGCCTCCTGCAGGTCCAACCAATAGATCAGCTGCAGCGATTAATCCGCATCCGCCCTGCAAAGCCTTCTGATCGATAATTGCATCAATACCAAACTCTTGATCTACAAGCAGAGCAGATGCAAAGGGTGAAAGCTCACGTGCAACATCTACTTTGAATTGAGTTAACTGTGAATCAGGTACTGGAGTGCTTTGATGTGCTGCAAACATTCCGCGCAAAGCTTCACGCTGATCCACTGCAACCATTGCCAGAGCTCCTGATGGACGTGCCAATTTAGTTAGTGGTTTTCTCATCAGTGTGCCTCCAGGTATGCATCGAGTTCAGTTGTTGTTGGAATCTTTGATTGGCCATCTAATCCCCGACATGAAAGAGCGGCAACAGCGTTTGCTCGGCGCATCGCATCCTGCAATGAATAACCCTGAATTAATTGGGCAACTAGTGCGCCATGGAAAACATCCCCCGCACCTAAAGTGCTTGTGACATCGACCTTAAATCCAGGTGCTGTGACTAACCCTGTTTCCGGTGAAAAACCAGCGCTGCCAGCTGATCCCTGCGTAGCTACAACTGTGTTTCCAGCCTTTAATGAGTCATTTTCCAAAGCAACTGCAAGATCCACACCTGGATAACGAAGCGCCATCTGACGATCTGTAGGAACAAAGAGATCGACAATGATTGGGTCAAAACTTTCTACCCCATATCCCGCATCAAAAGAGATCTGTGGACCCTTTCCACGGGCAATACCTAGATCATTAAGTCTTTTAATTCCAACTTGATCGACATGTACCCATTGGGTATCTGCTATCAACCTCTTTGCCGCATCATTAACAGGGGCTTGAGCTACTGGCTGACGAGTACTAATAGCTCGTGCACTATGTTCTTTAGAGGCAACAATTACGCTTCCGGCGGTAGAAGTTGTACCTACTGAGATTCCGGTTGTATCGACACCTTCGTTCGCAAAGATTTCAAGAATTTCTCTGCCATCAGCATCATCACCGATTGTTCCAACAATTGCGCTTTTCACTCCTAAGCGACTTAATGCAACGGCGGCAACAGCTGCAGGACCCCCGCCAGCTCGGATGATTACTTCAGCTAAAACTCTTTCATCTTCTGAAGGATATTTGTCGACCAGCGCAATTGTGTCCATCGTAATAACTCCGACACACACCGCTTGGATAGTGCTCACTTGCCCTCTTTTTTCTTTGCATCAGCCAAGGCGGTTTTACGGGCGCCTGTGATGTGCTGAAGTGTTAGCTTCGATGCAAGTTCGCCATTTCCATTTTCAATGGCGGTCAGGATTTCGTGATGCTCATGTCGAGAAATCTCTGAACGTCCGGGAAGACGTAATGTTGTTTCCATCGACATCTTCATTACATCTTGCAGAACATTGAGAGTTTGATTAATAAAACGGTTGCCAGCAATACCAACAATTGTTAAGTGGAACTTGGCATCTAAGGACTGTAATTGGTCATAATCAATTGGCTCGATCGCGGTGATTGTGTCAATCTGATTCAAAGTGGCGCGAAGTAAGCGAATATCCTCTTTTGAAGCCTTTTCCGCTGCCCATTTGGATGCAGGAACCTCAAGCACTTCACGTGCATCAAAAAGCTCATTGAGCCCATGTGTTTTTGTCATTACAGAGGCACGAAGCTCTTGCGCGACAACAGGTTCTTGAACAAAGGTTCCCTGTCCGTGCTTTATCTGCACCAACCCCTGCGCCTGCAAAATATGAAGCGCCTCTCGCAAACTTGGACGGCTGACCTCCAATAAATCAGCTAACTGACGCTCAGGTGGCAACTTATCCCCCGGCAAAAGCTTTTGCAGTTCAATCAACTCCATTAACTGGGTTGCGATACGAGCTGCTCTTTGTGGCGTTAATTGTGTGATCACACTCATGGCTACCCCTTAACCGCTCCTGCAGTTAATCCTGCAACAAATGATCGTTGCATGAATAAATACATAATAATCATCGGGACGGAGGCAACAATCACTGCAGTAAATATCATATTGAAGTTCGTGAAGTACTCTCCCTTATAGTCCAGCATAGCTAATGGAAGGGTCTTTTTGTCTGACTGCGTTACCAGTAGTAGTGGATAAAGTAGATCATTCCAGTTAATTACGAAGAGAAAAATTGAGGTAGCACCCATCGCTGGACGTGAAAGTGGCAGGGCAATAGATCTATAAGCTCTAAATGGCCCTGCACCATCAATAGAAGATACTTCAAACATCTCCTTTGGGAGCTCTCTGAAGAATGAGGTGAGGATGAAGATAGAAATCGGAAGTGTCGTGCTGATATTGATCAGAATCAAACCATTCAATGAGTTTAGAAGACCGAGCTGATTGAATAACTGGTAGATCGGAACGATATTAACCTGACCAGGAATTGCCAAACCTATAGCAAAAAGACCAAACAAGACCTTGCCGGTGACGGTAATCATTCTTGAGATTGCATATGCGGCAAAGCTAGCCAAAAGTAAGGTGATTACTACTGAAAACAAGGTTACATACATGGAATTAGTAAAGTTCTGGAAGAGTTCTCCACCTGAAAGTAATTCCCGATAATTTGTTAAATTAAAGCTATCAGGAATGCCTAATGGGTTCTCCGATACTTCAAGCGTTGTTTTAAATGTTCCAAGAATCACGACAAGGCTAGGGACACCAATTAATAGCGCAAAGAATGAGAGAGCAAAAATTCTAGATGGTTTATATATCATCGCTGGCTACCCCGAATACCTATCTTTGATTGCTCGTCGCTGCAGCCAAGAGATCACAACAATTGTCACAATCATAAATACAGTTTGAGCGGCCGCATATCCGACCTTGTATTCAAAGAATCCCGTTACATAGATCAGTGTTGCAAAAATTGAGGATGAATTGTTTGGACCACCATTTGTCATCGAGAAGACCAGGTCGAAGGCTCTAAAGGATTGAATAGTTGTATAGGCAATAACGACACCTGTGGTCGGGATAGACATGGGCCAGGTTACATTTCTGAACTGTTGCCAACGTGTCGCCCCATCGACCTCTGCCGCTTCGTACAACTCCGCAGGAATCTGTTGTAGGCCTGCGATGTAGATAACCATCATTTGCCCTGTGTGGAACCAAACCTGAGTAAATGCGATGGCGTACAGAGCTGTGCTTTCGCTGCCCAGCCAATTGAGCGCTAATGAATCAAGACCTATCTTTGTTAGCGTTGTGTTAATGACGCCGACATTTGGATCATACAAAAACAGCCAAATCATGGCGACAGATACAGATGAAAGAATCGTTGGGAAGAAATACAGAGTTCTTAAAAAGATTGTAGTTTTTGTGTTTTTGACCAAGAAAATCGCGAACAAAAGGGCAAAAGATGTCTGGAATAAGACGACAAGAAGCGTAAATCGAACATTGTTTCCAAGAACTTTAAGAAAAAGATCATCATTTGTTAATAAGTTAACAAAGTTGCGAACGCCAACGAATTCGACCGGGTCGATTCCATTCCACCGAGTTGCTGAGTACCTAAGGGTATTTAACGCAGGGTAAAGATAAAAGATAATAAAGAGAATTGCAGCTGGAGCGCCCATCAAGTAATAGATGGCGCTATCACGCTTCTTTTTACGCATGCCAGGGCCAACCCCACTGCTTTTCGCAGTGGGGTTGGCGATGGCTTGTTGTGACTTAATGAGTTATGACGACAGCTTCTGCTTGATCTGCTTTGAGAAGTCAGCCAGTGTTGCATCGATTGGCTTTCCACCCACGATTGCGATCAACGCATCATTGGTCAAGTTGCTTACTGCAGCATCTGTGATCAAGAAGCGAGGAGCAAGAAGAGTCTTGTAGCTCTGCCAAACTGAAGTGTTGAGCAAATCTACATTCTTAGCGTATGAAACGTTCAACACATTTACGTGCTGAGTTGTTCCAGTTGCGTAAATCTCACCAATCTCACCCTGCATTAGGTATGAGAGGAATGAGAGAGCGATGCGCTGATCTGATGAAGTTGCCTTGTTGTTAACACCCAAAATGAATGTGCTGTTGTGGATACCAACATACTTTGGCTTTGCATCAGTTGCGATAAGACCCATGAGCTGCATCTTTCCAGTCATTGCTGGGTTAAGTGCCTTGATCGCACCCATTGAGAATGAACCTGTAGGAAGAATAGGAGCCTTACCTGTAGCAAATAGATTGTTACCTGCGGCCTCTGTCATACCTGTTGGATTCTCTGGGAAGCAATCTGCATCAAGCATCTTCTTGTAGTTCTCTGCAATGCCCTTGAACCAAGGAGTTGTTAGCTCATCCTTGCCAGTGTTAACAGCAAGAAGATTCTTTTCAAGAGTTGCGTAATCTGATGTTGAGTTCATCAACATTGAGTTAAAGATCTGTGCTGCCTGGCCGCGAACTGCGCCCATCCAAGCCATTGGTACATAACCCTTTGCCTTTGCAGCCTTGCAGTAAGCAAGAGTGGTTGAGAGGCTATTAGGAACCTTCCAGCCTTCCTTTGCGAAGATCTCTGTATTGTAAACAGGATCATTGAATAGGTAGTGGTAAGGAATACCGACTTGCTGTCCGTTGTATTGACCAGCAAATAGTGCATTTGCAACAGCGTTCTGCTTTACAAAGCGCTGTGAGGAAATATCTCGGTACATGCCTGCATTAGCGAAGCCTTCAAAAGTTGCTCCGCGTGATGCAGCAAATAGCGCCGCTTCCTTGTTGCCAGCGATCTTTACACGAGCAGTTGCATCGTAATCGCTAGTTGAAGAGATTACCTGTGTGATCTTTGTTCCAGGGTAACGAGCTTCATACTTATCGATGATTGTCTGGAATACAGCCTTATCTTCTGGGCGGTAGTGCCAAAATTCAATTGAACCCTTTGGTGGTGTTGATGGACCAACTGGCTTTCCGTAAGTCTGTCCTAGACGAACACGCTGCCAAGTTAGCTTTCCGTTTGATCCTTCTTTACATACAAGAGAACTAGAGCTAGTTCCTGTGCTTACACCTTCAACTTTACAGACTTTTCCAAGTACTTCTCCAGCTGCAAGCGCCGATGGAAGTGAAGTTGCAACAAGAGCAAAAACAATTGTTGCTGCAGCACCGATACGACGAGCACTGAAGGAATTTGTTCCTTTAGTTTTCATTTTTATCCTTGCTTTCGAGGGTTTGTAGTTGTTGTTTACCATTCTGTGAGGGGAATCCCTAACATTTTTGCCATTTGACGGATACCAGGTCGCACATCGATCCACGAGATGACCAAGTGGTGCGGATATCCACCAGTGACTATTCCATTCACTAAGGCAGCGGCATCAGGTTGAGTGATTACCGTTGCTGTATTGCCTTGGAAGTGATTGGGAGCTGGGATTGATTCCCCTCGGCTCACAACCATGCGTAAACCCGTGCGATTGCTCGGATCTACATCCCGATCAATGCGGAACAGTGTCACTGGTCCGGTCTTGAGCGGAAAGTTACCTGCAACGCCTAATTTGCGGTTGCAGTGAATTGATTGCGTTGCATTCTTTGGATCAGCTGCAAGCTTTGTTGCTGCAGATCCGCAGTGCCACAAACGCACTAAACCTTGTGATGCATCTAGATCAACGATGTCAAC
>CAXNDW010000012.1:0-17368 GCA_964201405.1 Candidatus Planktophila sp.
ATCACCATAATTTCAATTCTAAATTCACGAAATCGATTTGGTGCACTTGTCGGTGGAGCTCTACCAATTTCTCCATCAGGGGCAACAGATTTGTGGCGAACATATTTTGAATCTTGGCATCAGGTTGGCATGGGTTCTTCATCAGCAACTCCCACCTGGGTAGCAGTAACAGCAACAGCCTCCATACTCTTTTTGGGAAAAGTGCAGTTCTTGATTACAACTTTTTTCCTGGTGGCACCTATCGTCATGATGTACACCGCATCCAAGCTTCTTAAGCGATTAACTAGCAATACGTGGATCTCAATTCCGGCTGCTTTTCTGTACGCAATTTCGCCGGTAACGATCGCCGCAATTTCGACCGGTCACATTGCAACCGTCCTCTTTATGATCCTTGCTCCTTTTGCTGCACTTTTGCTGCACGATATTGAGAAGATAGAGCTGTACAGCTGGCGCAAAATTGCTGGCATCTCGCTTCTACTGGCTCTCTTATACGGATTTTCCTTGATGATCTTTGTCATCGGATTAGTCGCAGGATTGATCTCTACCTTGAGCGATTATGAAAAACATGCACAGGAAGCAAACTCACCTCTATATTCATTGCGTCTTCAAAAGCGCGCAGCTTTGATCTTTACCCCGTTTTTTATGAACATTCCATTTTCGCTGGAAGTTTTTGTACACCCAAGCCGACTTCTGGTTGAGCCCGGATTGTTGATCTCTGGTGGTGGACCATTTATGGCCTTACTGGGCAATCCTGGTGGTGCCAATTCATTACCAGGCTGGTTAATAAGCCCAATTCTTCTGGTTTTGATCATCTCCTTATTCTCCTCAACCCATGCTCGTCGAATCGCTGAATACGGCGTAGGCGCTCTTGTACTAGCGGTTGTTCTTTCATCACTTTCAATCTCCACACATGGAAATGAAGCCTCATCAAAGGTTTGGCCGGGACCGGTTCTGGTTCTTGTGACCCTTGCTGCAATCGCTTCAGGAACTGTTTTGCTCGATCGACTTCGAGAAACTCTTGTTCTGAGCCATATTCATTATCGCCATATTCTTTCAGCGCTACTTTTGTTTGCAACCTTTACTTATTCAGTTGTTGCAATTGGTTGGTCTGTAAGCAAGGGTGCTGATTCTTTAGTTCAAGCAAATCGCGAGACTGTGATGCCAGCCTTCTTGAGCGTTGAAAAGGATACAAAAATTCTGGTACTGCGTGAAGTTGGATCGGTTGAGGAAAAGAAGGTTCAGTATTACTTATCTCGCGGAAGAGATATTTCTTTAGGGGAGCCCGATGTTGCTCCCGAGCAAACCCCTGCCATCGCAGAAGCAGCTCGCGGACTCATTGATGGATCCGGTGTTTCCAGCAGTACGACTCTCAGTAATTTTGGAGTCAAATATCTTTTTGTAAAGGCACCATTTAAGCGGGAGATTATTCGCTCAATCGATGGGCTTGGGGGATTCTCTCGTACAGCGGCAACATCATTGGGTGTTGTTTGGAAAGTAACAGCTCCAGCTTCGCGATTAATGTTTGTTGGCGCAGATGGAGTACGTCAAGAGTTACAGGCAGGTGAAGTTGGAGCACGCACATTTGTTCCATCAGCAGGAACTCTTATTTTGACAGAAACATACAGTCGTTCTTGGCAGATTCTTGAAAATGGATATCGCTTAGATCGTGGTAAGAACGAGCAGGGATTGCCAACATTTACAGTTACCGAATCTGGCGAGATCTCATTGATTCACGATGGAACGGTTCGCCGCGGCTGGCTCTCGCTTCAGTTGATTTTCTTAGTAGTAGTACTGGTTATGGCACTTCCTGCTGGTCGCCGCAAGAGCGATATCTCAGAGAAGGAGTTGGCATGAAACTATCTCGCCCTCTTCAATTCATCGCCTCCATCGCCGTTGCAATAGTTATCGCTTCGGCGCTAAATGTTGCTATTACCAAGAAGAGTTTTTCTGAAAACTATCCGGCAGTTGTTTGCCCACCAACTTTGCCCGGCCTTGCTTCGCAGATTTCACTATCCTCCAAGCAGACGCAATTTCAGAGATTGCAAAACAGAAGCACAAAGACCGAGATGGTGAAGGTGCTACGCCTTCCAGTGTTGAAGGATTCACTGCTCTTTAATTCGGTGGGCTCTACACCAGTTGCCTGGCAGAGTCGTTCAGGTAAATGGGCTGGCGGCGTTCTGTGTTCAGGACCAGCATCTTCACAATGGTTTGTGGGAGCAAGTGCCGATGTCACCACTAAAGGTCGCTTAATTATTGTGAATAGTGGTTTGAGTGATGCCGTTGTTGATGTGCAGGTATTTACTGAAAATGGAAAACAACCATTAAGAACTTTGTCAGTCCAATCAAAGAATTATCTGGTGATCTCTGTTGATTCACTTGCCCCTGGTGACAAGAAATTGACCATCAACGTCGCTCCTAGATCGGGCAGAATTAACTCTTTTGTGATTGATGAACAAGGAAAGGGGTTGCGGGCCCTTGGCGGAGATTTTATCAATCCAATAAGTACGCCAAGTAGAACTCTTGTCATTCCCGCCGTTCCAAATCAAGGCAAGGCAACGGGTCAAGGTTCAGCCGCTGTACACCTTTTAAGAGTATTGACTCCGGGAGATGTTGATACCAGCGTTACAGTCGAGCTTATTTCAGCCGATGGCGTTTTCATCCCGGTTGGTCTGAATTCTCGAAATATTTCTGCAGGATTAGTCACAGAGTTTGCATTCTCACCCAAGATATCCTCAAAGGTATTTGCTTTAAGGATTACCTCGACTGAAGCTATTGTTGCGGCGGTTGAATCATCTGTGACAGTTGGAGCTAGAAGAGATTTTGTGTGGAGCACCCCTGCACCAGAGCTCTCTGAATTCACAATGGCTCTGACTGGACTTGCGCCAACAATCGCATTCACAGGCCCTCAAATTAATGTGGCGATTGATTTAAATTTGGTGAACGGCAAATTGATTCGCAAAACAATTCAGGGGAATGAGATCGTTACCTGGAAGGTTCCCATTGCTGCAAGGTCTATCAAGATCACAAAGGTTAGCGCCGATACTTATGCTGGTGCTTTGGTCTCATCAACTAATGGGTATGGATACTTTCCTATCGCTCCAGGAAGCGTTCTCACTCGAGTCGAAATTCCAGACTCAAATATCCGTATTTTAAATCCCTGATAATCCCAACTTTTCATACCCCTTCCCACTAATGTTTAACTCATGAGAATTCAGGGTGGTCGTGGATGCTCCCGCGCAGGGTGCAGGTCACATGCAACTATGACCCTGACATACATTTATTCTGAGTCGACAGCTGTTGTTGGTCCTCTCGCTACATACTCTGAGCCACATGCATATGATCTATGTGTTGTTCACGGGACTCGCTTGAAAGTTCCACATGGCTGGAGCGTCATTAAGCAAGAGTTAGATGGCGCATCTCAAGGTCCTAGTGAAGATGATTTAATGGCGATTGCGGATGCGGTTCGAGAAGTTGCATCAAAGGATGTGGATCCGATTACTCCGATTGAATCTACATCTGCTCAACAACAAATAGGTCGCCGCGGACATCTGCGCGCAGTTCCTTCTTAACCCATCATGGAACAGATCGCCAATATTTTTAAAGCCTATGACATCAGAGGTTTAGTCGATACAGAAATTGATGCAGATTTTGCTTTTGCGACAGGAATGGCGTTTGCTCGCTTCTTACAGATAGAACGAGAGCCAGGAACAATTGTTATCGGCGAAGATATGCGTCCATCCTCACCAGAGCTAGCTGATGCATTTTCAGCAGGAGCGAGCTCGCAAGGAATGGATGTCATTCGTATTGGTTTAGCATCGACAGATATGTTGTATTTTGCATCTGGAAAACTTGGGTTGCCAGGTGCCATGTTTACGGCAAGTCATAATCCTGCTCAATACAATGGGATTAAGTTGTGTTTGAGCAAGGCCCGCCCAATTGGCAAAGAGTCCGGGTTGCTTACTATTGAGAACTTTGTGCGTGAAGGTTCGCCCATTGCGCTGAGAAGCGTGGGCATTGAAAAACAACGGAATATGCTGGAAGAGTATGTAGATCACTTACTTACCTTGGTGGATGTTAAGAGAATTCGACCGCTGAAGATTGTTGTCGATGCAGGCAATGGCATGGCTGGACACACAGCTCCAGCTATCTTTGCACGACTCAATTGCGAAGTAATACCGATGTATTTTGAACTAGATGGCTCATTTCCAAATCACGAGGCCAACCCACTTGATGAATCGACTCTCACCGATCTTAAGCAAGCAATAATCGACCATAACGCTGATCTTGGTCTTGCCTTTGATGGCGATGCAGATAGATGCTTCTTAGTAGATGAACACGGAATTGCCGTTAATCCATCTGCACTGACTGCTCTTATTGCGCAACGTGAGTTAAAGAAACGACCTGGTTCAAAAATTATTTACAACTTAATCTCATCACGCGCGGTTAAAGAAGTAATTGATGAAAATGGTGGGACAGGATTACGAAGTCGAGTCGGCCACTCATATATAAAGAAGATGATGGCTGAAAGTGGCGCAATCTTTGGCGGCGAGCATTCTGGACATTTTTACTTCAAAGAGTTTTGGATGGCAGACAGTGGCGCACTTGCTGCGCTGCATGCAATTGCAGCTCTCGGTGAAGGTAGTTCAACCATGTCTGAGCTTTTGGCACCTTTCAATCGGTACTACTCCAGTGGTGAGATCAACTCAAAGGTTGCCGACACCCAACAGGCAACTAATCTGGTCCGGAAGAGTTATGACTCAAAGGAGTACCAGATCGATGAAGTTGATGGTCTAACCGTTAACGCAGATACCTGGTGGTTTAACCTGCGCCCTTCAAATACTGAGCCATTACTCAGACTCAACGTTGAGGCTTCAACACAGGCTCAGATGGAGTCGGTACGTGATGCGGTTCTCTCACTTATACGCGGTTAATCCCCGTTTTCCATTACGAGCTTTTCGCGTGAGGGCAGTAACCTATGCCTATAGCCGCCTAGCACAGTAGAGCCCTACGCCTTAGGTATCCAATTAATACTTTGATTACCATTTAAGGAGATTTACGTGAACGTTCCAGTTACTTCAACTCTTCCACAGCATGACATTGCTGATGCATCACTTGCAGCCGAAGGTCGCAAGCGCATCGAATGGGCCGAACGCAATATGCCGGTTCTAGCTCAAATCCGCGAGCGTTTTGAGAAGTCACAGCCATTTGCAGGCGTACGCATCTCAGCATGCATGCACGTAACAACAGAAACCGCGAACTTGATGCGCGTTCTGAAGGCTGGCGGAGCAGAGATCGCACTTTGTGCCTCTAACCCACTTTCAACTCAAGATGACACCGCTGCGGCACTTGTTCATGAGTATGGAATTTCAGTATTTGCTCGTAACGCTGTTGACCGTGATGGCTACTACAAGCACATCAACGCAGCTCTTGATATCGAACCACACCAAGTATTTGATGATGGTTGCGATCTCGTTAATACATTGCACACCACTCGCAAGGAGTTAATTCCAAACATCGCTGGTGGTTGCGAAGAGACAACGACAGGTGTTATTCGTCTTAATCAGATGGCAAAAGATGGAGCTCTTCAGTTCCCGATGATTGCCGTCAATGACACAGATACAAAGCACATGTTTGATAACCGCTACGGAACCGGTCAATCAACTCTTGATGCAGTTTTTCGTGCAACTAACTTCTTGCTTGCAGGTCGCATAGTTGTTGTTGCTGGATTCGGTTACTGCGGTAAGGGTGTTGCAGAGCGTGCCAAGGGTATGGGTGCCGATGTAATCGTTACAGAGATTGATCCAACAAAGGCTCTTGATGCAATGATGCAGGGCTTCCGCGTAATGCCAATGATCGATGCTGCAAAGCTTGGCGATGTATTCATTACCGTGACCGGTAACCGCGATGTATTGCGTGATGAGCACTTTGCCGTAATGAAGGATGGCGCAATTATGGCTAACTCAGGTCACTTCGACATCGAAATCGACGTTGCTTGGCTCGAGCAGAATGCAAAGACTAAGAACTCAAAGATGCGTCACCAGACAGATGAATATGTACTGTCAGATGGGCGTCGTTTATTACTTCTAGCTGAAGGTCGCTTGGTTAACCTAGGTGCAGCTGAAGGTCACCCAGCATCTGTTATGGATATGTCTTTCTCAGACCAAGCACTAACCGCTGAGTACCTAGTCAAGGAAGCAAAGAATCTGAAGCCAGGTGTTCATGAAGTTCCTACATACATCGATAAGGAAGTTGCTGCACTTAAGTTGATCAGCATGGGCGGACGTATCGATGTTCTGACTCCAGCACAGGATATGTACCTGAACTCTTGGGAGCACGGTAGCTAATGACTTTAGTTATGGTCGTCGATGATGACCAAGATCTCGCAGAGATGCTCGGCATCGTTTTAACAGGTGCCGGCATCGATGTGGATCTAGTAAGTCGTGGCGATGAGGTCATGGATGTTTTCCGTAACAATCCACCAGATTTAGTTCTGCTGGATGTTATGTTGCCTGGCCTTGATGGAATCGAAGTCTGCAAATTAATTCGCGCAGAATCTATGGTTCCGATTGTCATGCTTTCAGCTAAAGGTGATACCCAAGATGTTGTAAAAGGTTTAGAAGCAGGTGCCGATGACTACATGGTTAAGCCATTTCGTCATCCATCAGAGCTGATCGCCCGAATTAGAACCCGTTTACGTCGCACCAATGCAGATGTATCTGGTCTGCTTACCATTGGTGACTTGGCCATTGATGTTCAGGCCCACCAGGTAGCTCGAGGCGGAAAGCAAATTGCCTTAACTAGACTTGAGTTTGATTTGCTAGTTGCTTTAGCCAAAGAGCCCGGAAGAGTTTTCACTCGCGATGCCTTGCTCAGCGAGGTATGGGGTTATCGTCATTCAACTGATACACGTCTTGTTAATGTGCATGTGCAACGGTTGCGCTCAAAAATTGAGCATGATGCTGAGCATCCAGAAATTGTCGTCACAGTTCGTGGTGTTGGATATAAAGCTGGAGTAATGGGCGGTTCCTAGCCATGAACCAAATTTATTGGCGCATCCGTAACTCCCTGGCAATCAAGGTAATTTTATCGACAGTAATACTTTCCTTGGGAGTTACTGGAGTAACAGGGTCAGCCCTTAATTCTCAGTTATCTGCAGGTGTTAAAGAGGTTAATCTGAACTCAGCCTTAGCTGAGGCTCGATCGACAATCTTCACCGCAGAGTATCGATTTTTACTGGCACAAGGCGAAAAAGACTCTGTTGTTCAAAAGGTAGTTGATGATGTTATTAGTTCGGCCACGACATTAACAGCCAATGAAAATGCCAGAGAAGTAGTTTTCATCCGAAGTCCTGGCAACACGATGGTCAATAACTACGAGATTGCATCCAATTTCTTGGATCCAAAGACCATCCCGACCTCACTGAGTGAGCGAGTGCGTAAAAAGAATGATTTGGTGTACCAGTACACAAATATGAATTACGTGACAGGTGCTCAAATAGGTGGCTTAGCGATTGGCCAAAAGGTTCAGATTCCTAATGCTGGGCAGTACGAGATGTACATAATTTTCTCTCTTGCCAATCAAGAACAAACATTGGACCTGATCAGTAGTGCGTTGTTGTTAACCGGCTTTGTATTATTACTTTTGGTTGGATTAATTACTTGGCTTGTTGTCCGCCAGGTAGTTAAACCTGTGCGCGAGGCTGCAGTCATCGCAACTGAGTTCACCGCAGGTGATTTCAGAAAGCGCTTAAAGGTCGTATCTCAAGATGAGATTTCAACCTTGGGATTGGCATTTAATGAAATGGCCGAATCCATTGAAAAGCAGATCGCCCGTTTAGAGAACCTTTCTCGAGTACAACAGCGCTTTGTATCAGATGTTTCACATGAACTTCGTACTCCACTGACGACTTTGAGAATGGCTTCTGAAGTCATTCACTCATCCAAAGATACTTTTGATCCAATCGTTGGGAGAAGTGCAGAGTTATTGGTCGCTCAGTTGGACCGCTTTGAACGTTTACTCGAAGACTTGCTTGAGGTTTCACGGTTTGATGCAGAGGTAGCGGTACTAGAAGCGGTTGATTTTGACATGGTTCAACTTGTTCAACGATGCGCCGATGATTTGGGGCTACTTGCCAAAGAGCGCAAGACTCAGATTTATGTGAAATCTAAGGTGCCCGTCATCATGATTAAAGCTGATATTCGCCGCGTAGAACGGATTCTGCGCAACCTTTTGGCAAATGCGATTGATCATGCTGAAGAAAACCAGATTGATGTACAGATAGAAGCCAGCGAGCATGATGTTGCCGTTGGCGTTCGCGACTATGGTGTTGGCTTAGATGAAAACGCTCTAACTCGAGTTTTTGATCGCTTCTGGCGTGCAGATCCATCGCGGGCAAGAATTCGAGGGGGTACCGGTTTGGGACTTTCAATTGCTCTGGAAGATGCTCGTTTACATAATGGAGAGCTAGAGGCATGGGGGCGTCCCGGACGTGGCGCGCACTTTGTTGTGACACTTCCTCGCAACACATGGGAGAGTATTGAGCAACGAATTATTCAATTGCAGCCAGAGGATTACAAAGCTTAGTTTCCACACATTTTTGTTATCTACTAAATAAGAGTTTTTCTCTGCAAGTATTTCTCAATGGGTACATGTGCAGAAATTTCACAACTCCTGTTTCCAACTAGGTGTTTTGGTTGTAAACGTCTGGGACCTAGCATTTGTTCGGAGTGCAGGAGCAGTTGGCATCCTCATTATTACAAAACTGTTGTAGATGATTTGATCGTGCATTCAGCGCTTCTGTATACACCGACAGCTTCCAAAATTATTCTGGCAGCTAAGGAGTCAGGAGAAAAAGGCGCTGATGATTTAGTAATCGATGCCATAGTTCATGTATTGGCAAAAAAATCTGTTGACACATCATTGTGCCGTTTAGTGCCCATACCTTCGAGCAAAGCATCTCAGCGCCGTCGTGGCAGAAGCTTTATTGTCGATCTTGTTACTCAGGTTTCAGAGCGAACAGGAATTCCAATGGTTGATTGTTTGCAGGTATCTCGAAGGGTCAAGGATCAAAGCGGTTTGCATCGGGATGAGCGAGCTGCAAATCTTGCAGGGGCCTTTTCCCTCAGCTCGCACGCTAGGGGAGAGTTGATCTTGATTGATGATGTAGTAACAACAGGGGCGACCCTCAGGGAGGCGCTGAGAGCGGTTAACTCGCAGGGTTTTCACGCTGTGGGCTCAGTATCTGCGGTTACCGCCTGCGTTGCCCAACCTCTACGATAAGGGCGTGAATCAGGGTCACACCCTTACTGAGAGGCTAGGTCGATGCCAGCGTTTGTAGACAAGATTTTGCGTGCAGGCGAAGGACGCATCCTTCGCGATCTGAGCAAGATCGTTGCCTTGGTCAATGCTCAAGAAGCGCGCTTTTCAGCGATGTCAGATGCAGAGCTACGTGAACAGACCCCTCTATTCCAGGCGCGGTACGCCAACGGAGAGTCATTGGATGAGCTTCTTCCAGAGGCCTTTGCTGTTGTTCGTGAAGCAGGTCGCCGAACTTTGGGTCAGCGTCATTACGATGTTCAGATCATGGGCGGTGCAGCGATGCACAGAGGAAATATTGCAGAAATGCGAACAGGTGAAGGTAAGACCTTAGTTGCAACTCTTCCATCATATTTGAATGCACTTGCAGGTCGCGGAGTACACGTTGTTACAACTAATGATTACTTGGCAGAGCGAGATAGCGAATGGATGGGCCGCGTCCACAGATTCTTAGGTTTAAAGGTCGGTGTAATTCTTGCAAATATGACACCTGCCGAACGACGTGAAGCTTATTCAGCTGATATTACATACGGTACAAATAATGAATTTGGTTTTGATTATCTTCGCGACAACATGGCATGGTCACTCGATGAGTGCGTCCAACGCGATCACTTCTTTGCAGTTGTAGATGAAGTTGACTCGATCCTTATTGATGAAGCACGTACACCTTTGATCATCAGCGGTCCAGCTGATAAGGCAACCAAGTGGTATGTAGAGTTTGCAAACTTGGTACAAAAGCTGCAACGTGATGTTCACTACGAAGTAGATGAAAAGAAGAAGACATCTGGAATTCTTGAAGAAGGCGTAACCAAGGTCGAAGAGTTATTGCAGATTGGAAACCTTTACGAGGCTGCCAATACTCCAATGATCGGCTACCTAAACAATGCAATCCGTGCCAAGGAGTTATTCAAGCGCGATAAGGATTATGTTGTTATGAATGGCGAGCTTCTTATCGTTGATGAGCACACGGGCCGCATGCTGGCAGGACGTCGCTACAGCGAGGGTTTACACCAAGCTCTCGAAGCAAAAGAACGTATTGAAATTAAGGATGAAAACCAGACCCTTGCAACAATTACGCTGCAAAACTACTTCCGCTTGTATGACAAATTGTCAGGTATGACAGGTACTGCAACGACAGAGGCATCTGAGTTCCACCAAATTTACAGACTGGGCGTTGTTCCAATCCCAACTAACCGTCCTTCACAACGTCTTGATTCAGCTGATTTGGTTTACAAAACTGAGGTTGGAAAGTTTGCTGCTGTAACGGCAGATATTGTGCAGCGCCATCGCAAGGGACAACCTGTATTGGTTGGAACAGTCAGTGTTGAAAAATCTGAAGAGCTTTCATCATTTCTTCGTAAGGCAGGAGTTCCTCACGAGGTTCTCAATGCAAAGCACCATGAACGTGAAGCAGCGATCATCGCTCGTGCAGGTGTAAAGGGCGCTGTAACAGTTGCTACCAACATGGCCGGTCGCGGAACTGACATTATGTTGGGTGGAAATCCAGAGTTCATGGCTGATTTTGAACTCCAACGCCGAGGTATTTCTCCAGTAGATAATGCTGAAGAGTATGAGAAAGAATGGCCAGCTGAAATTGCACGTCAAAAAGCCGCCGTTGAAAAGGGACATGAAGAGGTAGTTTCATTCGGAGGCCTTTACGTACTAGGTACAGAGCGCCACGAGTCACGTCGTATTGATAATCAGCTGCGTGGACGATCTGGCCGTCAAGGCGATCCAGGTGAGTCACGTTTCTATTTATCACTTCAAGATGATTTGATGCGTCGATTCAACTCAGGAATGGTCGAGCGTTTCTTGACCGCTGCTGGACTTCCAGATGATGCACCAATTGAATCCAAGATGGTTTCAAATGCGATTCGCTCCGCTCAGACTCAGGTTGAAGCGCAAAACTTTGAAATGCGTAAGAATGTTTTGAAGTATGACGATGTCATGAACCGCCAACGTACAGTTATTTACAGCGAACGTCGCAGCGTGCTCGAGGGCGCAGATATCAAGGATCAAGTAGCTCACTTTGTTTCAGATACTTTGACCGCCTATATCTCAGTAGCAACCGCCGAAGGTTATGCAGAGGATTGGGATCTAGAGACCTTATTTACAGCCCTAAAGACTATTTATCCAATCTCATTTACGATCGAACAACTTGAGGCAGAAGCTGGCTCACGAACAGGTCTTGATGCAGATTTCATCACCGCTCGCGTCCTTGATGATTGCGCCGCCGCTTATGCGCAACGTGAAGAGTCGCTGGGTGTAGAGGTTATGCGTGAACTTGAGCGCAAGGTTTTGCTTTCTGTACTTGATCGCAAATGGCGTGAGCATCTATATGAAATGGATTATTTACAAGAGGGAATTGGCCTTCGAGCAATGGCTCAGCGTGATCCACTTGTTGAGTATCAGAAAGAGGGCTTTGATCTCTTCGCTGCCATGATGGATGGAATTAAAGAAGAGATTGCAGGCTTTGTATTTAACATCGAAGTCACAGTTGAGAGCGCAAGTAATCAAGTTGTCGCACCTGGTCTTGAAGGTAAGCAATTGCCGCAAGCGGGCTTGCAGTACACCGCTGCTGATGAGTCTGGTGTTCGAACAACTGGAGAAGTATCTCGCAACGCGCCATGTCCTTGTGGTTCAGGCAAGAAGTTCAAGCGTTGCCATGGAGTCGCTGCTTAACTTTAGATAAGGGCTAGATAGGTGCACAACCAGCGTCCATCTAGACCCTCAAATCTGATTGCAACTACTCTCAACCGATCACCAAAACGAATGGTGATTGTTGCTTCACAAATACCATCTAAGGGTTGAGTAATTCTACTTTTGCGCACTCTTCCAATCTCTTTGAGCGAGCCAGCCTTCTTCTGAAGTTCTCCAAATACTTTGTAATGACATAGCTGCTGAAGTTGTTGGGGAGAACGCTTACCTGCCCATATTTCTAAAGCGTTGTACATGAATTGAAGTACCAAGGGATTGATATCGGGAAGATCATTGGCAGAGGTTGGTTGCGGAGCAAACTCAGCATCAAACTCTTCGCCAAATGTTGATGGAACTAAGTAAAGCCGTGGCTTTTTAACCTCAACAGCAACCGGTGCAGGCCTGAAGATTTCAAGTACTGGGTGAAGAAAATCCTCATTCGGATCGCTAGAAAGCGGAGTTAATTCAGTGGTTGTATAGGTAGGAAGTTGTTCATATTCGCGTTGTGTAGTCATAGGAAGACCTTTTCCTGTTTCATCACAAGCACACTCAGCCATTGGTACCGAAGCTCCTCATACCTTTGGCTGATTGTGGATAAGCACAAGGAATTTGTTTGAGCAGCCCCTTGGGTACAGCTATGAAAAATAAAAAGAGTTCTTATGGGGCACGAATGCCTCTGGCAATTACATTAATAGTTGCCGCATTTGTATCGGCCTTCTTCATCTCGACTTATTCAAACAAAGGAAGTGATTACTGGGTATTGGCAAATGCAGTAACGCCCGGACATGTGATCAATGAATCAGATCTCGTAACTTCTCACATGAACCTTGGAGGCAGCTCTGGTAGTTATCTGAGCACATCTGATCAAGTGATCGGATTGGTGGCAACACGCACAATGGTTGCGGGAGAGGTTGTCTCAATAACAGATTTAGCAGCATCAGCTGATGTGATGGCAACAAGTGCAGTTCCACTGAGCTTACGTTCTTCAGATCTCGCATCCGGAATCATAGAAGGAGATCCTGTAGATATTTACTGGGTGTTTGACTCGCGCAATGGTGAAGCGGTCATTGATCCGATTCTGATAATGGGTGGTGTAACAATCCTTACTCTTGATGACTCTAAAAACTCATTGGGTGGAGATGTTTCAATAACTGTTGCGATCGAAGAGACTCAGGTATTAAGGGTATTGAGTGCAACTACCCAAGGTCGCTTAGTAGTGGTGCGTACACATGTCTGAGCTTGAGATGCCTACCGTTATAACAGCTATCGCAAATCCAGAAGCTGAAGGCTTTGTAGCAGGAACTTTGTACGCCCAAGGTTGGAATGTGGTCTTTCGAGCGATCGACTGGTCTTCTCTGCAGAGTTACTTAAGCTCCAACTCCGCGACCGCATCCAATGCGCTTTTAATTTATGGAGCAGATTTACCAGGTGCCAACAGGCAATTGGTGGATGGGGCTCAACCCCTGGTTCGGCAAGTGGTTGGCTTTTCTATTCCAAATCAAAGCGATGGGGATTTCATCGCCTTGCACCCCTTGCCAACTGTGGGGACTGATTTAATCTCACTGGTACGTGGCTTTGTCAGGGCACCAATGGTGCGGACTAGCGCTTTGACACAGCGAAAACCGCGCAGTTCAAAGGTGGTTGCAATTAGTTCTGCGGGCAGTCATACGGGGTGCACTCTGATCGCTCTCAATCTTGCCATGGAGCTAAGCCTTCTTGAAAAATCTACATTGCTCATCGAGGCTAACTTTCGAGCACCATCTATATCTCCATTGTTGTCAATGCGAAATATTGCAGATGCTGCTAACTGGAAGTCCATCGCCCCCCATTTAGCCCTTGCTGAAATTACTCAAGATTCATCAGCCAATCTAGAAAGTTTCATGAATAAAGCAACTGAAGAGTTTGATTTCATTGTCATAGATATTGGATCAATTTCAGGGCTCTCAAATAGGTTGACAGATAGACGTTGGACATCAGTTGTAACCACCTGGTGCTGTGACCAAGCTGATGAGCTCATGATTGTTTCTCGAGCAGATCATCTGGGCCACTATCGACTTGGACAGGTGATTGAGTTACTTCAACAGACCTCGATAAGAGCGCAGTTGAGTTTTACGCAAAACATGAAATCTTCGGGCAAGCGGGGAGAAAGTGAGATGGCACGTTTTCTGACAGCAACAACAGCGCTCAAACCTATTCGAGTCCGGAGCTTGAAAGAGGAGAGCCGATCAGCCAAAGCGGCAGAAGATGAACACGCTACCTTGGTTGAGACAAATGAGCGCTCAGCTCTGCGCAAGGCGATTGCAGATTTAGCGCGGGAAATCACTTCTTAAGATCTATTACTATGGGTGGATGCGCGCATACCTTGCTATCAGCCACAAGGATCTTGAGGGCTTTGTGTCATCTAGAAGCATTGATCTCGATGAGGTATTTGCTCCTACGCAATCTTTTGTTGCAGAGAATTTAGATTGTGATGAGGAAGAGCTTGAGTATTTGCTATCAATTGCAGCTGGCGAAGAGGCCCTAGAGCTTCGGTTATCTGAAAAAGCCCCAGGAATCGTTTTAGCCTTTGAGATTACAGATGAACAGATCGCCGAAAGTTACGATGATTCAATCACCTTGAAAACTGCGCTGCCATGGGATCAATTGCAATGCGCTCTCTTGGCATTTCAGGGCGATGATGAGCTGGTGTGGTTTGCTACTCAGGAGATAGAGATTCATTTGGCGGAGTGGAAATAACCATGTTCCAGCTAGAAAAGTTACTGGGTGCAAGAACCACTATCACTATCGATCAGGCTAATCGGCTACGCGAACTCATCTCTGATTGGCAGCTTTTATCTGATCTCTCATTTACAGATCTAGTTTTATGGGTACCTATTCGCAAAGATGTTTCAATGTGGCCAACAGGTCATATCGCGGTTGCACATATTCGTCCTACAACGACATCGACTGTTTTCATCAATGATGTTATTGGCGAAGAAATCCAATGGGGAGCTAAACCTAGTATTGATGAAGCACTTTCCGGAGATGAGATTATTCGATCGATTGATCCCGAAAAAGTTGGAGAGATGCTGGTAAAAACTGAAACGATTCCGGTTGCTTTTGATGGAAAAGTCATTGCAGTTATATCAAGCCATAGAAATGTGGAGCATTCACGCAGTTCGGGCAAGTTGGAAAGTAATTATCGGGAAGTAGCTAACTATTTATATCAAATGGTTGCCGAAGGAAGTTTTCCTTACAAAAACTCTGCCTCATTCTTTGAGCCAGTTCCACGTGTTGGGGATGGCCTGATTCGACTCGATGCAAACTCTGCAATCTCTTTTGCAAGCCCTAATGCAAAATCAGCCTTTTCTCGTATGGGTTGGCGTGGTGACCTCGAAGGAAGAAATCTTGGAGAGGTTGCAGAGCAAGTAGTTATTGCATCCCCGAATGCTTCTGAAGAAGGTGTTCGTTCTCGCCTCAATGGAAAGCTTTTGCAGCGTGTTGAAATAGATAACCAGGGAGCAACAATTGATTTACTAGTTCTGCCTCTAACGATTGGTACAGATAAAGTTGGCGCTATCGTGCTGCTGCAAAATGTTACTGAATTGCGTAGACGCGACCGCGAATTAGTCACTAAAGATGCAACAATCCGCGAGATTCATCATCGTGTGAAAAACAATCTGCAAACTGTCTCCGCGCTGCTTCGCTTGCAGTCCCGCCGGATTGAAGATCCTGCAGCAGCAGCCGCACTTGACGAGGCTGTTCGTCGAATCGCATCTATCGCCGTAGTCCATGAAACCCTTTCAAATAGCACACAAACTACGGTGGCCTTTGATGAGGTATTGAGCTCTCTAGTTACCCATGCCCTTGAACTAAGTCCGCGAATGGGTGAACTTACAATTCAAAGAGTTGGCGAGATTGGTTCTTTGGAATCACGAGTTGCTACGCCATTGTCACTAGTCGTTACCGAGCTTATTCATAACGCTTTAGAACATGGTTTAGCTGAGTCTGGAACCCACTTAAAGATTGAACTTCAACGGTATAGCAATGAAGGTTTAGTTACGATCTCAGATGATGGTGTTGGATTGCCCGATGGTTTTGATCTGCTGACCTCATCCAACCTGGGTTTACAGATTGTTCGCACCCTGACAGAAAATGAGTTAAAGGGAGAGTTGAAGTTGGATTCAACAGATAAGGGAACGCAGGCAAAGCTGCGCTTCCCACTTTAAATCTGGTTTTGCTGCTCCATTAAGCGAGCGCGATTACGTGCGGCACGACGCTTGAGTGCTCGTCGCTCATCCTCAGACAATCCGCCCCATACGCCAGCATCCTGACCGCTCTCAAGGGCCCATGCCAAACATGGCTCTTTCACGATGCAACGATTGCAGACCTTCTTAGCCTCTTCGATCTGAGTAAGTGCAGGACCGGTATTTCCGACAGGGAAAAACAGTTCTGGATCCTCATCACGGCAGGCTGATTGATGTCGCCAATCCATCGCTTGTCTCCTTAGGGAAGTAAGACTCAATTACAGAGTAAAAGTTGTAATACACACAGTTGTGCGTGCAAGGTCTTAATTGTCCCCTGTGTAGCGGTGTTATACAAGGATGAACGGGAAAGAGTTTTGAAAATCAGGGTGATCTATCTCAAGTGCCCCCGACAGGAATCGAACCTGTGCACCTGCCTCCGGAGGGCAGTGCTCTATCCCCTGAGCTACGGGGGCTCATTGGGTCAGCATGAAGGTTATCAGCGGGTGCGAATATCTGTGCATACTGCAACAATTCACGCATGAACTCAACCGCATACTTTGCAACTGGATGTTTCTGGGGAGCAGAACGTCGCTTCTGGCAGATGGATGGTGTCATCGAGACAAGCGTTGGCTATATGGGTGGCATTCGCCCTAACCCTTCATATGAGCAGGTGTGTACTGGCGTCACAGGGCATGCCGAGATGGTGAAGGTTGTCTTTGATTCTTCCAAGGTTTCATACCTACGTTTACTTCAAGAGTTTTGGACTATGCATGATCCAACATCTCTAAACCAACAAGGTGGAGATATCGGAACTCAGTACCGCAGCGCAATATTCACCACAACACATGAGCAGATGCAGGTGGCGCTCGCATCCTGTCAGATGTATCAAGATGCATTAACCGCTGCAGGAATGGATGCTATCTGTACAGAGATTCTGAGCGCAGAAGGAGTTGAGTATTATCCAGCGGAGGAGTACCACCAAAAGTATTTGCAGAAGAATCCAAATGGTTACGACTGCCACTCAAGCACCGGTATTGCTTATCCAGAAATGGCGGCACAGTAATGAGCGAAAAAGAGTATCCAGTTCAGATCAATGAAGAAGAGTTAGCAAACCGACTTGATCCATTGTC
>CAXNDW010000013.1:0-16994 GCA_964201405.1 Candidatus Planktophila sp.
AATTTTTTCTCACAAAATGTTGGCATTTTTGCCCAATTGATGTCACGCTTATCCACGAACAGGTTTGGGTGACGGATCCGAACCATTCCGATAGGAGAAGTACGTGGCCGCAGCAAAGAAAGCAGCACCAAAGAAGCGCAAGAAGGCAGCAGCACCAGCTGCTCCAAAGAAGCGCCGCAAGAAGGCAGCTGCAGTAGCAGCAGCACCAAAGAAGCGTCGCAAGAAGGCAGCAGCAAAGAAGGCTGCTCCAAAGCGCAAGAAGGCAGCTAAGAAGGCAACTGCTAAGAAGGCAGCTCCAAAGCGTCGCAAGAAGGCAGCAGCAAAGAAGGCTGCTCCAAAGCGCAAGAAGGCAGCTAAGAAGGCAACTGCAAAGAAGGCAGCTCCAAAGAAGCGCAAGAAGGCAGCAGCAAAGAAGGCTGCTCCAAAGCGCAAGAAGGCAGCTAAGAAGGTTGCAGCTCCAGCAGCAGCACCAAAGAAGCGCCGCAAGAAGGCAGCAAAGAAGGCTAAGTAAAGCCCTTCAGCTTATTAAAAAACCCGCCACTCTATGTGGCGGGTTTTTTTATGCCCAAAACTTTTCCCTCTTACTCTTTTTGCTCTAACGCCTCTGCACGAAGTGAGCTTTCAATTCGCTCAAAAATTTCCGCCAATATCTGTTGATCATCTTTTGAAAGGTGATCCATAAAACGATTGCGCACACTTTCAACATGATCGGGTGCTGCAGCAACTATCGCCTTCCACCCCTTGGGGGTCATCACCGCGAAGTACCCTCGTTTATCACCTGGGCATGGCTCTCGTCGTACCCATCCAGCCTCTTCCATAACCTTCATTCGATGGGATAACCGCGAGCGGGATAAAAGCGCGGATGCAGCCAACTCGCTCATTCTCATTCGCCGATCTGGGGCATCGCTGAGCTGAACCAAAATTTCATAATCTGGCATGGATAAATCATGGGCATCGAGATCGGAGTCCAAAGCCTCCAACAGCCGACGACTGGCAATTATGTAGCGACGCCAAGCCTTCATTTCAGTGGGGTTGAGCCACCGTGGTGCGGTAGCGTTTTCACCTGCCATGTATTTAGTCTACGGCAAAGGTTGAAGCTTCAACTACTTTTATTTGAAGGAGAATTGCGTGACCCACACCAACAATGATCTATCCAACGCGGGCTTAGATTTTTCACACCAGGACAGATCGGTGCGACCACAGGATGATCTGTATCGCCACTTTAATGGTGGCTGGCTCAAGAGCGCAGTGATCCCAGCAGATCGTGCAAGTGATGGCGCATTCATGACCTTACGTATTCAATCGGAGGCTCGCGTACGTGAAATCATCGAAGGCGCGACCGGGTCGGATGAGGCGACCAAGATCAGCAACATCTACGCCTCATTTATGGATGCTGATGCGGTCAACGCTAAGGGCGGTTCACCTATTGCAGCAGAGCTTGCCGAGGTCGATTCAATATCAACCATTGCCCAGTTCATATCCACCCTGTCCACACTTGAAGCCCACGGCGTATCTGGAATCTTCGGAACCTTTATCTACGCAGATATGAAGGATGCTTCAACAAATATCTTGTATCTGCAGCAGGGTGGAATCTCGCTTCCTGATGAGGCGTACTACCGTGAAGAAAAGTATGCAGATATTCGCACCGCTTATCTTTCACACATCGCTGCAATGTTTACCTTGGCTGGTGTTTCAGATCCAGCAGGAAATGCTGCAAAGGTCATGGCCCTTGAAACCAGCATCGCAAGCCATCATTGGGACCAGGTGAAGGATCGCGACGCGACCTTGACTTATAACAAGATGAACCGCGCAGAGGTAAAGGCGCTTATGCCCGCCTTTGATTGGGAGCGCTATTTAACTGATGGTGAGATTCCATCAATTGTTTTGGAGTCGGTCATTGTGCAGCAGCCATCATTTTTTGAAGGGCTCGGAACAATCCTGGCCAGCTTTGATGCCGATGCATGGAAGGCGTGGCTTAAGTGGCACATCATTAGCGGGGCTGCCCCTTACCTTTCTGATGAGTTCACCAATGAAAACTTTGCATTTTTCGGCAAGACTCTTAGTGGAACCCCCGAACTTCGCGAGCGCTGGAAGCGTGCCGTATCCATGATCGAAGGCTCACTTGGTGAGGCTGTCGGAAAGGTCTATGTCCAAAAGTACTTTCCAGCAGAGGCAAAGGCTCGCATGGAAAAGCTTGTCGCCAACCTCATTGAGGCATACCGAATCAGCATCAATGAACTTGCGTGGATGAGCCCTGAGACAAAGGTTAAGGCTCTAGAAAAGCTGGGAAAGTTTCGCCCAAAGATTGGCTACCCAGATAAGTGGCGTGATTACAGCGCATTGCAAACTACCCCCGATGATCTATATGGCAACGTTGGTCGGGTCGTAAAGTTTCAGCGAGATCATGAGCTATCAAAGATTGGCAAGCCGGTTGATCGCGATGAGTGGCATATGGCCCCTCAGACGGTGAACGCTTATTACAACCCGGTCATGAATGAGATCGTTTTCCCAGCGGCAATCTTGCAGCCCCCATTCTTTGGTTTAGATCATGATGATGCTGTTAATTACGGCGCTATCGGTGCGGTTATCGGTCATGAGATTGGCCATGGCTTTGATGATCAGGGCTCAAAATACGATGGTGATGGAGCGCTGAATAATTGGTGGACCGACACAGATCGCGCCGCCTTTGAAGAGCGCACCAAAGCACTGATTGCCCAATATGACGTATTAGCTCCTGAAGAAGCACCCGATGTCACAGTTAATGGCGCTCTGACAATTGGTGAAAATATCGGTGACCTGGGTGGTCTTACTATCGCTTACAAGGCGTATCAAATTTCATTGGGTGGAAAGCCATCACCTGTCATTGATGCAATGACAGGTGAGCAACGGTTGCTCTTTTCATGGGCACAGGTCTGGCGAGCAAAGGTTCGACCTGAAGAGATGCGTCGTCGCGTTGCAACCGATCCGCACTCCCCTGCAGAGTTTCGATGCAATCAAATTCTTAAGAACTTCACCCCCTTTTATGAGGCCTTCGGTGTCAGCGAAAAAGATGCTCTGTGGTTAGAGGAACAATCACGAGTACAGATTTGGTAACACCTTGAGTTTTTCATTTGATATCCAACATGCAGAAAGCGATTCACTTGCACGTGTTGGAACCATCAATACCCCTCATGGGCAGATCCAAACCCCAGCCTTTATTCCGGTAGGAACTAAGGCGACGGTTAAATCTGTGCTGCCCGAATCGATGAAGGATTTAGGTGCGCAGGCTTTGTTATCAAATGCCTATCACCTATATCTGCAGCCAGGTTCTGATGTTTTGGATGAGGCTGGCGGGCTTGCCCAATTTATGAATTGGCCCGGGCCAACCTTTACCGACTCTGGTGGCTTTCAAGTTTTATCCTTGGGCGTTGGCTTCAAAAAAGTTTTGGCGATGGATGCACAAACATTTCGCCGAGATGATGTCATCGCAGGAAACAAGGATCGCCTGGCCCATGTCGATGATGAAGGTGTGACCTTTAAATCCCATCTCGATGGATCGATGCACCGATTTACACCCGAGGTTTCGATGCAGGTTCAACATCAAATCGGTGCCGACATCATGTTCGCATTTGATGAGTGCACCACATTGCACAACACCCGGCCATATCAAGAGCTTGCAATGGACCGTACCTATGCATGGGCGATCCGATGCCTTGATGAACATAAGCGACTTACAGAGGAACGGGTCGGAAAGCCATACCAAGCCTTGTTTGGAGTCATTCAAGGGGCTCAATATGAAGATCTTCGAAAGAAGGCGGCAACCGATCTGGGATCGATGGAATCTAGCGGCCAGGCCTTTGATGGATTCGGAATTGGCGGCGCACTGGATAAGGGTCAGTTGGGAACAATTGTTTCTTGGGTCAATGAGATTCTTCCCGAGAACAAGCCCCGCCATTTATTAGGTATTGGTGCCCCAGAAGATCTCTTTGTCGGGGTTGAAAATGGTTGTGACACCTTTGATTGTGTATTGGCTAGCAGAATCGCACGAACTAGCGCTGTGTACACGATGGAGGGGCGTTTTAACCTATCTAACAGCCGTTTTAAGAGGGATTTCACCCCCATTGATAGCGAATGTGACTGTTACACCTGTACGCACTACACACGGGCGTATATGCACCATGTATTCCGTGGCAAAGAGATTGTTAGCGCGACCTTAGCAACGATTCACAATGAAAGATTTATCGTTCGATTGGTTGATCAGATGCGTCAAGCGCTATTGGATGGAAACTTTGCCGATATGAAGGCGGATTTCTTAGGTCGATACACCCACCGCAGTGGGCAGTCGCGAGATTAAGGGTTTTTTACAACCTTAGGCAGGTTCCAGTTGTATTTGATTGAAAGCTCGCGGACTAAGACCACAGCCAAACCGGCGATGGCAACAACAACAGCTTCATGAAGATTCAGGGCATCCAAGGCCAAGTAAAGAACCGCTCCCGAAAGACAGGCGGTCCCAATCGTTTCGCGATGCAGCAACACCGGTTCGGTCTGACACATGATGTCTCGGAACAATCCACCCGAAACCGCACCGATTAATCCAAGAACAGCTGCTGCAACTAGAGGCGCATTGTTAGTAAGTGCGAACTGAACACTAGATACAGTTGCAACTGCTAGCCCCAAGGTATCGAGCGATAAAGCAAAGCGGCCAACATCTTGGGTCTTACCCATTGCGATGGTGATTAAAAAAGCGGCGATGATCGGTGCAAACAACCACGGATATTGAATCCATGGTGGTTGCTGCCCCATAAACAAGTTGCGCAGGGTTCCGCCAGAAATTGATGCGATCGCTGCAATAAAGAGAATTCCACCAAAATCTAGACCTTTGCTGGCGGCAACCCTTGCTCCCACCAATGCAAAGGCAAAGGTTGATACAAGGTCAAGACCGAAGACCAGCAGGTCCAGATCCATTGGGATTACTTCTTAAGAGCTAAACGAGTCTCGCGACGAATCTTCTGCTCCTTTGGATCTGGAACAGGAACCGCTGAAATAAGACGCTTGGTGTAATCATTTTTAGGGTTCTTCAAGATCTGATCGCGATCGCCAACTTCAACAAGCAAACCATTTTGCATTACTGCAATTCGGTGAGCCAGGATGTCAACAACAGCCAAATCGTGAGAGATGAACAAGCATGCAAAGTTCAACTTGCCTTGTAGCTCTTGCAACAGATCCAAGAAACGTGCCTGAACAGAAACATCCAAAGCAGATGTAGGTTCATCAGCGATCAGTAGATCTGGTGTTAGCGCTAGTGCACGTGCAATACCGATGCGCTGGCGTTGTCCACCAGAAAGTTCATGAGGGTAACGGTTACGGTAACTACGTGGAAGCTCCACCTGATCTAGCAACTCTTCAACCTTGTGAGCTAACTCAGCACCCTTGGCTAAACCTGCCAAGAACAATGGCTCGCCAATTGATTCACCGATTGGTAACCGTGGGTTGAGAGAGCTTGCTGGATCCTGGAAGACGATTCCGGTGTGACGACGAATCGCAAAGAGCTCCTTTTGAGTTGCGTGGCTAATATCTTTGCCAACAATCTCTAGTGAACCCTCCTTGATTGGGAGCAAGCCAATCGATGCGCGTCCTACAGTTGTCTTACCTGAACCAGACTCTCCTACCAAGCCAACGATCTCACCTGGGTAGATCTCGAGAGTAAAGTTTTTAACGGCAACAAATGCTGGAATACGTCCACGCTTTGGATATTCGATTGTGACATTTTCCAACTTCAAGACTGGTGCAGGCTTTGCACTCTCTCTGTATGGAAGTTCACGCTTCTTCGAAGTTCCAAGCTTTGGAACCGCACCTAAAAGTTGCTGGGTATATGGATGGGTTGGCTTATTGAAGATCTGATCTGCAGTTCCAGACTCAACGGTGATTCCATCCTTCATAACAAGGATTTGATCTGCCATATCTGCAACAACACCCATATCGTGTGTAATCAAAAGGATCGCCGAGTTCAGCTTGTCCTTTAATCCACGCATCAAATCGAGGATTTCAGCTTGAACAGTTACATCAAGGGCTGTTGTTGGCTCATCTGCAACCAATAATCCAGGATCACAAGCCAAAGCTTGCGCGATCATCGCACGTTGGCGCTGTCCACCTGAAAGTTGGTGAGGGTACTTATCAATTGATTTTTCAGGATCTGGAATATCCACCATTGTGATGAGTTCCAATGCGCGAGCATGCGCCTCCTTTGGACCCATATCAAAGTGGTTACGTAAGGTTTCCATAATCTGGAATCCAATTGTGTAAATTGGATTGAGCGCAGTCATCGGCTCCTGGAAGATGTAAGCAACCTCTTTACCGCGGAACTTTCGAAGAGTGACCGCTTTAGCGTTGAGCATCTCCTGATCTTTAACTTTGACAGATCCAGACATACGAGCATTTGATGCCAAGAGAGACATCAAGCCAAGTGCTGTTGTTGACTTACCCGAACCTGACTCACCAACGATCGCCGTTACCTTGCCTGGCTCAAGTGAGAGGTTCATTCCGATGACAGCTGGGTACCAAACTCCATCTACCCAGAAATCAACATTAAAATCCTTGATCTCTAAGACTGGCTTACTCATTTGGTTGACCCTATCTGTGAGAAACTTACTGAATGACGAATAGTGAAAAGTTCAGACCCGGAAGTGCAATCGCCAGTGGCTGGATTCTTATCGCCTTCTTTACCGGCTTCATTGTTCAAAGCCTTTTCTTCGGTGGCGATCTTCTGCTGACTGTTGGCATCTGTGGTGCAGGCGCTTTCGGTTCCTACCTGCTCTTTTTGAAGCCCTACGTGCTTCTCTACGACGAGGGCATCAAGATTGTTAATCCAACCAAAGAGATCACCGCTACTTGGGATCTGGTTGAGGAGATCGAGACCAAGTACAGCATGTCCATCCAGATTAGGGGCGAGAGTTACTACGCCTGGGCCGCTCCAGCTCCGAGTGGTCGACACAGTAGAAGAATGCACAAAACTGATCTTCTTCCCGGTGCTGATGCTCCGAGAAGAGTGGGTGACTCTCTTAAGAGTGATTCGGGAGTCTGCGCTTACATGGCGAAGATTCGAAGAAAAGATTTTGTCGCTCGTAGCGGCAGCACCTTCGAGATCATCACTGACAACACAGCTTTGTACATCTTCGCAGCATTGATTCTGCTCGGGGCAGCAGCTGCCCTTATCTAAGGTATCAATCATTAGCTTGTGCCAACTTTCTGGCAGTTGCTGAATCTTGGCGCTCCTTCTTGGAGATACGGCGACGCTGACGTGGGTCAAAGGCATCACGCAAACCATCGCCAATAAAGTTAATACTGAGGGCGATAGAGATAATGAATAAACCTGGGTACCAGAAGAGCCATGGACGCGTTGTGAAAGAGTCCTGATACTGGCTGATCAAAAGACCTAGTGAAACATCTGGTGGAACAACACCAAATCCAATGTAACTAAGAGCGGTTTCAAGCAAGATCGCACCTGATAGCAACAAGGTCACCGAAACGATGATGACACCGACCGCGTTAGGCAAGATGTGCTTGAAGATGATTCGCTTATTTGTCGCGCCCGCAACTCGGGCTGCATCGACAAACTCACGTTCTCGAAGGGATAAGAACTCTCCACGCACCAAACGTGAAAGGCCTGTCCATGCAAACAAACCAAGTAAGAAAGCTAGGAAAACCGCGCCGAGGTTACCGTAGCGGTAGCCGATTACAGAGCCAATAATGATTACTGGAATTGTGATCATGAAATCTACAAAGCGCATCAAGATTGCATCGATACGTCCTCGGTAGAATCCAGCGATAGACCCAACGATCACACCGAGAGTTGCACCGATTCCACCAATGATCACCATGACAGAGATTGAACGTTGAGTTCCCTTCATAACAAGGGCAAAGAAATCACGGCCAATATCATCTTGACCAAATGGGTGTGTACCCATTCCAATTCCAGCGCCACCTAAAAACTTAGGCAGCAAGGAGATAGTTGGGCATCCGACAGTGTCATTTGGACAGTCACCAAAGCGAAGCTCTGGAAGATCTTCCGGTGTCCACTTCCACCAACCCGGCACTCTCCAGATTCCAAACAATCTAAAATCTAAGGCGGTAAATGCCATCACCACAATAGTAATAATTGTTATCAGTGAAATAACCGCAGCGCGGTGGCGGAAGAAACGCTTACGAACAATTTGACCCTGGCTTAAGCCTTCAATCTCTTTGTTTTGAATCGCATTCTCACCGGAGAGAACTTCGGTGGATTCAACGCTAGCTTTTGATTTGCGTGCCATCTTTACGCACCACTTCCTACTCGAATACGTGGGTCTAAGGCTGAGTACAGGAGATCTGCGGCAAAGTTAGCTAATACCGCCATAGTCGCCGTGATAAAGAAAACCCCCATTAAGAGGTTGAGATCTTGGCCGCGAAGACCTTGAAGGGCCAAAGTTCCCATACCTGACCATGCAAAGACGCTCTCGGTAATAAATGCGCCTCCGACAACTCCAGCAAAATCTGCAACCAAGATGGTTGCCATTGGGATCATCGTGTTACGGAATGCGTGACGCATAATCACAGTGCGCTCTGACAAACCTTTTGCGCGGGCGGTACGGATGTAATCTTGATTGAGAACTTCAAGCAAGGTACCGCGAGCAAAACGGATGTAACCAGCAAAACCGATGAGGGTTAAGGCTAATGTCGGCAAGAAGAGGTGTGTGACAACATCTAGAGCTGAGATCCAAAAATCGCTGGAATCTAGCAAGTCATTTCGCTGACCCACAGTTGGGACTGGGCGAAAATTAATCGCATCTGTCTCCATGTATGGCTTCCAGGTTTGCATGAACTTATCGACCACAACAAGTCCTGCAGAAAGTACAGCGGTAATAATGGTGGTACGAACAATCGGTGCGCGATCGATCTTTGAAAATGCAAGGCCGACAAAGACAGCTGTTGTGATCAAAACGCAGGCCATTAAAAAGATGTTGAGGTTGCTTGGATAGTTATCAAAGAGCCAGTTGACGGGATAGTAGGCAACAACTGAAAGTCCGGCCATTGTTAATGAGGCTCGGAGAGCGGCCCTATTAATCAGACCTACTGAGAGCTGTGTTACTCCAAATGCAATTCCAATTGAGAGTACAAGAATTACTATCGGCCCTAGTGATGGATTGAGCAGCCAACCCGTTACTCCAAAGAGTGCAACTAAACCGCTAGAGGCGGCAAAAGCAACAAGATATGTGGTCCAGAAAGTTTTTCGCGCACCGCCAATAACGGCCGCCCAGAACAAACCACTAACGAGGCCAATTCCAATAATCCAGCTGATCGGAATAACAGGTTCTCGTAAAAAGTTATTGAAAGAAATCGCTAGGTACTCTTTTAGAAGAACAGCTACCCAGAAAACTGGGAGCGAGAAGAGCAAGAATGCGATGAAGGTCATTGAGTAGTCGAAGCGGCTGTACTGACGAAGAGCGGTGACAATACCAATCATGATTCCTAGAACCGCTGCAAGGATTGTTGCTGCTGCGACTAGGCGCAATGTGACAGGAAGTGCGAGCGCAAGTGAATCTACAACTGCAGAACCATCGCGGCCGATACCAAAGTTTGGATTTCCGACAAATACTCCGAGGACACCCTTAAGCCATAGGAAGTATCTCAGCGGTGGTGGAACATCTAATTGAAGCTCGCGAGTCAATGCAGCAATGAGAAAGTCGCGGTTGGGATCTGTGCTTAGTCGAAGATCAGCTGTTGGGTCTCCGGAGATCGCTGCAACGTTATACAAAATGAAACTTGATCCAAAGAGGATCACACCTAAGACTCCAAGCCGTCGAAGAATAAAGGCTGTCATGTTGTGTGTTTTCCCCTCAATATAAATTTTGGCTAAATTCTTGCCCGACTATACAGCCAAAGGACGCCCGGAGAGTGATCTCCGGGCGTCCAAAGGACTGAATTAGTACTGCTAACTAAGGAAATTAATCCTTAGTATCTCCACTCCCAGTAGTTCCAAACCATTGTTGGAGATAGTGGGCCTGGCTTTACATTCTTAAGATCCTTGTTGACTGCAACAATTCCTGGGTGAATAAACACGCCAAGAGTGATTGCATCAGCGTTAGTTAGACGCTCGATCTGAATGTACTTGTTAACCAATGCAGACTCTGACATTGGTGAATCCAATGTAGCGATGATTGCATCGACAGCCTTGTTGCTGTAACCAAGGATGTTGTTTCCACCATTGGTGTCAAAGATTTCAGCTGACTGACGCTGAGTTACAGATGATGCAACCCAAGCGAAGAAGTAAGCGTCGTAATCTGAGTTACCTAGCTTTGATGGCCAATCTGTACGGACATCTCCAACTAGATCGAAGCCAACCTTCGCCATGTTTGCCTTAGCAAGTGCAAACTGTGATGCACGACGTGGGTTGTTTCCTGGAACAAGTACGCGAACCTTTAGTGGGCTCTTTAGCGCATTTGGATAGAACTTCTTTACCAATGCAAGTGCTGACTTGTTACGTGAATCTTGAGTTCCACGTGAGTAGAAAGCTGAACCGTTAGCTGCAACAAGCTTGTCGTATGCAGCTGATCCTGGAGCAATCCATGTTGAACGGATTGGCTCTGATACACCGTTGATAGGTGCAATTAGCTTCTCCATGATTTCATTACGTGGAATTGCTAGTAAGAAGGCTTGGCGTAGCGCCTTTGAGCGTGCGCCATCCTTTACTGAGAAGAGACCTGTGTATGGAGCCTCATCTGGAACTGTGTCGTAGTGGAGATCCCAGTGCTCGTAAGCAACGTCATCCTTACCAACTACGTTTACATTTGAAATCGACTTAAGCTTTGCAACGCCATCAGCGGTTGCCTGGCCTGAGTAGATATCTAGCTCACCATTTGCAAGAGCCTGTGCAGCAGCTGTTCCATCACCGATGAACTTGAATACAACTGTATCGATTGAACCGCTGAGAGCTGGTCCTGAGTTGTACTTAGGGTTCTTCTTAAGTGTTACAGATGTCTTTGCAACTGCGCTATCAAGCAAGAATCCACCATTACCTACTAGAAGCAATGGGTTTGTCTTGTCATTAACAGTTGTAATTGTGTAATCATCTGACCAGACCTTACCCATCTTCTTCAGAAGAGCGGTGTCCTTGTTTAGGAATGCCTTGACGAAGCGATCACGAGCTGCCTCGTTCTCAGCAACAGTTCCAAGCTTGTCCTTGCCTTCTGCTAGCAACACAAGTGAGTGCACAGCAGCTGGTCCTGGACCGTAAAGATCCCAGTTAGCGATCTTCTTCTTGAATCGAAGAGTCACTGTCATCTTGTCTGCAGAAAGAGTTGGCTCTCCAACAATGTTGGTTCCATAGACACCTGAGTATCCAAGACCATTAAATGCTGGTGGAGTCTTCGCATCTGTTGGATCTCCTAGGCCTGCAGCCTTTGAATAAGCATCGCTGCTAAGGACGTGAGATAGAAGTAGATCTTCTCCAGTGATTGGAGTTCCATCTGACCACACACGGCCAGGGTTAACTGTCCATGATGTGCGGAAATCTGTAGCTGAGTTCTTAACGACTTTGTATGAACCAAATACTGTGTTGCGAATTAGCTCTTTCTTGTCGTTGTAGTAGCTGAAACCTGCACCCTGCAGATATGAAACCGCAGAACAAGTAGTTGAATTTGTAGCTGAAAGGCTGCAGTTCAATCCTGTAATTGGGTTTGTCTCATGCAAGATAACCGTTGAACGTGTTGCAGCTTGTGCAGGTGATAGCAATGTGAATGCTAACGCCGCTGATGCCGCAGTTGCGAGCGCAAACTTTGCGCTACGTGTGAACTTCATATATTTCCTCCTTGAGGGTTATAGAAAAGCGTCTGCGGAGAGTCGACCAACCCCGTAGGCGCTTTTGGTGGCTGAAGTCTGCCCTAATGAACGGCAGATGAGCAACAGGCAAACAAATGGAGTGAGCCTAGTTTGATAACAAGTTGGTAACCCTTGCCTCAAAAAGGGGTGAGATTAAGGCTGCTGCCTACCCTCAGCTCGGGCCATTTCTATCGCCGAAGTAGTCAGCTTGGAAGCGGCGAGGGCAAAAATGAGGAGCCCAAGAACCGCTCCGGTGAAATATGGGGCTCGGAGCGCCATTTCTCGGGAGAGGAATAGCTGGCCGACCGCCACCAATCCACCACCTAAAAACATCCCAATAGGAATAGAGCCCCACGCAAAAAACCGATACACACTATTTACTCTGCCCAAAAGGTGCGAGGGAATAATGCTTTGTCGCAGGGATACGGTGATCGTGTTCCACAAAATTGCAGAGATCGTTTGAAAAACTGTAACGACCCAAACAACCTGCCATGCTGATGTAAAGCCAATGATCGCGGTGCCCAAGGGCGCCAGAATTAAAGCCATCCACAGTGAAGGGCCGCTTCCAAACAACTCAGAGATCTTTGGCGCTAACAGGCCACCAATTATCCCTCCAACTGCAGCAGCCATTCCAAGAACAGCAAAGATGAAGACAGAAGTTTTCAATACCTCTTGTGCAAACAAAATATATGTAGCCCCGACCATTGAGCCCACACCATTCATAAATCCAAGAATGATGGCCATGGGGCGTAGCAATGGATGTGCCCACAACCATCTAAACCCCTCTTTGATCTCGGATTTAAAATTTATTTTTTCACGGGGTTTTTCGGTAATTGGTCTGAAACTGCCACCGATCGATGCAATCAACGCAACTGCGACGAAGAATGAGACAGCATCAAAAAAGAATGGGATGAAGATTGAAACTCCAATAAGTAAAGAACCAAGCGGAGGCCCGATAAAGCTGTTGGTCAAGGACTCGGCAGACCACATCCGCCCATTAGCTTTTTCAAGGTTTTCTTCACCGACCACACTTGGCATCAAGGTTTGTGCGCTGTTGTCCCTTAGAACTTCTGCTAAACCAAATAAGAAAGAGGTAAGAATCAAGGTTAGATACAGAGCCCAATTTGTTTCCAAATCTGTGATCGAGCTCAGTTCGTTCAGAGAAGGCAGCGAATCTTTATTTAACAAAACAACTACACCGACAATGATGGTCAAGACGCCACGAAAAAGATCCATTCCAAGAATTAGTTTTCGGCGATCAAATCGATCGGTGATAACACCTGCATGCAAGGTAAATACCAGCCACGGTAGGCGGGATGCAAAACCTGCCGCAGCGATTAATACTGGTGATCTAGTAACCGCCGATGCCAGCCACGGGTAAGCAACTCCCGAGACACCATCACCAAGATTTGAAATTGCGGTGGCAGACCAAAGCTTCCAATAGGCACGACCAAGCTTTGCTTTCATATGCAAAGACTATTCTGAAGTTTCAACACTCTTTGCAATACTCATAAAGAATTTAATGGAAAAGAAGGCGATTATTGTGGCGATTACGCCACCCACATACATAGGAAGCCGCAGACTGAAATGTGCAAGTACTCCACCCAGTAAAGAACCAATGGGCATCATCCCCCAGACCAAGGTTCGACGGGTTCCATGAATTCTTCCAAACAGTTCATTGGGAATAATTGTTTGATAAGTAGCCATCAACAAGATATTCCATTGAGAAATTGCAAAGCCACCCAATGTAGCAAGGGCCACAAAGATGTAAATGTTGGGAGCAAAGCCTTGGAGCAACAAAACCAGGGAGCTAACAAATATCCCCAAGGTCATCATGATGCTGCGCCCAAACCTCTTTGAAGCTTTAGGTGCAACGATCGCACCCAGCAAAGCGCCTACTCCTTGAATCGTAAGTACGACTCCAAAGTACTGTGGGGCAAGTTCTAGCTCTTTGATAATGAACAAAACCATGGTGGCCGTACCCATGGAATAACAAACTCCGATAGTTGCGGTTGTGATGACAAGCCGACGCAATGTTTTGTGGTTGTAGAGATACCTAATACCAAATTTGATGTCTTCTATGAAATGAGGTTTGTTCTCTTTAGCATTTTCAGTGCGGACATCCTGCAGGTATTGAATAGGTATGGAAAGAGCCAACAAGGTTGCTACCGCGTAACCAATACTGTTAATCATAAAGGGCAACCACATTGCAAGGGCGTATAGGAAACCACTCAGTGGTGCACCTATAAATCCCTGAATAACCGTCTCTGAGATTTGAAGCCGTGAATTTCCTTTTTCATAATGTTCCTCATCGAGAATTTGAGGGATCAAAGATTGGGCTGTGGTGTCAGTTGCGACCTCGCACACCCCAATCACAAAGGCTGAGGCAATAAGCCAATAAATAGTCACATGGCCAGTTGCAACACTCAATGCGAGTCCGCCAATGACCGCACTTCTGATTGCATTTGAGCCTGCCAAAATCAAACGGCGATCAACCCGATCAACCAGCGCGCCGATTGGTATGGCAAAGAGCAGCCAAGGCAACATCACCATAGCGCCGATGATTGAGATCAATACGGTGCTGTCGGTCAAAGTAATCGCGAGCAAAGGTGCTGCTGCGATCAGAACTCCGTCAGCAAGGTTTGAAACAATGCTTCCGGCCCACAAACGATTAAATGCCGGACCCATGCCTGCAACCTTAGCGCACCTGTTTATATAAGTAAGAGTTTCTTCGCCTTTTCAACCGCTGTGTGACGACCATCCACACCTAACTTTCTATACACATTTCGAAGATGCGTCTTCATTGTGTTTTGTGAAATATGTAACTGCTTAGCGATAGCGCTAAGAGGTATGCCCGTTGTCAAATGCTTAAGGATTTCATGTTCTCTCGAAGTTAACTTCTGCTCAAGTGCCCCAGTGTCACTATTCATCGCTTGAATTCGCTCTGTCATTTCATGTACCAGGCTTTCTCTGAAGACGGTGGGTTGAGCGGCTGCTGCTTTCACCATGATTGGATATAAACGGTGTTGCCTTACAAAATATTCGTGATAGCCAACCTCTGCCCCAATCTCTAAGGCCTTATTGAGATGGGCTAGGGCGAGATTTTCATGATCAATATTGATTGTTGCTTGATATAAAAACTTATTGACTTTCTCTCGTGGGGTGTTTTCAGGGAAAGCATCCACGATTGCAGGAATCTTCTTTGGTTCTGCTTGAAACTTCGCATTTATCTCTATCTGTCTGACCATTTCAGTTTTGGGCATACGGCGCAAAAGCTCTTCGGCCCGCTCCCAATCATCAAGTGTGAAACGCAGGAACACTTCTGTCATATCAATCATCCAGCTGAGCTCGTTAGGCGACTTCAAATTTGCTACACGCTCTCTTTGTTGCTTAATGATCTCCATCATCTGAGGAATCTGGCCCTTGGTGATGTTGATCCGGGCTCGCGTACCTTCCGCCATAAAAAACCAGGGCCAGATTTGTGCATCGGAAGCCTTCTCTACAATCAATGTCAATGTTTCTATCGCCTCTTCAATGTGGGACTGTTCCAACTGACATCGGGCAAGGACCATATATGCATCTAAAGGTGCACTGATGGATGAATAACCCATGAGTTGTGCTTGAGTAATCGCGATATCTGCATGCTCTGCAGCCTCAAAAAATCTACCCTCACTCCACAGCGCCATTGATGTAATGCAAGTGAGGTGGTACGGGGCATTAATAAGATTTCCATCCTTCATGAGGGCTAGTGCGCTCTTGAGCGTCGCTCTTACCTCATCAGATTGGTCATACAAGAAGTAAATTGAGGCTTTTAACCGAAGTAGTGCAATTCGATCTGTGTTTTCAAGTGAAGGCGATGGTGATTTATAGGTCAATGCTTTATCAATCATCTCTAAAGATCGCCCAAACTCGCCTCGCGCAAAGTAAACGTGGGCTAAAACCATGGATGTAAGTTGTGTAACAAACTCAAGCTCTTTGCTCTGGGCAGAAACTAACTCCAGCTCTGCAGCCATCGCCTCAGCTTTTGGAAAATCCAGATTGACTAAGTGCCCGACCACCTTGATGGTCTTCTTCATAACTTCGCCATGCATTGAAGAATCGGTAGAGAAATCAGCCCATTTGATTAATTGATCTCCGCGGCCGATCGCAGCCATTTCGCGAATGCTAGTTTCTAAGATGATCTGTGCACGTTCATAATTTTCAGATTTGAAGATGAGTTCAAGAGCTTTGGTTGAGTCATCCTTCAGCAAGTAATAATCAGCTAATTTCTCGCATATCGTTCTTTTTTCCTCAGGACTTACTAGATCAACTCCTGCCAATCCCTCAAAGACAATTTCGTTAAAGCGGAAAACTCTGCTTGCTCCAGAGGAAACTGAGACAAAGATACCATCGGTGGCCAGTTTATTGATGTAACTTTCTGAAAAATCCTCTCCTAAGATTATCGCTGCGATTTCAAAGTTAAATTCTTGAACAATAAGAAGTCGAGAAATCTTTGATTTGTTTCCAGCATTGAGTGAGTTAAATGTTTCTAATGCAAGAATCGATAGTGGGTTAGATGCGTTGCCCATTTCAAATTGCGAATGCTGCTGTCCACGTGCAATCGAACGGGTCATCATCTGAACAGCTGAAGGCCAACCCTCGCAACGCTCAAGCAATCGCGCAGCTTTTTGGTCAACCTCATTTAGCCCGTTTAACTCTGCAATCAGCGAAACTTCATCCTCTGAAAATCTAAGGTCTTGACTGGTGATTAAGCTTAGATTTCCAAGGCTTGCATATCGAGCAAGCGATGTCGTTGGAGTTACCCTGCGTACGATAATCAAATGCACATTGTTGGGAAGAAAATCAATTATTGATTGAGCAATCATTGAAACTTCTGGACTGTCGACTGCTCCATTATTAATCACAAAGTTGAATGGCTCTTTTATCTCCCCGGCGGCCTCGGTTAACTTCTTTACATTTAAGGCAGGATTTGCACTTGGTTCATTGTCAAAATCTGACCCGAAATCAGGAAATACGACTCGTATCGCTGCGAGAACATGAGCAAAAAAACTTTGAATGGAGTCCTCGGGGTTAGTGCTTAGCCACACAGTTGGCATTGATGAGCTTTCAGCCCATTGCGAAACCAAGGAGCTCTTTCCATACCCGGCTGGGGCCGCTACAAC
>CAXNDW010000014.1:0-16881 GCA_964201405.1 Candidatus Planktophila sp.
GCGCGAAGATCTTCAATGATTGCTGCACCTTGAACACGAGCTTCTTCACGAAGTGTCTGTGCTTCTGATTGTGCCTTTGATAGCTGCTCCGTGTATTGAGCCAATGCGCGTTGAGCTTCCGCCTGTGCCTTTTCAGCACGTTCGATTCCACCTTGAATTGCATGGGTTCGAGCTTCAAATGCCTTTTCGAACATTGGAACTACAAACTTACGAAGCGTTAAGAAAAGAAGGGTGAAGGCGATCGCACCAACCACAAGCTCAGCTGTGTGAGGTACGAGCGGATTCAACTTCTCTCCCGCTGCTAAGTCATTAAATTGCATCAGTTGTCCTTAATTTTGCTTAAAAATAATGAATTAGAGAACGAATGCTAGAACGAGACCAAAGAGTGCGAGAGCTTCAGCAAGCGCGAATCCAAGGAACGCGATTGGCTGTAGAACGCTACGTGCTTCAGGCTGACGTGCAACGCCGTTGATGTATGCGGCGAAGATAAGTCCAGTTGCTACACCGGGACCAATTGCTGCGAGGCCGAAACCAACCAGGTTGAGTGTGCCTTCCATTTATTTCTCCTTATTTTCCTATTAGTGCTCGTCGGCAAGGGCGCCGGCGATGTATAGAGCTGCTAGCAGAGTAAAGATGTACGCCTGCAAGCATTGGACCATGAATTCAAAGAAGGTCAGCACAATGCCAATTGCGAAAGCAAATGGACTGATCAACTTCAAACCAATAACACCTTGAAGTAGATGTTCTCCACCCAAGATAAACACGAGCAACAACAAGTGGCCCGCGAACATATTTGCAAAAAGACGAAGTGAAAGCGTTAGTGGGCGAACAACGAAGAATGTAAGGATCTCAAGTGGAGTGATCAAGATGTATGCAGCCTTTGGAACGCCAGGCATAAACATGATTTCCTTGAAGTACTTAAATGCGCCTTGCTTTTTAACGCCCACATAATGGAAAACTAAATATGTAGAAATCGCTAGAACATACGGGAATGAAACTCGCGACATCGTTGGGAATTGAATAAAGGGAATAATTCCAAAAATATTATTTACAAGGATAAAAGTGAAGAGCGAGAAAAGGTATGGCACAAAGCGCAAAAAGTCATGCCCGATTACCTCTTTAGCTAAATTCTCACGAACAAATGAGTAGACAGATTCGCCAGCAAATTGGAACTTGCTAGGGATAATCGATGCTTTGCGTGAAGACAAGATGAAAAATGCTGAAATCAAAACAACTGAGAGCAAGACAAGAAAAATAGGCTTAGTTGTATATGGGTTGTCGCCGAAAATTGGAGGAAGTTCGAAGTCATTGCTGCTAGGTGGGACAAAACCCTCACCCTCAGCGGCAGAACGCAATTGAACGCGCACGCATACTCCTCAAAATTGATAGGTCGGGAAGACGGGGCAACTCTATGGGAGAGGGGTTATTTATGAGAAATCGAAATTGCTCTGGAAGGTGTGAGATTGAGCCTGCCCAAGGGGTTATTCACGGCCAAAACGTAGCCACACCAGGTAGATCGCCCCGCTAATTCCCACGAGCAAGCCGATCAGGGTGAAGATTCCATTATTGAGCCACTTATCCAGGGCGTATCCGATGCCACCCCAGAAAACCAGGCCGGAGAGGAGGTAGCCAAAGATGGACCACATTGCATTTTCTTCACTGCTGGCCATGGGGACTCCTTGCTACCTAGGGTTGTGAATCTACTGGTCCTTGTTGGACTCGGGTAGGGGCAAATGTAGGCGTAGTTTCATAAAACTGGCAATCTCGCCCCACAGCCAGGCGATGGTCAGCGCAACGGCGGTGATGCCAAAGGCGGTGCGATTGATCGTGTCGCGGTCTGTGAAGGAAGCGATGGCCCATAGAAGAGCACCTAAAGCAAATAGCTTGGCGAAGTAGGAAAGCAAGGCCATGGCCATCGTAGAAATTGGATCCAAGTTTCGGGTCAAACGTGAAACAGCAATATGTATGACAAAGAAGATCACCACCACGAACTGTGCAAGTAGCGCTCCCCAAAAACCGCTGATCCCCTGAACGAAAGCTGAAATGCTAATTGCCAGCAATCCGACTATTGCTGTTGGCGGAAAAGCTCCGCGAAGTAATTGCGACTCATTACTGTGTTGCTGTGAATTGCTCATGCATCTACCTTCTTCTTGCTCTTCATGACACCAATGCTAATCCCAATTAAAACAACAACGGTGATCAGGGCAACCCACCAAGGAGCGAAAGCAAGAACCGTTACCGGAAATGCGATCGTTGCAGTCCATAGATACAAAATCACAGCTGTTCTGTTTGTTGAATTACCAGCGCTGAGCAAACGGTGATGCAGATGCTGATTGTCCGGTGCAAATGGAGAACGTCCCGCTTTGACTCTTCGCCCAACTGCAAGCAGTAAATCTAAAAATGGAATTGCAAGAACTGCAAATGGAAGCAGCAAGGGAAGCAATGTTGGCCCTAATGATTCAGCAGAGATCGCATTGGGATCAACTTGGCCCGTTAATGTAATTGCAGCTGCTGAAAGCAGTAAGCCAAGCAGCATCGATCCACTATCGCCCATAAAAATCTTGGCTGGGTTGATGTTGTGTGGCAAGAAACCTAAGCAAATACCCACCAATACCGCTGTTGTCAGTGATGGTGCACCTGCTCTGCTAAAGCCATAATCAACAGCTAATAAGTACGCAAAGGCAAAGAATGCGATACCTGAAATCGCAACAATTCCCGCTGCCAATCCATCCATTCCATCAATAAAGTTCACTGCGTTAATGACCACCAAGACGATTAATACTGTTACCAATTGACCAATACTTGGTGGCAAGGTAATCACACCATTAATTGGCAACCACAAAATCTGAATTCCATAAATCAGCAGGATTCCTGCAACGAAAACCTGGCCAGCAAGTTTTGTCAGTGCATCGAGCTGAAAACGATCATCAATCATTCCTAATACAACAATCGCAGTTGACGCCAAGAAGATTCCTTGGGCTTCATGTCCAAAGGATTTTCCTACAAGTGGAAGGTGGTTAACAATTGCAAAGGTAAGCGCCATCGACGCCCACATTGCAACACCGCCCCAACGGGCAGTTGGGACGCTGTGAATATCTCGATCACGAATTGCAGCCACCGCTCCAAATCGAATCGCTTGAGCGCGGACTATAGGAGTAATCAAATAACACAACGCCGCTGATATCAGCAGGGTAATCAGATACTCGCGCATTAAAGAGCTTTACGCCTGGTAGATAGGAAAGCGTGCGGTCAATGCATGGACCTCAGATTTAATGGCTGCATGTGTGGCCGCATCATCAGTTTTGATTGCTCGTGAAATTAAAGTTGCGATCTGCTTCATCTCTTCAACTCCCATGCCCTGAGTTGTTGTGGCAGGAGAACCAACGCGAATACCGCTTGTGATTCCTGGCTTTTCAGGATCATACGGAATTGAGTTCTTGTTCATAACAATTCCTGCAGCACCGCAACGCTCATCAGCGACCTTGCCGGTGACTCCTGTGCTGCGAATATCCATCAGCGCTAGGTGGGTTTCAGTGCCACCAGATACTGCTCGCATGCCCTCTGCCTCTAGCGCCGCAGCAAGGGCCTTTGCGTTAACAATTACATCCTTTGCATACTTTTGGTAAGCAGGTGTCGCGCACTCTGCAAGGGCAATCGCCTTTCCAGCAACCCCCGACATGATCGGTCCACCCTGCATTCCAGGGAAAACCGCCTTATCAATCGCTGCAGCATGTTCTGCTTTCGCCAAAATCATTCCACCACGTGGTCCACGCAAAACCTTGTGTGTTGTAAAAGAAACTACATCTGCAAATGGAACAGGTGAAGGTATCGCCTTTCCAGCAACAAGACCGATGAAGTGCGCGGCATCTACCCACATAATTGCGCCAACCTCATCGCAAATTTCGCGGATCTTTGCAAAATCAACAAGTGATGGATACGCCGTTGCTCCTGAACAAATCATCTTTGGCTTTGTTCGGATCGCTTGTTCGCGAAGTTCGTCATAATCAATTAGCTCATTGTCTTGGCGAACACCATAAGACTCGATGTTGAACCACTTTCCAGAAAAGTTAACTGGGGATCCATGGGTTAAGTGACCACCATGTGCCAACGACATCGCAAGAACTGTGTCTCCTGGCTTTGTAAAGGCTTGATAGACCGCAACATTTGCAGATGCACCTGAATGTGGCTGAACATTTGCATGCTCTGCGCCAAATAAAGATTTTGCACGATCGATCGCCAGGTATTCCGCCTTATCAACCTCTTCGCAACCACCGTAGTAACGCTTGCCTGGATAACCTTCGGCATATTTGTTAGACAAGGTCGAACCAAGGGCCGCTAAAACTGCACGTGATGTGAAGTTTTCAGATGCGATTAACTGCAGATTGGTCTGTTGACGCTTGAGTTCAGATAAGAGAACCGCGGCGATCTCAGGATCCTGCGAGGATAAAAGGTTGAAATCTGGGCCATAGAAGGTTTCGGACATGGCTAAACCCTATCGGCAAGGTGGGCCAAAAGTATGGTGGCTAGATGCCTGTTGCTCCGGGCACGATGGCTTGAATCTCTTCAAGTGAGATTGCACCCTCGCGTAGGTATCGCACACCTGTTTCATCCGCCTCAATGACCGTTGAGATTGGGCCCTTGCGCAGATTTCCATTATCAAACTTCAACGCTACATCTGATTCAAGCACCCACACATCACCCAGTGATTTTGGTGGCGTCATTCCTTTACGTGCAGCACTTGCAATCGCCAAAGGACCAGTTTGAGAAACTAACGCCTTAGCAAACTTCGCCTTTGGAATTCTTATACTGACGCGATCTAGTTGATTTCCATCTCCAAGATCCCAGCTCAGTCCAAGTTGCGGACGTAAATTTAAGGACAACATTCCTGGCCAGAACTTTTTCATTAACGCTTTAATCTCTGGAGTTGTTTCACGAACAATTCCATCTGTTGTCTTTACGCTTCCTACAATTACTTGGGCGGCGGTAAATAGTGGATCTCCGCGCAAAACATGCATTGCTCTTACAGCATCCTGCCTAAATGCATCACATGCAAATGCGTAACTGTGTTCCATTGGAATAACGATGATGAAACCATCTGCAATAGCTTTGGCAGCCTTGCTCACATGACGAGAAAGTTCACCTTTCTTCACATCAATTTCCTTAGCCATGGCTACCTCCTCACCGCACTTGTCCAACGTGGTCGACCTACTAGGTCATCATGCAGGGCTACCTCTGAAAAATCTACTGACAGCGCGGATGCAATTGATGGGCCCTGCTCTTCAGTATGTTCAATAACTAAAACTCCCCCAGGCTTTAACAGACGAGCTGCTGCAGTAATGAACTGCTGGGGAATCTCCATCCCGGTAGGCCCACCAAACAAGGCAATATGTGGCTCAAACCCTGCAACATCTCTGGGCAGCTCTTGTGAATCCGGCACATACGGTGGGTTTGCAATAACTATGTCGCACTTAATTCCCTGAAGTACATCAACTACATCGCCTTCTACAACTCGTACATTTTCCGCAATAACCGAGACATTTTTCTTAAGCCAGACCAAAGCCTCTGGACTCTTTTCTACAGCAATTACTCGCGTACTTGGTGCTTCTGTTGCGATCGCCAAAGAAAGCGCACCTGAACCCGCACCTAGATCGATCACACTGACCGGTGCCGGAAGATTTTCAATGTGCTGTAAAACAGCTTCGACCAATAACTCAGATTCTGGTCGGGGTACTAAAACACCTGGGCCAACTTCAATATTTAAGTATCTAAATCCTGCAACACCGGTTAGATACTGCAGAGGCTCAAAGTTCAGACGGCGATCCAATAAATCGTAAAACTGTTCTTCCAAGACATCTTTGTCATCAATTCCCAACAAAGTTGATTCAACTAAAACTGGGTTGTGAAGATCCATCCGAGATAAACCTAGAACATAAGCAAGCAGATGCTCTGCATCGACTTCAGAGATACCGGATTCAGCTAACTGCGATTTAGCATCGCGAAGAATTTCTTTGACAAGCATTTTAGTTAGCGTTAGCCAAACGGGCTGCTTTGTCAGCATCTAACAAAGTTTGGATCATGTCATCCAAATCGCCATTTAAAACCGCATCTAGGTTGTTTGCCTTGTAGTTAACGCGGTGATCGCTGATACGGTTTTCAGGAAAGTTATATGTGCGGATTCGCTCTGAACGATCCACTGTGCGAACCTGGCTTTTGCGCTCTGCTGATGCGATCGCTTCAGCTTTTTCTTGAGCATCGGCGAGCAAACGTGCGCGCAAGATGCGAAGTGCAGACTCTTTATTCTGCAACTGACTTTTTTCGTTCTGACAAGAAACAACGATGCCGGTTGGAACGTGGGTTAATCGCACAGCTGAATCTGTTGTATTGACCGACTGTCCGCCAGGTCCTGATGAGCGGTACACATCCACGCGTACATCATTCATATTGAGCTCAACATCAACCTCTTCTGCTTCAGGCAGGATAAGAACGCCTGCAGCAGATGTGTGAATTCTTCCTTGGCTTTCCGTTTCTGGAACACGTTGTACGCGGTGAACTCCACCCTCAAACTTCAGGCGTGCATAAGGTGATTCTCCGGGTGCTGCAGTTCCCTTTGATTTAACCGCAACAGAAATATCTTTGTACCCACCCATTTCACTTTCAGTGGCATCAATGATTTCAACTTTCCAGTTGTGCTTTTCGGCGTATCGCATGTACATACGCAATAGATCGCCAGCAAACAACGCTGACTCATCTCCACCAGCCCCTGCCTTAACCTCCAAAATAACATCACGATCATCGTTGGGGTCGCGTGGCAATAACAGCTCTTCTAGCTTTTCCGCTGCAGCATCACGTGCCGCTTCTAGCGCTGGAATCTCAGCTGCAAAATCTGGATCAACATCTGCAAGTTCGGCAGCGGCTAACAAATCATCCTCTGAAGATTTCCACGCCTTGAACCCTGCAACAACTGGACCCAACTGCGCATAACGTCGTCCAAGCTTTCGAGCGTTTGCTTGATCTTCATGAATAGATGGATCAGCCATCTTGGCTTCAAGTTCTGCATACTCACGCACCATTTCATGTGCTGATGCAAAGCGATCATTGCTCATCGACTGCTCCTTTCTATTACGACGCTAATTTTGATTTAAACCTTGGGAAATAAAAAAACCGCGACCGCAACCGTTAAGGCTGCAGTGCGGTTTCTTTAGAAAGCTAGTTGGCAGTCGCGTCGTCCTGCTTTTTAGCGTTTTTACCGAAGCGCTCTTCGAACTTAGCCACGCGACCACCGGTATCAAGGATGCGCTGCTTACCTGTGTAGAACGGGTGGCAGACTGAGCAAACTTCAACATAGATTGAACCGCTCGCTACTGTTGAACGAGTTACAAACTTCTCGCCGCAACCACAAGTAACTTGGGTGTCTTTGTACTCTGGGTGGATCTCTGGCTTCATGGTTATTCCTTATATTCGTGTTTGGGTCTCACACCTTGTGAAAGATGCTGAGTGAACCAAACGGACGGTTAACAGACCCCAAGGGTAGGCGATAAGCCCACAATTGAGAAATTTACGCTTACTTTGAGTCGTCAGGACCCGCAGTTGTCTTCTGGATCTGCATCAAGAACTCGACATTGGACTTTGTGCCCTTCATCTTCTCCAGCAGCAGTTCTAACGCCGCCTGTGGCTCTAGTGCGTGCAATACACGACGTAGCTTCCAGACAATGTTGAGCTCTTCAGAACCCATAAGAATTTCTTCCTTACGTGTACCAGAAGCAACAACGTTAACCGCAGGGAAGATGCGCTTGTCAGCCATACGGCGGTCAAGAATCAACTCCATGTTTCCGGTTCCCTTGAACTCTTCGAAGATAACTTCATCCATACGAGATCCTGTATCAACAAGTGCTGTTGCAAGAATCGTTAGTGATCCGCCATCTTCAATGTTACGAGCAGCTCCGAAGAACTTCTTTGGTGGATACAAAGCAGCTGAATCAACACCACCAGAAAGGATGCGACCTGATGCAGGTGCTGCAATGTTATAGGCGCGACCTAGACGAGTAATTGAGTCAAGAAGAACAACTACATCGTGACCGAGTTCTACCAATCGCTTTGCGCGCTCGATTGCAAGCTCTGCGATTGTTGTGTGGTCGTCAGCTGGGCGATCAAAGGTTGAAGCAATAACCTCACCCTTAACGCTGCGCTGCATATCTGTAACTTCTTCTGGACGCTCATCAACTAAAACAACCATCAAGTGACACTCAGGGTTGTTTGTTGTAATCGCGTTAGCAATTGATTGAAGAACCATTGTCTTACCGGCCTTAGGAGGCGAAACAATAAGACCACGTTGACCCTTACCAATTGGTGCAATCAAATCAATTACACGAGTTGTAAGAACATTTGGCTCTGTCTCAAGGCGCAAACGCTCTTGAGGATAAAGTGGAGTTAGCTTTCCAAATTCAACACGGTTACGTGCTTCTTCAGGAGTCATTCCATTTACAGTCTCTAAAGTGATCAAAGCGTTGAATTTTTGCTTTGTTTCACCTTCCCGAGGCTGACGAACCTGACCTGTAACTACATCTCCCTTGCGCAGACCGTTCTTGCGAACCTGCTGCAGTGAGACATAAACATCGTTAGGTCCTGGTAGGTAACCACCTGTGCGGATAAATGCATAGCTTTCGAGAATATCGAGCAAGCCACCTACTGGAACGAGAACATCATCTTCGCCAATAACTGGTTCACGCTCTTCGCGTGGCGCACGATCACGGTTGCGATCGCGGTTACGGTCACGCCCACGACTGCGGTCATTGCGATCAAAGCGGCCACCACGGTCGTTGCGATCATTGCCGCCACGGTCGTTGTTTCCACGGTCGTTGTTAGATTGCGGCGCTGAATCATCATCGCCATCATCATCTGAATCTTGAGTGTTGTTTGAAGGCTTTGACTCCTTCTTACGGTTGTTGCGTGCCTCGCGACGTGCTTCGCGTTCAGCCTTTGCAGCTTCGCGGTTCTTCGCCTGTAAATCAGCGATCGCTTCTACTAATGCATCCTTCTTCATCTTTGCTGCGCCTTCGACACCAAGTTGTGTAGCTACTGTCTTTAACTTTGGAAGGGTCATTGCAGCAAGCTCTGGACTCTGTGAGCGAACTGGTTCAATTTCTGTTGTCATGTATGTCTTTTCGCTATCGGTTCTGGGTTTTATACCCGAAGGAACCTGGGATTTTTGTTTTGAGACTTTTTCTCTTGTGACACTGTCTGATGTGTTACTGGCTACTAGATGAGCCGTTCAGATGTGTAAAGGTTAGCAGGATTGGGTAGGAAATCGCAAAATCAGGCTGTGAGGACTGTAACCCCTGTGCGTGAAACGCCTAAAGGAATCATCTGGAACTTCTCCCCTGCTGCCCGCTCCAACTCAGCACTCTCGGCATCTGAACCTGTGTGAAGAACCAAGACCGCGGGACCTGCGCCTGAAATAAATGCCGCAACCCCTGCTTTACGAAGCTTTGTCATCAAAGCAAAGCTTTGTGGCATCGCATCGCTGCGGTAGCTCTGGTGTAAATAATCTTCAGTTGCGCTCAAAAGAAGATCTGGGCGGTGCTGTAAAGCCTGCACCAAAACCGCTGTATTAATTGAGTTTCGAACCGCATCCTGATGTGGAATAGATTCAGGAAGCATCTTGCGTGCCTTTGAAGTTGAAAGTTCAGTTGATGGAACAAATGCCAGCGCACTAATTCGTGGATCAACTTGAATGTTCAGTGACTGCGCAATCACATGTCCGCGCTGAGTTTCCTGCCATGCAAGATTTGCACCGCCATAAATCGCAGCGGCAACATTATCTGGATGGCCTTCCATCTCATTTGCAATATTCAACATATCTTCATGTGTCATCCGCTCATTGCCGCCAAGAACTAAGGCGCGAGCAAGTGCTAATCCACCGACAATTGCTGCAGCAGATGATCCAAGTCCACGACCATGAGGAATGACATTAAGTTGTCGCAATGCGATTCCGCGTGGACGTCCGCCTAAGAAATCAAAACCTTTGTACATCGCCTTGATAATCAGGTTCTTGTCAGTAGTCGGAACCGCATCTGCACCTTCGCCGGTGACATCAATATCAACGCCTGCTTCATCCATGACCTGCGCCATGTAACGATCATGCATATTCAACGCTAAACCAAGACAGTCAAAACCAGGACCCAAGTTTGCACTTGTTGCAGGAACTTGCACCTGCATTGGCTGAGCTTTAAAAGTTGGCTTCATGTTATGCAAGACCCAATGCTTTAGCTGCGATCTTTGCGTTGACTGGAACAACAACAGGCTTCTTTGCCGCCTCTAGTGCGTAAGGGATGTCCTTTAATCCATGACCTGTAACAGTTATAACAATTGTTTTGTCCTTAGGCAGCTTGCCCGCCTTCTTATACTTGATCAAACCTGCAAGACCTGCCGCAGATGAAGGCTCAACAAAGATTCCTTCCTTAGCTGCAATTAAACGGTATGCAGCAAGGATTTCGCGATCGGTGACTGAATCAATAACGCCACCTGATGTATCGCGCGCTTCGACCGCCTGCTGCCATGAAGCAGGATTTCCAATACGAATAGCTGTTGCGATTGTCTCTGGATTCTTAACAACCTTGCCCTTAACGATGGGAGCAGCTCCGGCTGCTTGGAATCCGTACATCATCGGTAGCTTTGTTGTAAGACCATCCTTGTTGTACTCCTTATAGCCCTTCCAGTATGCCGTGATATTTCCTGCGTTTCCAACTGGAAGTGCGTGAATATCTGGAGCATCACCCAACATATCGACAACTTCAAAGCTTGCTGTCTTTTGCCCTTCGATACGGAATGGATTTACAGAGTTAACAAGTGCAACCGGGTAATTTTCTGAAAGTTCGCGGGCAAGGGTTAAGCAATCATCAAAGTTTCCGTTGACCTGCAAAATTGTTGAATCATGGATAACCGCTTGGGCAAGCTTTCCCATTGCGATCTTGCCTTTAGGAATAAGAACCGCTGGACGCATTCCTGCCTTCACTGCATATGCTGCAGCTGATGCTGATGTGTTTCCTGTAGACGCGCAGATAACAGCCTTCGCGCCATCTTCTGCCGCCTTTGAGATCGCCATTGTCATTCCGCGATCCTTGAAAGAACCAGTTGGATTTAAACCTTCATATTTAATCCAGACATTGTTTCCAAGAAGTTCTGAAAGATTGCATGCATAGATAAGTGGTGTTCCACCCTCGCGCAGAGAAACGATCGGTGTCTTTGCGCTAACTGGAAGACGATCCCTGTACTCCTCGATAACTCCTCGCCATTGATGTGCGCCAGAACTATTGGCAGATTTTCTAGGAAATAGTGCCATTAGCTCTGTGCCCCTTCGACGCGAATCACACTTTCAACTTTGCTAACTATGTCCATCTTCTTCAGCTTCGCGATACATGCATCAAGTGCATCTTCAGATGCTGCGTGAGTTACGACTACCAATTCTGCATCTTCTCCCAAACCTGCTTGGCGAACGGTTTGAATAGATACATTTTCGCTGGCAAAGGTCTGTGCAATCGAAGCTAAAACACCTGATTTATCAGCCACGTGAAGTCGAACAAAGAACTGTGATTTAACTGCGCCAATAGGTGCAATATCAAGGTCTGCGTAATCAGATTCGCCATATCCAACAGTTGAATATGCAGCATGGCGTGCAACGGCAACCAAATCACCCAAAATTGCTGATGCGGTTGGTGCACCACCTGCTCCGCGACCATAGAACATCAACTGACCTGCAGCCTCGGCTTCGACATAAACAGCGTTGAAGGCGTTACGGACAGATGCCAAAGGATGAGAAGCGGGCAAAATTACAGGATGTACTCGAACTGAAATCTCATCCTTAACAGTTAGCTCTGCGATTGCGAGCAGTTTGATCACGCTGTTCATAGATTTTGCCGCTGCAACATCATCAGAAGAAATCTTTGAAATACCTTCGCAGTAAACCTCATCAATAACTACTGTGCTGTGGAAAGCCAGGCTTGCAAGCAAAGCTGCCTTTGCGGCGGCATCATGGCCTTCAACATCAGCGGTTGGATCCGCTTCTGCATAACCAAGTGCTTGGGCCTCTTTGAGGACTTCATCAAAGGCGCGACCTTCTTCATGCATTTTGGTAAGAATGTAATTTGTTGTGCCATTAACAATTCCCATAACACGGGTGATCTGGTCTCCCGCTAGTGATTCGCGCATTGAACGAATAATTGGAATTGCACCAGCAACTGCCGCTTCGTAATAAAGATCTACTTTGGCTGCATCTGCTGCATTAAAGAGTTCATGTCCATGAGTTGCAAGCAAGGCTTTATTTGCAGTGATAACAGATTTACCATTTTTAATCGCTTCAAGAATTAAAGATTTAGCGGGTTCAATTCCACCCATAACCTCAATAACGATATTGATCTTTGGATCAGAGACAATTGATTGAAGATCGGTTGTGATCAGCGATGGATCTATACCTTCCCGTGCTCCAGCAGTACGAACACCGACCTTTGAAAGTTTAAGTACCGCACCTGAACGCTCAGACAGCTCTTGCTCATCATCTTGAAGCAGGCGAGCAACCTGGCTGCCCACAACGCCGCAGCCGAGCATGCCAATCGATAGTTGCTTAGCCCCCGAATTCATGGGCTTATTCTTTCACAGATGGGTTGATCGGCGTTAAACATCCAACGCTAAAAGATCTTCAATACTCTCTCGGCGAACAATTACGCGAGCTTTTCCATCCTTTACTGCAACAACTGATGGACGTGGCACATGGTTGTAGTTGCTAGCCATACTGCGCCCATAAGCACCTGTTGCTGGAACAGCTAATAAATCCCCCGGCACAATATCTTCAGGCAAATCAATTTCGCGAATGATGATGTCACCGGTTTCGCAATGCTTTCCAACTAAGCGGCTCGAAATCTTTGCGGCGGCGCTGGTGCGGTTAGCCAAAATCGTTGTGTACTCGGCTCCGTACAGGGATGGGCGAATATTGTCGCTCATGCCTCCATCAACTGAGATGTAACGACGGTGGGTGCCATTTTCTAAGGTTACATCTTTTACTGTTCCAACTTCATACAAGGTAAACATGGTTGGTCCAACAATTGCTCGACCTGGTTCGATTGAAACCGTAGGAATTTGCAAATTAAATGCTGCGCAGTGCTTCTTTACTGCATTTGCTAATGCTTGCATCGCATCACGTGGAACAACGGTTACATCACCTTCAAGGTATGCGATTCCGTATCCACCACCAAGATCTAACTCTGGTAACTCTTTCTTAAACTCATCACGATACTTGGCCAAGAAGGTAACAAAACGCTCTGCCAGGATTTCAAAGGATTCAAAACCAAAGATCTGTGAACCGATGTGTGCGTGGAAACCGCGAAGCTCCAAGGATGATTGATTGTGAACCGCGGTAATTGCGGCCCATGCCGCACCACTTGCGATTGAGAAACCAAATTTCACATCTTCATGCGCAGTTGCGATTGATTCGTGGGTATGGGCTTCGATGCCCGGTGTAAGGCGCAGTAAAACGCGCTGCACCTTTCCAGCTTTGGCAGCTGCTGCTGCAACACGATCAATTTCATACATAGAGTCAATAACTATGGTTTCTACGCCAACACTGATTGCTTTTTCGATTTCAGCAATGGATTTGTTATTGCCATGAACTTCGATCTTCTTGGGGTCAATGCCACCAGCAAGTGCAACCGCCATCTCGCCACCTGTACTTACATCGATTCCGATCCCTAAATCTTTAATCCAGCGAGCAACTTCGGTGCAGGAAAAAGCTTTTGATGCGTAATACACAGTGCCGGCTTTGTCACCGAAAGCCTCTTTTAGCGCCTCATTCCAGGCTAAAGCGCGTGCACGAAAATCAGCTTCATCAATAAAAAATGTAGGAGTTCCAAACTCTTTAGCTAAATCTTTAGCCGATATTCCTGCAATACAAAGTTCTGCACCAGTTGTTACAGAAGAGGACCACATACTTACATCCTCTCCGGTGCACTTACACCTAAAAGATCAAGGCCGTTGCTAATGACCTGCTTTGTTGCAGTACACAGTAATAGACGAGCGATGTGGAGCGCAGTTAATTTCTCTTCTCCCATTGGCAGCACGCGGCAATCGTTGTAGAAGCCGTGATATGTACCCGCTAACTCTTCAAGGTAACGCGCAATGCGATGGGGTTCGCGCAGTTGTGCCGCGTTTGCGACTACTCGTGGAAACTCTGCCAAAGCACCCAGTAACTCATTTTCGCGATCATGTACCAATTGGGATGGATCAAAATTTTTGAGATCCAATGAAGCGCCAAGTTCTTGGGCGTTACGCAAGACGGCAGCGATACGGGCATGTGCATATTGAACGTAGTACACGGGATTCTCATTGGTGTTTCGCTTCAAAACATCTAGATCCATCACCATTGGTGTATCTACTGGGTAGCGAATCAAGGTGTAGCGGGCAGCATCAACGCCAACTTTTTCAACCAACTCTTCAAGGGTAATAATCGTGCCGGCGCGCTTGGAAAGCTTTACCTCTTCCCCGCCTTCCATGATCTTTACCAGCTGGCCGATCAATACATGGATGTTGTACTCAGGATCATCTCCTGCACAAGCCGCGGTCGCCTTTAATCGACCTATATAACCATGGTGATCTGCACCTAACATGTAGATGCAGATATCAAAGCCACGTTCACGCTTATTGATGTAATAAGCGGTGTCTGAAGCAAAGTATGTGAGTGAGCCATCGCTCTTTGTCATTACACGATCTTTGTCATCGCCGAAATCGGTGGTTCGAAGCCAGACCGCCCCATCAACCTCAAACACATGGCCCTGTGCGCGGAGTTTTTCCATTCCATGTTCAACTGCGCCTTGTTCATGCAGCGAACGCTCTGAAAACCACACATCAAAATGTGTATTGAAAGTATCTAATACTCGCTGTTGATCCTTAAGTTGTAATTGGTAAGCAGCTTCTCGGAAAGCAACCACTCGTTCTGTTTCAGGCAAATCTTTAATGCCAGCGTTATCCGCAATTACTTCGGCAGCTAAATCTTTGATGTACTCGCCTTGATATCCATTTTCAGGAACTGGGTTACCAAGTGCAACCGCCTCAACTGATTGACCAAAGTAATCCATCTGGTTACCACGATCATTAATGTAAAACTCGCGAGTTACTTGTGCACCAGCTGCAGTTAAAACACGTCCTAACGCATCACCCACCGCCGCCCACCGAGTGTGACCAAGGTGTAATGGTCCAGTTGGGTTTGCGCTTATAAATTCAAGGTTGATCTTTACACCTGCGAGCGCAGTACCTTTTCCATACTCCTTGGTTGCAGTCAGAATCGTTTCGACAAGTGCTGCTTGGCTGGCGCGGTTCAAGGTGATATTGATAAATCCAGGTCCTGCGATATCTACTTGTGAAATTCCATCAACACCATGTAATTGATCAGCAATTATCTGTGCCACTTCGCGGGGGTTCATCCCTGCAGGCTTGGCCAATTGAAGGGCGATAGAAGTTGCGTAATCGCCATGTGAGCGATCCTTGGGGCGTTCTAGCTTGAGTGCCTCAGGGACGGCGCCGGTTAATGAGCCCGATTCCACAGCGCGAGAGATGGCCGCCTTGATGGCCGCCTCGAGCTGTTCTACCTGTGTGGACATTGGGAAAGGTTATCGCGCCGAGGAGCAAGTTCTGCCTAGAGTCGATCAGCTCTCAGAGCTATTAAATTTATAGACCCATTAAATGTTCTAGAGCTAATTGATCCACCGCTTCATACCCGTATCCGCGCTTACCCGCTGCTTCTACATCGAATGAATCCTTTGCAAGATCCTTCCATGTTTCACCTGCGGCAAGTGTTGGTTCTGCAAGACCCGGAATGTTTGACTCTTTCATGGCCGCAATGACACGAGGGTCTGCACGGAAGGATGCGGCACGCTCCTTGAGCGCAAGATAGGTGCGCATATTTGCAGATGCTGATTCCCACACTCCCTTGTCATCTTCGGTGCGAGCTGGCTTGTAATCAAAGTGCTTAGGCCCGCTGTAGTTGTAACGCTCTAGAAGATCTACCAAGAAGAATGCAGACTTCAAATCTCCATGGCCAAAGACTAAATCTTGGTCATACTTGGGCCCGTGTTGGCCATTCAGATCAATATGGAACAGCTTCTTGTGCCACAAAGCTTGTGCAATTCCATGAACAAAGTTAAGTCCAGCCATTTGCTCATGGCCAACCTCTGGGTTCAAACCAACTAGCTCTGGTCGATCTAGTGAGTTAATAAATGCAAGTGCGTGGCCGATTGTTGGCAGGAAGATATCTCCACGAGGCTCATTTGGCTTTGGTTCAATTGCAAACTTAATCTCATAACCATTGTCAGTTACAAACTCACCTAATGTATTGAAGGCTTCGCGGAATCGATCTAATGCAATATAGGCATCCTTCGCCCCATCAGATTCAGCACCTTCTCGGCCGCCCCAACACACATATGTTGTTGCACCCAGTTCAACTGCAAGTTCAATATTTTTCATCACCTTGCGAATTGCATAGCGACGGATATCTTTATCATTTGAGGTGAATGCGCCATCCTTAAAAACTGGATGTGTAAACAAATTAGTTGTTGCCATCGGCACCTTCATGCCGGTTTCAGCTAAAGCTTTCTTGAAACGATCGATATGTCCACGTCGACCGCTCTCATCGCTTCCAAATGGAATCAGATCATCATCGTGAAATGTAACTCCATAAGCACCACGGGCTGCCAGCTCGTTGACTGTGCGAACTGGATCAAGGGCATCACGGGTGGCATCGCCAAAGGGATCACGAGCCTGCCAGCCAACGGTCCAGAGACCAAAGGTGAACTTGTCTGCAGGGGTTGGAGTAAGTGACATTGCGCGTGGACCTCTCGCTCT
>CAXNDW010000015.1:0-16062 GCA_964201405.1 Candidatus Planktophila sp.
GGCCCTGTAATTGCCCGTGCACATCTAGCGCCATTCCTACCTAACCATCCATTAGATGATCTTGCAGGTCCTGCAACAGGTCCTGGTCCTATCTCTGCAGCACCATATGGATCGGCAAGTATCTTGCCAATTTCCTGGGCCTACATTCGTTTGTTGGGGGGAGAAGGATTAACTCACTCAACACAGGTTGCGATTTTGTCTGCAAATTACATCGCAGCTAGATTGCAGGATTCATATCCGGTTCTTTATACCGGAGCCAATGGTCGAGTTGCTCACGAATGCATCCTGGATATTCGCGGAATTACCAAGGATTCAGGTGTAACAGTTGATGACATCGCCAAGAGGTTGATGGATTACGGCTTCCATGCACCAACGATGTCCTTTCCAGTTGCTGGAACATTGATGATTGAACCGACAGAGTCTGAGGATATATCTGAGATTCACCGCTTTATCGATGCGATGATCTCTATCAGAGCCGAGATTCAAGAGGTCATTGATGGGAAGATCTCAGTTGAGGCCTCTGCCCTTCGCCATGCGCCTCACACAGCGCTAACTGTTGTTACCTCTGATTGGGATAGGGGATACAGCCGTGAAAAGGGTGGGTATCCAGTAACACCAGATGGCTTAGTAGCGGGCGAATCAATTGGATCGCGCATGAAGTATTGGCCACCTGTTTCCCGTATCGATGGTGCCCATGGAGATAGAAACCTAGTCTGCGCCTGTACGCCGATGGATGAGTACCGATAGGGGGCTCTGGCCAGTTTTACGCTCACCTTCCCTTTTATTACTTTACATAATGTAACTTATCGGCGTTATATATAGGCTCGGCGGGCAACCACCAGGAGCGCTATTAGAACCCCAATGAGCGCCCAATCACCCGCGGCATCCCTGGGCGTTTGACCTTCAATGAGTCCAATCTCAGCGCGGATACTGTCAGCGGTTCCCATTGCTGTTTGTTCAACAACATTTCCCGAGCTATCGATGATCGCCGAATATCCGGTGGTTGAAACCGATGCGATATTTCTGCCATGTTCGATAGCTCGAACTCGTGTTATAGACAATTGTTGAGCACTTTCCGCCGACATTCCAAAGGTTGCGCTGTTGGTTTGAACCGCCAGGATATTTGAACCTTTAGCTGCCTGACGTAGCAGATCATCATCGATCAGTTCGTAACAGATAACTGGAGCAACCCTTATATCGCCAATTGAGAAGGTTTTCCCCGCATCACCTGATGAAAAATCCTTAACATCATCGACCAAGGGCGAAATGATTCTTGCCAAAGATCGCAACGGTATGTACTCACCAAATGGTGTCAGATGTTGTTTGATGTAGGTATCGGGCAGTTCGCCACCCCACAAAATCGAGGTGTTGTACACCGAATCTCCTTTATTGAGTATCGCTCCGATAATCAACGGTTGTTTGATTGAGTTGAGTGATTCATTTACATCTACATTCAAGAATGGGTCAACATCAACGGAGTTTTCTGGCCACAGAATAAAGTCGACATTGGGATCTTGTGCTATTTCCTTCTGGGTTTTCTCAAAATGATTATTGAAAACAGCTTTGGCTCTAGAGTTGAAATCCAAACCCAAAATTGGAACGTTGCCTTGAATCATCAATACAGATGCGTTACCCGTAGTCGACAAATTCACTGGAATAAGAATGAGAAGAAATGGTAAGAAGGAAATAACGGAGATCCTGCGTTGCGTAACAAAGAAAAGAATCAACGCAGTCAAGAGAGTTAATGCAGAAAGGGCTGATGCCCCACCAATTGCTGCAATCTTTGAGAATGGAGAATCTGCTTGGGTGTATGCGACTCTGACCCAACCAAATCCCCCAAATGGGAATCTATTGCGAAGCTCCTCCAACAAGATGTAGAGCAAGGGATAAGCGGTCATCCCCCATCTAGCAACGAGTGCTAAGGGAAGATAGAAAACCGATAATCCCACTGCGAGAATCACCCATGGAATCGAGCCAACAAAGGTGCTGCTCCAATGCAAAACAATGAGGTTGAGAGTTACCGCAAAGAGAAAGGATGACAATAACTTTTTGCGGGAGATTGAGAGCGCATACATATGCGCGGCAATAGCAATTGGCGCTACCCACCACTTCCCCACCGGTTCAAAGGCTGCGGAAAGGAGGGCTCCAGATAGTGCCGATACTAAAAGAGCTACCAACCCAATGCACTGATCAAACGATCAACGCTCGCACCCAACGCGTAACGCTCCTTGAATTGATAGATGGAGGATAAATCCGTTGGCGATTTGGGAAGTGCTAGATCAACCTTAGGTAGAGGCGCATCACGGGCTACCCGAACCAACTTAGGAGCTATGTTCAAATAATCTGCTCCTGCGATAATCTTTTTTGCCAACGCAGGTGGAAGGGATTCATGAGCCTCTAAAGCTCCAGCCAAAGCATCCTCGACATTGGCAAAATTATTTGCGATCACCGCCGCACCTTTTTCTCCGATTCCCTTTACTCCTGGCAATCCATCAGACGGATCCCCGCGAAACATTGCAAAGAGATCGTAGCGATCCCCAGGAATCAAATACTTGTCAGCAACATACTTAATGTCTACCAAATCATGCTGGGATATTCCTTTAGCAAGGTACACAACTTTGATATCCCGTTTGTCATCAACCATCTGGAACAAATCTCTATCGCCTGTCACGATACGGATTGGTCCTTTTTCTACTTCTGCATATGTGGCCATAACATCATCGGCCTCGTAATCATCAACACCTACGACAGGTATTCCAAAGAGATCTAGCAGATCCAGGAGTATCGGAATCTGAGGTGTCAGGGTTTCAGGCTCTTCCTCCTCTTCACCCTCCTCCTCTAAGCGGTTTGCTTTGTAATCAGGAAAAATATCTACTCTCCAGCTTGGTCGCCAATCTCCATCAAGACAAGCAACTAAACGGTTTGGTTTGTAAACATTCATCAACCGTGCTGTCATATCGATGTAGCCGCGGATTGCATTGACGGAGGTTCCATCAGGAGCCAAAAGGGTGTCAGGCATTCCGTAGTAAGCGCGGTACCAAAGGGATGCGCTATCCAAAAGCATTAATGTCATACATCCCCCATTAGGTAGGCCACTACCCCACGATCAATTCGCTTGACCGCATCCTTACAGACTGGACGGAGTTTTTCACTTGCCCCAGCTATTTGATTGAGCAGGTCTACTAATTGCTTTGTGGAGCGAACAAAGTCGCCTACAGACATATCGCTGCCCTTGAGCACGCTATTAAGTGAGTTACCGCTGGCCCACTTGTACGAGATAAAGCAAAAACCAGCATCTGGTTCTCGTTGTGTCTTTACTCCAAAATCATTTTCAATCTTCTCTAAAGCCGCCCATAGCGAGATGATCTCAGTCAATGTCGAAGTAACTTTCTGACTGGGCAACTTTGGTGCAAGGTTTTCCTGTGATCGTGATTCAAAGATCATGCATGAAACCACTGACAGTAGCTCAGTGGCGTTGAGCTCATCTAAAAGACCCCGTCGAATTGATTCGGTGAGAAGCAAATCAGATTCCGCATAAATCTTGGTTAGTATCTTTCCTTGAACAGTTGGTTTTTCACCATCGATGTACTCGAGATGATCCAGCACCTGACAAATTTGATCAAAGGTCTTAGCAATAACATGGGTGCGATTTTCAACACGGGTTGTTAAGCCATCATTTTCTCGAGTAAGTCGACCCGCTCTTTCAGCAAGACGAGCATGATCTTCACGGTCGGCGCAACCATGGCATGAGTGTGCCTTGAGGCTCTTGCGAAGATCAGATAACTCGCCTTCTAAGTGACTGCGTTGACGGTTATCAAAGGTTTTCCGCTGATCTCTTCTGCTCAGTAAAACTTCAACCTCTTTAATCGCACGGCGAAGTCGCGCATACTCTGAAAAATCACCGAGATGACATTGGCCATCGCGCATTAACTCTTCAATCAACGCCTCATTTTTTCGAACCTGACGGGTTAGCCCGACAACGGCGCGATCTGCCTGGAACTGTGCAAAGGATGACTCCAAAGATCTACGTGCAGTTTCCCGTCCAAATCGCGAAATTAAATTGATTGCCATGTTGTATGTAGGCGAAAAGGATGAGCGCAATGGATATGTACGTGTAGATGCAAGGCCGGCAGCAGATGCAGAATCAACGGTAGGCGACCATTGAATTACTGCATTACCTTCTATATCGATGCCACGTCGGCCGGCACGACCTGTTAACTGTGTGTACTCCCCCGGTGTGATTGGGACATGTGCTTCCCCATTGAACTTAATGAGCTTTTCCAAGACAACGGTACGAGCGGGCATGTTAATTCCTAGAGCCAATGTCTCCGTAGCAAATACCGCTTTTACTAACCCGCGTTGGAACAAATCTTCGACAGCGCCTTTAAAACTTGGTAATAAGCCAGCGTGATGGGCGGCGATACCGCGCTCAAGTGCCGTTAACCACTCATCAAAACCGAGAACCTCTAGATCCTCTTCGGCGATATTTTGCGTATATCTCAATGCGGTTTGCCGAATCTCGGTACGTTCTTCAGGGGATGTGAGTCGTAGCCCTGCATGAAGGCACTGTTTGACCGCTGCATCACATCCAACTCGTGAAAAGATAAAGGTGATCGCAGGCAAGAGATTTTCTCGTTGCAGTTTTTCGATGATCTCGGCCCGACTCATTCGATCAGAAGGCTCGGTAAATCGACCCCTGCGATTACGTCCTAACGCTGAGCGCCTGATTGCCTCACGTTCCCGTTGCAAAATTTCGGGATTGATCTTTCCAGGCTGTTCAAAAAGATCCATCAAGCGATTGCCGATAAGAACATGCTGGAAAAGAGGAATTGGGCGGATCTCGCTGACAATTACTTCGGTCTCACCACGTACTTCACCTAGCCATTCACCAAACTCTTCAGCATTTGAAACTGTTGCCGAGAGCGAGATAACCTGAACGCTTTCCATCAGATGGATCAGTACCTCTTCCCACACCGCGCCACGAAACTTATCGGCAAGGTAATGAACCTCATCCATCACAACACATCCCAAGTTGGTCAAAGTGTTTGACCCTGCGTACAGCATGTTTCGAAGAACCTCAGTAGTCATCACCAAGATATCCGCCTCACCATTTATACTTGTATCGCCAGTGAGCAAGCCAACGCGATCTTCACCAAACTTTGCTACAAACTCCGAATACTTTTGATTGGATAGCGCTTTTATGGGCGTGGTGTAGAAACATTTCTTACCAGCTTGCAAAGCAAAGTACGCGGCAAACTCTCCAACAACTGTTTTGCCAGCTCCAGTAGGAGCCGCGACGAGAACTCCCTTGCCATCTTCAACTGCGTGACATGCCGTTATCTGAAAGGGATCAAACTCAAAATCAAAGGTAAGGAGAAACTCAGTTGTTACCGGATGCGCACCCCTCAACTTGGCTGCTGCGTAACGTTCTGCCGGTGTTGTCATGCGACCCAACTCCTGATCGCACCAGGAATGCACTCCGCTGAAACGGGAAGTTGTCCAATGCGTTCTCCATCTGCATATGCAACCGCCTTTGACTCGATAGTCACAGATTTGCTTCGCACTATCTCAACTGCAGGGTGAGAGACATGGGTACCTGCAAAAACTCGTGGGAAAACCTTGATGAACTCAATCTTTGAAACGGGATGTAGAATCATGACATCAAAAAGACCATCTGCGATATTGGCATTTGGGCAGACCAACATTCCACCGCCATAAGAGCGCCCATTGGATACCGCTATCAACATCGCTTCGGTCGAGATGGTTCGATCATCAAGAGTTATCTCGTAATGACGAGGCTTAAATCGTGGGAGCTCCATTGCGATCGCCGCGTTGTACTTCATGGGACCTTTCGGCCATTGAAGGGTGTTGGCTTTCTCATTGACTACTGAATCGAAGCCGGTGGATAAGATCGCGCCAAACCATTCGCCATCTACCAATCCAAGATCGATTGGGGTTGGCTCAGTCGTGGTGACGGCAGAGAGCTGAGCATCAAAATCCTCAAGATGCCATCCCAGAGTTCGTACAAAATCATTACCAGTTCCCGCGGGAATTACGGTGAAAGGAATTTGAGCTGGAGTAACTCGCTGCAAGATGATGTGAAGAAGTCCATCTCCCCCCACCGCTATAACTCCATTGCATTCAGGATTCTTCTCGATGAAAACACTTAAATGGTCAGCTAGGGCAACTGAAGAGTTACCGGTAATTATTGTGTAAGGAATCTTTCTCTGGGACAGCCATCCAGCAGCATATGTCCCAACGGTGGTGCCTTTTCCTTGTCCTGCGACAGGATTGATCACTAAAGCCCACATGGGATGACCCTATCGGCTATTCCTTAATTGATGTCGGTGCTTCAATGGTCATGCTGCCGGTTTCGACCATTTCCTGTTTCTTGTCTCGCCTCTTATCTACAAATACAGCGATAATGCCGGCCATAAAATAGAAAAGAATCAGAGGCGCGGATAGAAGCACCATACTCAGAGGATCGGCTGTTGGAGAAAGTGCAGCAACGAAGAAGAAGATTACGAAGATCCAAATTCGCCATGGACGCAAAATTGTTTTTCCGCGCAGAAAACCTATGAGATTAAATGTCAGAAGAAAGATAGGTAGTTCAAAAGCCAATCCAACAAAGAGGATTAACCGCAAAACAAAATCCAAGTAATCATCAAATCGAACCAAGTTGCTAATTGAATCGGGTGTAAATCCAAAGAGAGCTTTTATCGCCACCGGAAGAATGTAATAACCAAGGGTTGCTCCCATTGCAAAAAATGGAGTAGCTGCCGTTACAAACATGACGCTCGTGCGCTTTTCTTTCCTATGAAGCGCAGGGGCTATAAAGGCCCACAATTGATACAGCCAAAAAGGTCCAGAAACGATAATGCCTGTGAGAAGGGCAACCTTGATTTGAAGATCCAACGGCCCGAGAACTCCGCTGATATATAGAGCCCCGCAACTTGCTGCGCCAGACTCTTGTGCCGCTTTCAGATCGCAGACAGGTTTAGCTAGGGTTGCAATAATTGGGTTATAGAAATACCACCCTCCGACAAAGGCGACCAAAATCGCCAGAACGGAGCGAAGGACTCGCTTTCGTAATTCGCGTAAGTGGTCAAGAAGGGGCATCCGTGCTTCATTTGCAGATGCCATTTATCTACTTCTCGGTTTTGCCGTCTTCTTCGATTACGACATCGTCAGCTTTCATTTCCTTCATTTCGCTCTTGAAGATACGCATTGAGCGACCAAGTGAGCGGGCTGAATCCGGCAAACGCTTAGCACCGAACAAAACAAGAACAACAATCAGAAGGATGACGATCTCTCTTGGACCCAAATTCATAGCAGTTACTCCTTGGCTAATATTTGAGCCTAGGTTACATCAGTTCCCTTTGAATGGGTAGGTGGATTCAGCCCTCTTTGTAACGATCCAGCATCGATTGAGCCACCGTTGCAATTGCCGATCGAATATCTGAGGGTGAGTTCAAAGAGACTCCCCCTCCTGAGGCGATCACAGCCCTCTGAATCCATTGCTGCGAGTATGACTCGAACTCAAAAGTTGAGTTCACTTGCAGTTCATCTACTTTGAAACGTTCAGATATCTCTCGGGATGGAGCGATCACCTCAATTGAAGATGTAAAGCTGGTTGCCTCAAATTTAGGAGATGGGATTTCTGCGTCAATCACAAAACTTTGCGCGCTCTGAATCCGGTCGATGCGAAACTGCCTGAAATCAGATGCTGTGTAGCAGTAGGAACTGAGGTACTGGTGTCCATCGCTTTCGATTACCTCAATCGGATAAATTCTGCGTGTACTCAACTCATCTCTATAAAGTGAGTGGTAGGAGATTTCAACTCCAGATTTCGATTTAATCGCCCGCAAAATCTCGGAAGTGTGTTGTTGATTAGCGGCCGGTGTTGCCGACAGAGCAGAAGGTAAATTGATTAAGGTAGATAAACGCAAAGACAGTTGTTGGATCAACATCAGTAAATCACTTCTGTCCGGTGAAATTGAAGAGCGCAATAAATCTAACCCAAGCAACAGCGCCGCACCTTCCTCAAAGGTGATAGATCGAGGCTTGGCCAAAGTCTCGGCGTTATGAATGGTGACAAAACCAGATTCAAAGTCTAGATCCATGAGTTCAAGAGGCGTATAACCAGGTAATCCGCACATCCATAAAGTGGTTAAATCATCGGTCATCTGTGCTTGAGTAACACCAAAGATCAAAGATAACTCTTTCAGCGAAACTCCCTGATGGGAACTGATGTATGGAACTAAATCCAGCAGGCGTGCGGTACGTTCTAGGGGTGCTGAGAACTTCTTAACCATGAATTTTCACCAGCTTTGCGAGCTTTTCAATAGCAAGATTTCGTAGGTAATCAGGTTCTTGAATATATGCATCTTCGCCATGCCACAAAATAATTGAGCACAGTGAATCAGCGTTAAAGATTGGGACCCTCAAACTGTCCCACTCCCCCAATGATTGCTCTGATGTTGCCAGAGCGCGAAGAGCCGCTGCCTTTCCCTTTCGGACATCGATATGGGCAAACTCGCGTGATGTTGTATCAGCGAAGCTCTTCGCGAGATCAAAATCTTGTGGAGCTTCGAAATCGCTTGGTCCTTTGCTGGCTGAAATCTCACCTTTGATTCGATCTACTCGGAAGGTGCGAATCTCTTGAACATCTTGATCAACACCTGATAAGTACCAGTGACCGCTACGTGCAGATAAAGCTATTGGAACAATACTGCGCACGGCCTGGTTCATCTGCGAATCAAGATATGTGAAATTAAGAAGCTGATGCTGAGCTATCGCCTTACTTATCAATGCTAAATCTTGACCGCCATCATCTAATTTATGAATCGCGCCAGGGATAGTTAACTCATCACTTGGGACACCGATGGAACGCAACTTCAAAAGCGCCTTCTGGGCCACATCTCCAAAGGATGCTTCCTGCCAGGCCTGAGCGGCTAGTGATAAGAGTGAGACTTCAGTAGGCGTTACATCGCTTAGTTCAAATTGATACTTTTCTTGCTTGATTCGGTACCCAGCTTCATCATTAAACAATGGGTCGAAGCTACCTACTTCAATCTCAATTCCAAGGGATCTGAGATCATCTTTATCCCGCTCAAACATTCTCTCCTTTGTTTCAGCGCTTCCCTCATATCCTTCAACTGAGGAAAAAATCTCGGATTTAGTGAGGTATCTCTTTGTTGCTAGAAGTGCGATTGTTAGATTGATTAACCGTTCAATCTTCCGAGACACCGTATGCACCCTTCGCTGGACGACGACGTCGAGCCAATACCTCTACGCCAGGTGCCATTCTGCGACTCTGAATAAGGAAACCCGTGTGTCCAATCATTCTTTGTTGAGGACGAACAGCTAGGCCTTCATGATGCCAGCCTCGCACAATAGTTTCAGAGCTTTCCGGCTCCGTAAATCGGCCATCCTCTTTTAAAGCCTCAGCTGTCGCAGATAATTGTGTAGTAGTTGCGACATATGCGAGGAATACTCCACCCGGGCGCAGAGCACGAGCGGCAATATCGACGCACTCCCACGGTGCAAGCATGTCTAAGACAACTCGATCAAACTCTGAGTCAAAGTTTTGGTCCTGTAGATCACCAACAACAAGTGACCAGTTCTCGGGTGGCGATTCAAAGTAAGCATCTACATTTGAACGGGCGTTATCTGCAAAATCTGATCTGCGTTCAACTGAGTGAACCATGCCGGTTGGCCCCGCTGCGCGTAACAGGGAGATTGTCAGCGCTCCGCTACCAACTCCTGCTTCTAGCACTCGCGCCCCGGGGTAAATATCGGCAACACCGATAATCATCGCCGCATCCTTTGGATAAACGATGGTGGCACCTCGTGGCATTGTTAAAACGTAATCCGCAAGCAGTGGCTTGAAAGCGGTGAATTTCAAACCTGCTGTGGTGCTTACAACTGAGCCTTCTGGCATACCAATTAACTCATCATGAGTTATCCAGCCTTTGTGGGTGTGCCACTCTTTTCCAGGCGTGATCGTGAAGCTATACAACTTGCCTTTTGGATCGGTCAATTGAATGCGATCGCCAGCTCCGAAATACCCAAGATTAGACACGGGAGCATCTTAGGCGAAATTGTTGATGAAAGTACGAGTATCTTCAGACAGGTGAGCGATGAAAAGAAACTGCGTCTTTCCCCTAGCGCGGTCAGTGAGTACGAGAACTGCCCGCAGCTCTACAAGTACCGAAAAATCGAGAAACTACCTGAGCCACCTTCGCTAGATGCCGAACGCGGAACCTTAGTTCACACTATTTTGCAGGATCTCTTTGATTTTCCTAGCGCTGATCGTTTACCACAAACTGCTTTCGATCTCCTTCCTTCCAGATGGAGCGCACAAGTTGAAGGTAAGCCAGAACTTAAAGAGATGGTGACAAATGAAAAGGAATGGTTGGATCGGGCCTCATCACTTCTGAGTACTTACTTCACGCTCGAAAATCCAACAGCCTTTGAAGCAACCCATCGCGAGATGCACCTTGAAAATGATTTTGACACAGATGTGTATTTGCATGGATATGTAGACAGATTAGACATCGCTCCTACCGGAGAGGTTCGCATAGTTGATTACAAAACTGGTAAATCTCCAAAACCCGGCTGGGAGGAAAAAGCGTTATTCCAACTTCGGGTGTACGCGTTGCTTTATTGGAAGTCAACCGGAGTTCTTCCCCGTCTTTTGCAATTAATCTATTTGGGCGATGGAAGAATTGTGAAAAGCAATCCATCGATGAAAGATATTGAATCAGCGGAAAAAACTCTGCACCGAGTCGCACAAGATATTTTTATATCGATCGAGAAGGATTACTGGCCACCTAAACCATCACGTTTGTGTGATTGGTGTTTCTTCAAGAGTATCTGTCCCGCCCACGTCAATTAGATGGGTAAAGAAAAGTCTCTGTGAAGTTCCGTTAAGGTTTTATAACTCATCTGCTCCAATGAGCGGATAACTCGGACCTTAGCGGACTCGTCGAAAGCGACTAGATGAGGAACAGCTATAAGAAATGCACCACTAGATGTTGCAGCCTTCATACCAGTTAATGAATCTTCAAAGATCACGCAGTTTGTGATTTCAGCACCACTAATCGCCGCTGCTTTAAGGTAACAATCTGGATGAGGCTTTGTTCTTTCTACATCATCAGAGCTAATTGAGAATGGAAAGAGATCGTGACCAAGATTGTCCAAGACCGCATCCACAATATTGCGAGGACTTGCTGAAACCAACGCCGTCTTAACTCCATGGGATTGAAGTTCTCGCACGAGTTCAACAGCACCAGGCATCGTTGGCGTATTTCCTCGCATCTTTGCTGCTTGAGTATCAATGATCGCTTGTGTAAAAAACTCAGGAGATTGAGCCTTATTGCACTTTTCACTCATGTACTCACCGACGCGGGATAGAGGCCCACCGAGACAAGCGATTTGATCCTCTTCAAGCCAGGTATATCCGTAGGGTTGGGTTACTTCGATTTCGGATTGAAGCCACTCTGGCTCGGAATCAACCATCAACCCATCCATGTCAAAGAAAACCGCTTCAAAAAAACTCATACATTCCTTAATTCGCGTTAAAGTACTTTGCTTCAGGGTGATGAACAATAATTGCCGAGGTTGATTGCTCAGGATGTAACTGAAACTCCTCTGAAAGTTCTACACCAATTCTGGATGGATCTAACAGCTCGCATAGTTGCACCTGTTGCTCCAGATCAGGACATGCTGGATAACCAAATGAGTATCGCGAACCTCTATATCCCTGATCGAGAATTCCCTGCAGATCAGAGGAGTCATCCCCCTTGACTGCAAGCTCTTCACGCATTCGTGCATGCCAGTGTTCTGCAAGACTTTCAGTCAACTGGACTGAAAGACCATGAAGTTCCAAATACTCACGATAGTTATTAGCGGCAAAAAGCTTTGCAGCTGCCTCGCTTACGGTAGATCCCATTGTGACTACATGAAAAGCAACAACATCTGTTTTGCCTGATTCCTTAGATGCAAAAAAATCACTAATACATAGACGGCGATCGCGTGTTTGGCGAGGGAAGGAAAAGCGAGTTCGCTCTTTACCTTTCAGTTCCCCTTCATGGTGCAAAATTACGAGATCATTACCCTCGCTGTAGCATGGAAAGTATCCATAAACCACTGCAGCATTAAGCCATCCATTTGCCTGAACCTCATTTAATAGGGAACGTAAACGAGGACGACCTTCACTTTCCACCATAGTTTCATATTCGCCGCGGTTACCCTTCAACCCCCACTGACCAACAAAAAGAGCGCGCTCATCAAGCATCCCTGCATAATCGCTGAGTTGAATTCCCTTAACAACACGTGAACCGAAAAATGGTGGTACTGGAATATCTACATCAACGGCAACATCGCTTCGATTTGTATCTATCGCAATCTCTTCGCTTTTAATTCGGGTGTTTGCTACCTTGCGCTCACGAAGAGCTGGAAGCGCTGCACCCGGTTCGCCTCTTTTAACCGCCATGATCGCATCCATAAGTCGCAAACCCTCAAATGCATCACGTGCATATCGAACCTCACCAGGAAACAAGGCCGCCAGGTCCTGTTCGACATAGGCTCGTGTAAGAGCAGCTCCCCCAAGAACAATGGGCCATTTTTGATCTAAGCCTCGAGCGGTGATCTCCTGAAGGTTTTCCTTCATGATCACAGTTGACTTTACAAGCAACCCACTCATACCAATCGCATCGGCATTTGATTCCGTGGCACCATCAATTATCTGATTAATTGTTTGCTTGATTCCGATATTAACAACCCTATATCCATTATTGGTTAAAATAATGTCAACAAGATTTTTGCCAATGTCATGGACATCTCCCTTCACCGTTGCGAGCAACATTGTTCCCCGGCCTTCATCGCCAGTTTTTTCAATGAAGGGCTCAAGAATAGCTACTGCAGTTTTCATTACCTCTGCACTTTGCAAAACAAATGGAAGTTGCATCTCGCCTTTACCAAACAGCTCTCCCACAACCTTCATTCCTTCAAGCAGGTGGTTATTGATGATTTCTAGCGGGGGCATGCCAGATGCCATCGCCTCCTTTAGATCATCCTCTAAGCCGACCTTTTCGCCATCGATAATTCTGCGTTGCAGACGATCAAAGAGAGGTAAGGCAGCTAATGCTTCAGCGCGTGCATTTTTGCTGGTGGCTAGTTCAACACCATCAAATAATTGAAGAAACTCTTGAAGCGGATCATAGGTACATTCATCTCCATCAAATCTTCGACGGTCATAAATAAGGTCAAGGGCAACCTGCCTTTGGCGTTCTTCAATTCGCGCCATAGGTGTGATTTTTGAGGGATGAACAAGCGCTGAATCAAGTCCTGCCTGAACGCATTCATGCAGGAAGACAGAGTTCAGAACAACTCGGGCCGCAGCGTTGAGTCCGAAGGAAACATTGCTGACGCCCAAAGTGGTCTGCACATCTGGGAATTCAACCTTTAACCGCCGAATCGCATTGATTGTCTCAATTCCATCTTTGCGAGTCTCTTCCTGACCGGTGGCAATCGGAAAAGTAAGACAATCAATCAGAATATCCCCAACATTCATTCCCCAGTTGTCATGTAAATCTTTAATCAGCCTTCGGGCAACCCGTAACTTCCATTCGGCATCACGCGCTTGTCCCTCTTCATCAATAGTCAATGCAACAACGCTTGCGCCATGTTCTTTTACCAAGGGCATGATCTTGGCAAATCGTGATGTAGGGCCATCTCCATCCTCATAATTGACAGAGTTGATGACGCATCGTCCACCTAAATGCTCCAAACCAGCTTTTAATACAGCAGGCTCTGTTGAATCTAGAACTATTGGTAATGTGCTTGCGGTTGCAAATCGAGAAGCTAGCTGACTCATATCAGCAGCTCCATCACGCCCAACATAATCAACAGAAAGATCCAACATGTGAGCACCGTCGCGAATTTGGTCGCGTGCTATCTCAACACACTTTTCCCAATCTTCCTCCAACAAAGCATCTCTAAATGCACGTGAACCATTTGCATTGGTTCGTTCACCAATTGCAAGATAGGTCTTGTCCTGTCTAAAGGGGACGTATTGGTATAAAGATGAGGCTCCGGGATCTAGAGCGGGGGTTCTTGTGTGAATCTTCTTTCCACTTACCTTATTGACGACAGCAGATAGGTGTTGAGGTGTCGTTCCGCAACAGCCGCCGACAAGTGAAATCCCATACTCATCGATAAAACCATCTAAAGCTGTGGCTAGCTCCTCAGGACCCAATGGATATGAAGCACCATTAGCCCCCAGAACTGGAAGCCCTGCGTTTGGCATGACAGAGATCGCAATCTTTGCATTCTTGCTCAGGTAGCGAAGATGTTCAGACATCTCCGTTGGACCAGTTGCACAGTTAAGTCCAATGAGATCTATACCCATGGGCTCTAAGGTATTTAACGCTGCTCCGATCTCAGAGCCAAGGAGCATTGTTCCCGTTGTTTCAACGGTGACTTGTGCGATTAACATGATGTCACGATCGGTTTCATTAATAGCTTGACGGCATCCATTGACAGCCGCCTTTACCTGCAATAAATCCTGTGATGTTTCTACTAGCAGTGCATCGCACCCAGAATCAGATAAACCTTTTGCTGCTGTGTAATAAGCGATCTTTAAATTCTCATAAGAGGTGTGACCGAGGCTGGGAAGTTTTGTGCCTGGACCCAAAGAGCCTAAAACAAAACGGGGCTTATCCTTTGTTGAGAAAGAGTCCGCTGCTTCTCGAGCTATTTTTCCGCCAGCAAATGCAAGCTCGTAAATTCGATCTTCAATCCCGTAATCTGCCAAATTGGACCAGTTCGCACCAAAGGTATTTGTTTCAACCGCATCTACTCCAGCAGCTAAGTACTCATCATGGACCGATCGAACTATGTCTGGTCTGCTGACATTGAGTATCTCGTTGCAACCCTCATGGTTTTGAAAATCCTCGAGGGTGGGGTTAGCGGCCTGAAGCATCGTTCCCATAGCCCCATCAGCAACAACAACCCGCTGTGCCAAGGTTGTGCGCAGTAACCCGGGTTGTTTAGATGGAGTACTCATTTGCCCAAGGTTACCTTAAGGTTGCTTTCATGGAGATTCATCAGATTCCTCTACTGCGAAATCCAGTCATGGTTATGGCATTTTCTGGCTGGAATGATGCAGCTGAGGCGGCATCAGGTGCGGTAGAACACTTGTTATCGGGATGGCGCAACATCAGTGATGATGTTGTACCTGAACTGATTGCAGATGTTGAATCCGAGGATTATTACGACTTTCAGGTGAATAGGCCTGTTGTATCTATAGATGAGAGTCAGATACGCAGCATCACCTGGCCCACCACCCAAGTCTTTGGTCTATCGATTCCATCGATGGCCAGAGATTTGGTGATAGTCACTGGCGTTGAACCTTCCATGCGTTGGAAGAGTTTCACCTCTGATCTTTTGGATCTTGCTGATGATTTAGAGGTTTCGTTGATTGTTACCTTGGGCTCTCTCCTGGCAGATACTCCACACACACGCCCGATAACAGTGACAGGCACAGGTGCTCACCCATCCATCTCTGCGCGTTTAGGTGTTTCAGTTTCCAAATATGAAGGTCCGACAGGAATATTGGGGATCATTCAAGATGGTTGCATGCGACGCGGAATAGATGCGATCTCATTATGGGCAGCGGTTCCACATTACGCATCCAATGCACCCTCCCCTAAGGCAACCCTTGCCTTAATTAATACCCTCGAAGATTTCCTTGATATTTCAATACCGTTATCTGACTTACCCGAGGCGGCGGACGCATGGGAAAAAGATGTCAATGATTTAGCTGCCGAAGATAATGAGGTAGCAGAGTATGTAAAGGCTCTTGAGGAGAGCAAGGATGCTGCAGAACTTCCTGATGTTTCAGGAGATAGCATTGCTAAAGAGTTCGAGAGATATTTGCGCAGACAAAAGGATAGTTAAAGCAATAACCCTAGTAAGGCATCGAGTGCTTGACGTAGTTCAGATGCATCCCCACCTTCGGAGCCTTCCATGGTTAAGAGACTCCAAGAATTAAGA
>CAXNDW010000016.1:0-14933 GCA_964201405.1 Candidatus Planktophila sp.
TTTTGCATAGTCAGCGCAATTACTGTGCGTTCACTCCATTTGCGAACATCAAGAATCTTTTTCAAGAGAGAGGGGTTTGCAAGAAATGCTTTCCACCATTGCTTGCGACGTAACTTTGATGAACTGCCATCAGTCATAATCGTTTGAAGTAATCCCATTAGGTTGCTGCCTTTGCCATAACGAACAGGTTCAATGTGGGTGTGCTCATCAGGAAAGAATGAGGATGTAATTGCGCTGCCTTGGCTGAAATCTATATCTGTGTTTTTCATCATCGCCCCAGTGAGCGCTTCGCTATTAGTTCTTGAAAGTTCACCTAATCGATCTGATAACAGCGGTAAAACGCCTGCATCCTTCATTTTATGTAGCAGTTTCTGGGTGTTATATGTACCTGCAGCAACAATTACCTCTTTAGCGAAGAAGCTCTTACCTCTTGATCCAAATGGATCATTTGTCTTGGTGGTTGTGATTTTCCACCGCCCATCTTCTTTCTGCTGAATTTTTGTCACTGTAGTCATTGGGAAAACTTGTGCACCTGCAGACTCTGCAAGCCCTAAGTAATTCTTGGGCAAGGTGTTTTTCGCATTGAATTGACAGCCGGTCATACATGAACCGCATTGCTGACAACCATTTCGATCTGGACCTACTCCACCAAAAAATGGATCTTTAGATAAGACTCCTTTACCTTCTCCAAAGAAAACTCCAAGCGGTGCCATTTGAAAGGTATGAGCAACGCCCATCTCTGTGGCAACATCCTTCATCGCCTGGTCACTATTTGAAAAGTATGGGTTTTCAGTCACTCCCAACATACGTCGCGCTTGATCAAACCAAGGCTCAAGCTCTTTCTTCCAATCGGTAATGGAGGCCCACTGCTTGTCATTAAAGTAATCATCGCCAGGTTGGTACAAGGTGTTGGCATAGACCAGCGAACCGCCGCCAACACCTGCGCCGCTGAGAATCAAAACATCGGGCAGAACATGAATACGCTGAATCCCATAAAGACCAAGTTTTGGTGCAAAGAGAAACTTATTTAATCGCCATGAAGTTTTAGGAAAATCCTTGTCCTCGAAACGACGCCCAGCTTCAAGCACTGCAACCGAATAACCCTTTTCGCGCAATCGAAGCGCAGAGACCGAACCACCAAAACCTGATCCGATCACTACGACATCGAATGTACTTGTCATTTAATCAAACAATGATTCCTGAAGGATCTTCATCGCGAATCTTCCACTCAGTTCCATAAGAAGGAAGTAGATCCAAGAAAGGTTTTGCATCAAACCATTCTGGTCCAACAACACCTTCTGGCTTCCAAATGCCCTTGTGAATCAGTTCCATTGCGATAACTGGGTTGACTGCGGTCTGCCAAACAACAGCTTGATCGCCGTATTCAGCCATCGACCACTCATTATCAACCACGTTATACATGTAACAGGCGTATGGCTTACCTTCTTTATTAAGACCCTTAACAAGTGCGCCTGCACAAGTCTTGCCCTTCATGCGTGAACCAAGTGTTGCAGGATCAGGAAGAGCCGCAGCAAGTAGGTCACGAGGTGAAACCTGAATGCCTTGAACATCTACATGGTCTTTACGATCCATTCCCAACATATGAATTGTCTTCAAGGTTGTAATGAACTGTGCACCGAGTCCGTACTTAAAGTTAACTTTTTTTGCATCAACTTTCTGTGGAATTAGTACAACCTCTTCATGCTCAACATTTACGCACTCAACAGGCCCAATACCTTCAGGGAATTCAAATACTTCGATTTCGCTAAATGGTTCAGTCGTATACCAACCGCGGCCATCCTCCCAAACCAATGGAGGATTTAAGCACTCTTCAATTGTTGTCCAAATTGAAAATGATGGAGCAAAGTCGTAGCCCTCAACTGTTAAGTTCGAGCCATCAAAGATTGTGAATGAATCAATTCGGCTAAAGAGATGATCTTCGGCGTAACGTGCAAAGACATCGCTCATACCTGGCTCGATACCCATTCCAACGAGAGCGTAAATCTGTCGCTCTCCCCAGTTCCAGTCACGTGCAAACTGCTCATCTCCAAGCTTTACGCCGGTTTCAGAGTTTGGATAATGTGGGTGGGGACGTGACAGTGACATCGCCATATCGATGTAATTTGTATTTTCGATTTCGCATGACAAGAAAATTGGCATAACAAAACGTGGGTCTACAGCGTTAATTACAACATCAGGCTTTACCTTGCGAATCAACGCACGGATATCCTCCAGTTCAGCAGCATTCACCTCCGCTGCTGAAAATCGTGAATCCTTGACTCGGGTAACTGCTTCTTCCGCGCGTGACAGAGTTCGATCAGCGACAACCATCTCAGTAATAAATGATTTACGTGATGCGATATTGACAATAGCTCTGCCAACTCCGCCCGCGCCTATAACTAGCGCCTTCATTGTTGGCCTCTCATGAGGGAATAACTTCCTTTTCGTTAGATTTGGAAGTCTACCTGTTCACTTTATTCATGACAAGGCATCGTCTTTTTCATGACAAGATTGGGCATTGTTATGAAGTAATTACAACGAAAGGTCCCCGTAGCTCAGTGGATAGAGCAACCGCCTCCTAAGCGGTAGGTCGCAGGTTCAACTCCCGCCGGGGACACCATGGATTAAAGGCAAGTTAAGAGAAAACAACTGTCCTTTTACCAACAATAAAAATTTTGTCATCTGCATAGAACTTGACCGCTTTTGCTAAAACTCTGCGCTCAATGTCGCGACCGATCGCAATTAACTCTTCAGGTGTTGCGTTATGGGTTACATGTGCAACATCTTGTTCAATGATTGGGCCCTCATCTAAATCACTTGTAACAAAGTGCGCAGATGCACCAATGATTTTTACACCACGCTCATGGGCTTGGTGATATGGCTTTGCGCCTTTAAATCCTGGCAAGAATGAGTGATGAATGTTGATGATCTTTCCTGGCATTGTGTTGCAGAACTGTTCAGAAAGAATCTGCATGTAACGAGCCAAGACAACAAAATCAATACTTAGTGCTTCGATTTGCTTCAGAATCTCTGCCTCTTGCGATGCCTTTGTATCTGAAGTTACCGGCAAGAATAGGAATTTAACACCGTGAGATTCCACCAAAGAGCGTAGATCCTCGCGATTAGAGATAACTAAAGGAATCTCAACGTTTAGTTCGCCCAACTCTTCTAAATACAAAAGGTCGCGTAAGCAATGACTTTCTGTCGTGACCATCACCAAAGCACGGGGCTTTTGTGCTGTTGGCCGAATATGTAAAGAAGGATTGAACTTTGAAAGTCCCTCATTCAAACTCTTGTGAGCCCCATCGATTCCTTGTGCTGTCTCAAATCGGGTACGCATCACAAACTGATTAGTTGTCGGATCAGTGAACTGCTGGTTCTCAATAATGTTTCCACCACAGGCAAGAACCGCTGATGTCATCGCATGAACGATGCCAGGCTGATCTGCACATTGCAGGGAAGCGATTAGATCCATGGCCTAAGGGTACGCGAGATTAGTGGTGCAAGGTAAATCGCTGCATCCACTTAGGTGCCCACCAGTTGTTTTCGCCGAATAGGCGCATCAAGGCTGGCACTAAGAGGCCACGAACAATCGTTGCATCGAGAAGTACAGCTAATGCAACACCAAATCCCATTGTCTTGATTGATGTGACACCGCTGGTAACGAATGCACCGAACACCACTGCCAACAAGACTGCTGCCGCAGTGATAATTCGTGCAGACCTCTGAAGTCCCACAGCAACTGATTCAACATTTGACTTACCGGCAAGGTGTTCTTCGCGGATGCGTGAAAGCAAGAAGAGCTCATAATCCATCGAAAGACCAAACACGACGACGGCAATCAGAATGACAATTGAAGTATCCAGCGTTCCGGTTACTGTAAATGAACCAACAAGCCACTGAAGATTTCCATCAACAAATACCCAAGTCAGTACACCCATCGTTGCACCAAGTGAAAGGAAGTTGAGAATCACAGCCTTGATTGGCAAAATGATTGATCCGGTAAAGACAAAGATTAAAACAAGAACGCTGAGAACAATCCACCCAAGAGCCCACGGCAATGTGCGTGAAATACCGTTTTGTGAATCTGTGTAATCAGCGGCGACTCCACCGACCAAAGTTCCTTCGGGGGATTCAATGCTTCGAACATTTTGAATCAACTCTTGTGATTCAGGAGTTCGAGGAAGCATCGCTTGATATGCAACCACTCGCACATCTTTTCCGATAACTGCCGGTGGAACTACTCCAACGATTCCTGCGGTTTGACCAAGCTTTTGGGTGTAGGTATTAATCTCTTCTAATTTATCTGCGCCATCAATAATGATGATTTCAATTGGAGTACCAGTCTGTCCTGGAAAACGCTCAGCTTGTAGCGCAGTTGCAAAAGCTGCCTTGTTATCTGCTGGCAACATACGAGAATCTCCTTGAGAAAATTTGATCCCAGTTATTGGAGCTGCCATCACACCAAGAATCACAAGTGAAACAAGTACTGCGCTCACTGGACGTTTCATTACCAGACGCGCAGTCCGCGCCCAACGGCCATCTTCCCTTGGAGTAATCGCAGATTTGCGAACAACTCCCTTGTCGATGCGATCGCCAAGAATTGCCAAGATTGGAGGCAATCCGAACAAAGCGCCAATTACTGCAAGAGCAACAACTGATACACCTGCATATCCAAATGACTGCAAGAAAGGCAGGGGAAAGAAAGTAAGCGACAATAAAGTTACCAATACCGTCATTCCGGAATAAAAGACTGTTTTTCCTGCAGTAGCCATAGTTGTGACTATGGAATCTTCGATGTTTTTTCCTCGGTGTAATTCTTCACGGAATCGATTAACCATCAATAGTGCGTAATCAATGCCTAAGCCAAGGCCCATACCTGTAGTTAAATTCAGTGCGTAGATACTGACAGTTGTAAACAATGTGAATAGATAAAGAATAAAAAATGCACCCAAAATCGCTGCTACGCCAACTATTAATGGCATCGCAGAAGCCGCCAAAGCTCCAAAGACAAGGACTAGCAAAATAAAGGTCAACGGAATTGAAATGAGCTCAGCGATCTTCAGATCATCGGAAATCTTTTTGGTGATCGCGTGGCCAACAACTCCAACGCCGCCGGCGTACAGAGTTAAACCTTTGTAAGAGCCATCATATTTTTGCTGCATCACCTTTCCGAGCTCCTGGCTTTCTGGAGTAAAGGCTTCACCATCGCCGTACACAAGGATGTAAGCAGCTTTGCCATCAGCTGATTTCAAAGTTGCTTCGCCACCGCTGGTCCAGAAAGAAAGTGTTTTTGTCACACCCTCTTCTTGTGCAATCTTCTTTTCCAGCGCAATACCCTTTTGTGCCACTGACGGATCAGTCACATCGGTGGCACCTGAATCAACAATAATTACAACCGCTGGGTCTGAAAGCTTTAACTCTTCTGTCAAGTATTCATACACCTTGTAAGAGTCGCTTTTTGGATCGCTATATCCACCTGAATCGAGACGACTAAACGCCAATGAGCCAAATCCACCAGCAACCAGAATTCCAACAACAAATAGAATCACTGCGCTCTTTCTGCGCTTAAAGATTAGGTGGCCAAGCTTTTCAAACATTTATATCTCTTTTCTTAGTAGTTAAAAGATTTCAAACGGTAGTAGAATTAGGGTTATGAGCGATCTCTTCCCGAAGGTAACTTCAGATGAAATTGATCTGGATGCTGCCTCCGAACAAGCTAAGCGCGAAGAAGAGTTGAAGTCAGATAGACCGCCACATCACGAGGGTTAATCAGCCTTAGGCGCAGGTGTTGGCGCAGGCGTGCTCTTTGGTGTTTCTTTTTTAGCTGAATCTGTTTTATAAAACCCCGACCCCTTGAACACGACACCAACCGCGGTGTACACCTTTCTAATTTCACCCTTACATTCTGGGCAAACAGTCAGAGAGTCATCTGAGAAGGATTGAATAGCTTCAAATTGGTGGTCGCAGGCGGTACATGCATATTGATATGTAGGCATCACGACTCCTCTTCTGGCTAAAACCCTCGGTTGGGCTATGTGCTTAGTCTAAAGAGGTGAGAAGATTGGCGCGAATTGAGGCACTTCCTTGGTGCTTCTAGAAAGGCAAATGTGAGGAAGTTCGCATCGGGTAGTGCATTACTACTTTTACTTACTTTTTTGGGAACAAGTGCGTCATTTGCTAACTCATTGGTCAGCACCTCACCCATGAGCGGATCCACATTGTCAGTTTCCCCGACCAGCGTGACAATTACTGGACAGCTTCCACTGTTGGCAGATGCAAATGAAATTACAGTTACAGATCCCAAAGGCGTTCGTGTCGACGATGGAACCATCATGGTTACTGATGTCAGTGCAACGGTCGGATTGATGCCATTAACTGAATCAGGTTTTTACACCGTTACTTACTTATTGTTTGCTGAAGCAGATGCTCCGCTTGAAGGTAGTTACCGCTTTAAGTACCAAGCCCCCAGCACAATTGCACCAGAGACTCCAACCCCAGAACCAACAGTCTCGCAATCTCCTGCAAGCAGTAGTTGGGGTACTAATCTCTTCATAATTCTCCTTCTCATACTTGCAGTTGGTGTAACAGTTGGGCTATCACTGTATGCACGCAAGCTATTTACCAATCGATGAATCTTCTAGCAACTAGTTTTAAATTTCTTAACCTTGTTGGTGGAATCTCCGTCATTGGCTCACTCTTGGCGATGGCCTTTCTTCTAGTTAATAAAGATGGATTTCTCTCAACCTCTGGGGAAAAACTTCGCCGACTCCTAAAAATCTCCGCTGTCATCTGGGTCGTCGGCGCATTCGGAACAATCCTCTTCACCTTGGCACAGATCCTCGGAACAACTCTTTCGGATGCTTTGGACACAACGGTCATCAGATCTTTCATCACTCAGATCTCTCTGGGTAAGTATTTGGCCTTCCAGGCATGTGTCGCCACAGTTGCTCTGATCTTCTCCTTCTTTATACGCAAAATCGAATCTCTTATTATTCTTTTTGCGCTGTCTATTGCTGGACTAGTCGCACCAGTCTTTGAGAGCCATGCCGCTTCTAGCGGCTCTCACTCGCTGGTAATTGGCTCTCTTGTCATTCACGTTATTGCAATCTCATTATGGGTCGGTGGCGTTATTGCAATAGCTTTTCTCTCACCACTTGATCGCCCGGTGGCGGTACCTCGCTTTAGCCAGTTAGCTTTATGGGCGGCAATTGCTGTTGTAGCCAGCGGTGCCGTAAATGCATGGGCCAGATTGAACTTTGCCGATGCCTGGAATTCACGTTATGCATCGCTAGTAATTGTAAAGATTGTGGCAACCATTGCTCTTCTCTACATTGGTTTTCTTCACCGTAAAACGCTTGCAAACAAATCCACAATCAATTGGTTGGGATTTGCCAGACTCATCTGTGTAGAAGCAGCAATTATGCTGGTAACAGTTGTCATGGGAACATGGCTATCAACTAGCTCTTCACCCGATCGTCCTGGAAATCAAGAGTTCAACGCAGCTCTATCGATAGTTGGAGTTTCAACACCACCTGCACCGACATGGTCACGAGTTTTCTTTAGTTACGAGCCAAACGCACTGATGATTGGCATTTTAGTTTTGATGGTAGCTCTGTATGTAAAGGGTGTTGTTGTACTAACTAAGCGTGGTGACAAATGGCCGGTTGGACGCACAGTGGCCTTTGCTCTAGGAATTACCGCAATTGATTTTGCAACAAGCGGCGGACTTGGTGTGTATGCACAGTTCTCATTCTCGTATCACATGATTTCTCACATGGTTCTGGGAATGATTGCACCGATTGGCTTAGTTCTTGGTGCACCAATGACATTAGCTTTACGAACATTGCCGCAAGGCAGAACACCTGACGAACGCGGTGTGCGAGGCTCTTTACTGGCTGCGTTGCATTCAAGGTATGGCGTAGTTATAACTAATCCAATCGTGGCATTAGCAATATTTGATGGCTCCCTGTTCGCTCTCTATTTCACCGACCTCTTTGCAGTTTTGATGCAGAGCCATGTCGGCCACTTGTTTATGAGTCTTCACTTCCTCGCCGCTGGCTTCTTATTCTTCTTTATTATCATTGGAGTTGATCCCAACCCCCGCAGAGTGCATCACCTCGTTCAGATCGTGATTTTGTTTGCGGCAATGAGCATTCATGCATTTTTCTCAGTGGCGTTGATGTCTACTTCAACCCTCATTGATAAGGGTTTTTACGCCTCGCTCCAGACTCCATGGTTGACCGATTACTTAGCCGATCAAAAGCTCGGTGGCTCTATTGGCTGGGCTATGGGCGAGATCCCAATCCTGATTGCTTTGGTGGCGACATTTATCAATTGGATGCGAGATGATTCTCGTGAGGCAAAGAGGATTGATCGCAATACCGCTCGCCAAGCGGCTATGGGTCAGCCTGATGATCTAGCCAATTACAATCAGTATTTACAGGAATTATCAAAGCGCGATAGGAATGAGCCCTGATGGAAAACTTGTTTGATCTGCCTGCAGAGTACAAGGAGTTGCGCACTAGTGTGCGTGCGCTTGCTGAAAAAGAGATTGCACCATTTGCTCAAGCCGTCGATGAAGAGCACCGTTTTCCAGTTGAGGCCAAGAACGCACTTGTAAAAAATGGATTGTACGCAGCACATGTTCCTACAGAGTTTGGCGGAGATGGTGCAGATGCTTTAGCAGCTGTATTAATCATTGAAGAGGTAGCACGTGTGTGCGGTTCTTCCTCTTTGATTCCAGCGGTTAACAAACTAGGTTCAGTTCCATTAATTTTGGGTGGAAATGATGAGCAAAAGAAACGTTGGCTTCCACGCTTAGTAAAGGGAGAAGGGTTCTCTTACTGTCTATCAGAGTCAGAAGCTGGATCTGATGCATCTGCTTTGCGAACAAAGGTGGAACGTTCAGGGGATGGATGGATCCTCAATGGAAGCAAGAAGTGGATCACAAACGCAGGCGAATCAGAGTTTTATTCAGTAATTGCGCAAGGAGATCCATCTCTTGGCTCAAAAGGCATTACCGCTTTTGTGGTTGAAAAATCTGACCCAGGTGTCTCCTTTGGCTCACCAGAAAAAAAGATGGGTATGCGTGGATCGCCAACACGTGAGGTTTACTTCGACAATGTTCAATTAAGTGATGACCGTCGAATTAGCGAGGTAGGCCAAGGCTTTGCACTTGCCATGAACACTTTAGATCACACTCGAATCACAATCGCTGCACAAGCATTAGGTCTTGCGCAGGGTGCATTAGATGTTGCAACTAAGTATGCACATGAGCGCCATCAGTTTGGTAAGCCAATCTTTGATTTCCAAGCGGTTCAATTCATGCTCGCGGATATGGCAATGAATATTGAAGCTGCACGTTTGTTAACCTATTCCGCCGCAATCAAGAGCGAAAATGGTGAACGCGATCTTCGATTCTTCTCAGCAGCTAGCAAGTGTTTTGCAAGTGATATGGCGATGAAGGTGACTCAGGATGCGATTCAAGTTCTGGGCGGATATGGATATGTCACCGACTATCCAGTTGAACGCATGATGCGCGATACAAAGTTGACTCAGATTTATGAAGGTACCAATCAGATTCAGCGAATCGTGATGGCACGCAACCTTCCAAACAGTTAAAAACTAGCGATTAAATCGAACGACAATCGAAGGTGTAGCCGCTGCATCTAATGGCATATCGTGGGCTTCATGTGGAAGCCCTTCACTAGATAGTTCGCCTGCATAGACCAGACCAATTTTCCAAGCATTCAAATGTGGAAGCGCGCGATCGTAATACCCACCGCCTTGTCCCAATCTAAACCCTGATTGATCGATTCTTAAGGCGGGAACAATTACAGCTCCAATATCTGATAGATCTGTAATTGCATCACCTACGGGCTCTGAGATCTTTTTCTTGTTTAACAACTTGGCAGGATCTCCATCCCACCTCACCCACTCCAACTGATCTCCATTGATTCGAGGAAGAACCAGGATTTTCCCACTTCTCAGGAAAGCTTCATTGACCTCAACGGTGCTGGGTTCATACTCGTAGGAGATATATGAGGCGATTGTTGTCGCTGACTTTATTTCAGGAGCTTGCACAATGACATTAAAGTTTGAGGGTATGAACTTCTGTAACCGCTCCCGGCGAGCACGTTCCCGTAATGTGGCTTTTTGATCTGTCATTTAAATCTCCCGTGAAATCCCAAAGATCAAACTGTTCAACAAGTAGGGTTCGATTATGTCAGAACACACACGGGTAGATGAGTTTCTAACCTCATTACTAGCCATCTGCAAACCCCTCGAATCCTTTGAGATGCCACTATTGGATGCACATGGCGCAACCTTGGCCTCAGATATTTATGCAGGTGATCGCTTAGTTTTGCGTGAAGGCGTTCGTATTCGCTCAACTCAAATCGGGTTGGCAGCGTCAATTGGTCGAGATCATCTACCTAGCCGACCACATCCGCGAGTTGTTGTTTTATCTGCTGGTCCAGATTTAGTTGAGCCAGGACAGCCGCTGAAAAATGCGAGTGATGAATATGAAACCAACTCTTGGTTGCTCACAACGGCAGTTCGTGAAGTCGGTGCGGTTGCATATCGGGTTCACTCAATTCCAGATAATGAGGAACAACTTCAGAAAGTTATTGAAGATCAACTGGTCCGTGCAGATCTGATCATTATTAGCGGAGAGCGTCACGACGATTCATTTGATTTGATTACACGCACCCTTTCAGGCCTAGGTGAAATCAAGACCGTTGATTTGGCGATTGAAGCAAGTGGTCGCCATAACTTTGGAACAATCGGACCAGACAAAACACCTGTCGTCACCCTCCCTGGCGATCCAATCTCCTCATACATCTCCTTTGAACTCTTTGTGCGCCCAATGATTCGCACCATGCTTGGGGCGGGGACTATTCACCGACCATCTGTAAAAGCTGCTTTGGAAAAGCCAATTGAATCCGCTCCAGGCGTTCGCTCATATATTCGAGCTGTCTTAGCCGAAGATGGCAACTCAGTTGTTCCACTTGAAAATCAAGATGAACAATCCACTCTTTCAGATGCCAATGCATTTATCGCAGTCTCCGAAGGAGATACCAGCCTTAAGACTGGCGATCAGGTGACTGTAGTAGTTCTCGAGCGTCGCTACATCTGATTTCATGAAGAGCAAATGGCCCATTGAGATTAAAGGTCAAGAGATTCTCCTTCGCCCATTGCGCTTCAGAGATAGAGCCAAATGGAATCAGGTGCGTGTAGAAAATCGAGAGTGGTTATCGCCTTGGGAGGCGACGATTCCGAACTCAGATGAGGAAAGTTATAAGCAGCTGCCATCATTTTTTGAGATGGTAAAGATATTGAATTATGAAGCGCGTAACGGGCGGTCCCTGTCATTTGCCATTTGGCACCAATCTCAGTTGATCGGCCAGATTACTTTGGGCGGGGTTATGTATGGCGCTATGCGCGGCGGACATATTGGGTATTGGATCGATCGCAACTTCGCCAACCGTGGATACACAACACAAGCCGTCGAAATCCTTACTCGGTATGCATTTGAGGAGTTAAAGCTTCACCGCCTCGAGATTAATCTGCGTCCTGAAAATGCCTCATCTCGCAGAGTCGCCGAAAAAGCTGGATACATTTTTGAAGGAGAGCGGCCCCGTTACCTACACATCGATGGACAATGGCGAGACCACATCACATTTGTTAGGGAAAATTCTGCGATCAAGTAGCCTCTAAATCCCAGAAAATCCTCACCCCTACCTTTAGATTTATCCATCATGACTTCGGGACTTATTTATATTGCGATCATTGGAATGTGGGTCGCATATTTCGCACCCCGTTGGATCCATGACCGCAATGAGTTCTCCGGAAAGTCGGTCGAGCGTTTTAAAGGTGCACTTCGAGTTGTTGCAAGTCAATCACCTTACGCTTCAATTGCAGGTGGATCGATTCACATTGATTTAGATCAAGAAGCTAAAAATCGACAAACACTTCTTCGCCGAAGAATTACTTTCTTACTCATTACTTTCTCACTTGTTTCGACAATTGTAGGTGGAGCCATGAACTCAATGCCATTTATTTACGCGCTAGTGCCAGCATCTGCTTTATTGATTTACATCGCACATGTTCGTCGGAATACGAATGGTGAGCAGTTGCAGAAGCGTCGAGTGCAACAACTCAGCCGTCAAAATTCAGGTGTCTCAAATACAAATCTTGCAGATGTTGTTCAACCAAAACCAAGCAGCGAACATTGGATCCCGCTATCTGAGCGCGAACTTAAAGGTGTTGTAATTTTGCCTCAAGGTACAGCCGCAGTACGAAATGCATGGGAGCCAACAGAGATTCCTGTTCCAACGTATGTCAACGCACCAAAGGCTGTTGTTCCAAAGCGAGTACTCGATCTGACAATTCCTGGCCAATGGAGCGAAGAACAAGAGCGTCTTGAGCGCGAAGCGCTAGCTGCCGTTTCGCCATCACGTGATCAAATCTTTGATCAGCAACTAGCAGATGAAGCTGTTGAGCGTTTGAATCAAGCTCGCGCAGCTAACGAGTAATTAGATCCAAGAATCAAACCACATACGCATTTTCCATTGATCGTATGTGATGGTTTGGCCGGTATACAAAGGCAAGAAGTAGATAAAGCACAGTAGTACGAGGGCAAACAAACCCCCCACAATTGATTGAGAAACCATTGGCTTAAGGCCACTATTTAGCAATAGCTTTGCGCAATACACAATAGCCAAGATCATGAATGGCTGGATTACAATCGAATAAAAAGAGAACATGGTTCGCTCTTGCATTGCAAACCATGGTAAATATCCTGCAACGATTCCTAACATAACAATATTTGCTACTGAATCAACTGAGCGGTTGAGCAAAGACTTAATCCAAAATCCAATCACAACTGCAATCGCAATTGTTCCGATCCACCATAAAATTGGTGTACCAAGCGCCAAAACTTCTCGAGCACAGCTTTTGCTTCCGCAATCAGATGGCGAGTCATAGAAAAATGATGTTGGCCTACCCATGACTAACCAGCTCCATGGATTGGCTTGATATGGGTGAGACTCTGTTAAACCAGTATGAAAATTTAACATCTCAGTGTGATAGTTGAACCATGCAATTAATGGATTAGATGAACTTTGTCGATCCCAACCGCGATCAGATAAGAACCATCCAAACCATGTAGTGACATAAACAGCAACCGGCAGTAAACCAAACTGTGCAAACTTGGTAAGCAAAGGCTTTACCGCAAATCTAATGTCCATCTGAATTAATATGCGATAGACCGACACTAATGCGATAACGGCAATAAAGTAGATCGCACTCCATTTGCAACCAAGTGCTAATCCAAATGCAAGTCCAGCCCACCAGTGTTTATCCCTATGCCACAATAAAACGCCGACAACTACAAAGAAGGTTAAGAATAAATCCAGTAATGCGGTTCGAGAGTGCACCAGCAATAAACCATCTAGCGCCATTAATGCAGCACCAAGACAGGTAAGCAGAGGTGAATAAAAAAGTATGTGAACCAATCGAGCAAAAACTAAAATCAAAAGGGTGCCAATAAGGGCGGTTGCAAAGCGCCACCCAAATTCGTTGTCTCCGAATATCGCTATACCCCCTGCAATTAGCCACTTTCCAATAGGGGGGTGAACAATGAATTCAGGGTTAGCGCCACTTACTTCAACGCCGTATTTCAGTAAATCTCGAGCTCCATCAACGTAATAAACCTCATCAAAGATGTAGCCCTTGGTAGAGCCAAGATTTACTAGGCGCAGCACAAATGAGGCTAGCGCGATGAGTATCGGGGCTATTGCTGCGGCCATAGGACAAGAGTAAGCGCGTTTACTGAGAGGATTACCCCATGACGCTCATTTTGGCAGCAACCCCTTTGGGCAATCCTGGGGATGCAAGCACCCGTCTCAAAAGCGCGATCGAAACAGCATCTATTATCGCCGCAGAAGATTCGCGACGTTTTCATCGCTTGTGTGCCGATCTAGAGCTCACCTTTACCGCACGCATCCTGTCATTTTTCGAAGGCAATGAAGAGGAGCGAACTCGCGAGCTCTTGGCTGAACTTAAGAGTGGTGCAACGGTTTTAGTAGTTTCAGATGCAGGCATGCCAACGATCAGTGATCCAGGTTTTCGACTGATGCGTGATGCAATTGCAGAAGGCGTAGAGGTTTCCGTAATTCCGGGACCAAGCGCGGTGACGATGGCGGTTGCTTTGTCTGGCTTACCAACAGATCGTTTTTCTTTTGAAGGTTTTCCTCCACGTACTGCAGGTGCTCGACTCGCAACATTTGAAAAGCTTCGCTTTGAAGAGCGCACGATGGTTTTCTTTGAAGCACCCCACAGACTGGTTGATTCATTAACAGATTGCGTCAATATCTTTGGCACAGAACGGCGCGCAGCTATCTGCCGTGAAATGACTAAGAGATATGAAGAGACAATTCGCGGAACTCTTAGCGAGCTTGCTACTTGGGCTAGCAATAATGAGGTTTTGGGTGAAATCACATTAGTAATTGCGGGCGCTATAACCGACTCGGCATCTTTGACCGCAGCAGACATGGTCGGTCGAGTTCGTGAGTTTGAGTCTGCCGGTATGGATCGAAAGGCGGCGATTGCAACGGTCGCCGAAGAGTTTGGCATCGCAAAACGCCTTGTTTATGCCGCTGTGGTCGATGCGAATAAGATGAGCCAGTGACCAAGTCCTTCTATTTAACGACGCCGATCTATTACGTCAACGATGCCCCACATATCGGGCATGCCTACACAACAGTTGCCGGAGATGTGCTTACCCGTTGGCATCGTCAAAAGGGCGAATCAGTGTGGTTCTTAACTGGAACAGATGAACACGGTCAGAAAGTTATGCGCACCGCTGAAGCAAACAATGTTGCTCCACAGATTTGGGTGGACAAGCTAGTTGCCGATGCGTGGAAGCC